>JAKQXH010000032.1 GCA_029561555.1 Candidatus Omnitrophota bacterium
ATGGGGATATTGAATAAAATCGTCAGGGGCTGCTTAAAAAGATCAACGACCACATCCGTGATGGATGCTTGAATGTAGGAGACATCGTTCATGATTCTCGAAATCAAATCCCCGGTCCTCCCCTTGGAATAGAAGTCTAAATCCAGGCGGGCAATATGTTTATAAAGGTCGTTCCTCAGATGCATGATTGCGCGGAGACCGACATTCGACATCAGATAATTCGAGAAAAATTCAAAAATTCCCCGAAAAAGGAAGAATCCGACCACCAGAAACGGAATCAGCGTGGCAGAAAAGGTAAAGCTATCCCCTCCCGTGAAATAGTTGACGTAAGGGATGTCCTTGATGGTCACTTGGCCGCGATTGATAAACCCGTTGAAAATCACGTATAAAACGGCCGAAACCAGAGCGCTGAAAAGAGAACAAAACAGCATGCAGACACACGCCATTCCCAACCTGAATTTATGCGGTACGATATACTGTATCAGCCGGCGATAAATATCCATAGGATCGGTATCTTAGCACAGGATATCGAAAGCCTGTAGTCTTTTCCTCTTCCCGAGATTTCTCTTTTGCAATTCCGAAACCCTTCTGATATATTGCGTTATTATGAAACGCGTCAAAGTGGGCGTCGTCGGCGTAGGGCATCTCGGCAAAGAGCATGCCCGCATCTATTCCCAGCTGGAGCATGCCGAACTTTGCGGAATCTGTGATATCGATCCTTCCCGAAGCGAAAAAGCCGAGGAACTCGGCGTCCCTTTCTTCCCGGATTTCAAAAAACTGGCGGATCAAGTCGAAGCCGTCAGTGTCTCCGTCCCGACCGCATCCCATTACCCGGTTGCGGAATACTTCCTGAGCCGGGGCATTCACACCCTGGTGGAAAAGCCCATCACCAAAACGCTGGAAGAAGCGGACCGGCTGATCGAATTGGCGGTAAAAAACCGGTGCGTCCTGAGGGTGGGCCATATCGAACGGTTTAACGCGGGATTCAAGACCGTTCAGAAAATCCTGCGGAACGTCCGGTTTATCGAAATTCACCGCCTGGGCCCTTTTACTCCGCGAATCAACGACTGCGGAGTCGTGCTGGATTTGATGATCCACGACATCGACATCGTCTTGGGCCTGATCCGTTCCGAAATTGAGAGTATGGACTCGGTGGGGATCAGCGTCCTCACGCCGTTTGAAGACATCGCAAACGTCCGGCTCCGGTTCAAAAACGGTTGCATCGCGGATCTTACGGCATCCCGCCTGACACCGGAACGCCAGCGGAAGATCAGGATTTTCCAGGAAAATGCGTATATCTCGCTTGATTACGGAGCTCAGGCCGCGCAGATCTTCCGGAAGGAAGGCGCGTCCATCACCCGCGATGATATCGATATCCAGAAGGAAGAGCCGCTCCGGAATGAATTATCCGACTTCATTTCCGCCGTCCAATCCGGCGCGGGAATCGAACACCCGGACATCGAAGCTCGGCAAGCGCTCAAACTTGCCATCCAAATCATCGATCAGATTAAGGCCTATCAGGAAAAGCAGCTCAGCGCCATCCAGTCGGGTCAGGTCTGATCCCGATCTCCTTTCAAAAAAGAGAAACCTCCCGGAGAAACCGCATCGTGGAGAGATCCCGGTCGAATCGGCCCCGGATCCATTGATAGGTCAGACGATGAAGTTCGGCTTCATTCTCCGGGGAAAGCTTCAGGGTCAAGCATTTCGAAAAATCATTTTCGGCAAAAAAATGGATGGTCCGGATCAGCCCTTTGGGCACCGGATAAAAAATCCGGTGTGAATCGCGGCAATGCTCGCAGAAAATCCCGCCGTCCTCCACATTCAGGTAGGCCGTTTCAAAATCCGTCCGGGAACAACGGAGACAGGACCCAAGCGACGGGAACAATCCGCTGCCCCATAAAAGTTTTACTTCAAAAATAGAAACAAAAGGAGATACGGACGCCCCTTCCATGCAGTGAAGCACCAGAAGAAGCAATTCGAACAAGGCTTCGTTCTTTTCCTCCAAAGGAAGGACGGTTTCCGTCAACTCCAGAAGGAAACTGGCCCAGGAAATTTTTTCGAAATCCGCCCGAATCCCGGGGAAGAAACACAACATGGCGCTTTCGGACAGAAAATGAATGTCGGACCGCGTCTTTTCGTAGAAAACGATCTGGACATGACTGAAAGGTTCATAAAGCGGAGTCAGAAAACTTCCCTCCTGCCGGACCCCTTTGGATATCGCTTTGATCTTCCCAAAATCCCGCGTCAGAAACGTGGTGATCAGGGAAGTTTCCCTGAGTTTGGTCGCTCCGAGAACTATCGCTTCGGTTTTCTGAATCGCCATCGGGGAAACCTTTTTTCAAGTCGTTTCATCGTCCACTCTTCCTTCGCGCGCATCCGAAGGCGGGAGGAAGGAGAGGTGTCGTCGTAATTCGCAAGATGAAGGACTCCGTGAATCATGTAAAACACCAATTCTCCGAGAGGGGTATTGCCGTAACGCAAAGCTTCCCGCCTCGCGGCATCCGCCGAGATCACCACATCCCCCAGTTCATGCGCATCGGTCGACGGAAGCCGAGGCCCTTCCAATTGGCCGAAAGCCAGCACGTCCGTCACCCGGTCTTTTTTCTTGAACCGCCGGTTCATTCTTCTGATCTCGGCATCCGAGACAAAACAAAAATTCACTCCGTATCTTTTCTTGCCGAGAACTCGCAGAATCTCTCCCCCGACTCGCAAGAGAAAAGAACGGCTGGCGGGAAGTTTCTTTACGGACGAAAGGACAACGGAAACTCGTTTATTCAACCGAATCGGCATGAAATATAACCTGACATTCCGGAACGTCCGTCAATTTCCGAAATCGTTCACGCAGAGCCGGATTTCGCGGATCGGCGGCCGTGTTTTTCATAAGCGTTCACAATTTCCTTGACCAGCCGGTGACGGACGACATCTTTGTCCGTGAGATAAACGAAGGAAATCCCGTCGAGACCTTTGAGAATTCTCTGACATTCAATCAATCCGGATAATTTTCCCTTCGGAAGATCGATCTGGGTGATATCTCCCGTAATAACGGCTTTGGAAGAAGCCCCCAGACGGGTGAGAAACATTTTCATCTGCTCATGCGTGGTGTTCTGTCCTTCGTCCAGAATCACAAAGGCATCGTTCAGAGTCCGTCCCCGCATATACGCCAAAGGGGCCACTTCAATCACACCCCGTTGCATGTGCCTCGCCACTTCCTCGCCGTCCATCATATCGTACAGCGCGTCATAAAGCGGCCGCAGATAAGGATTGATCTTTGCGTAAAAATCGCCGGGCAAAAACCCGAGAGACTCTCCGGCCTCAACCGCCGGACGGGTTAGGATGATGCGGCTGACTTTCCTCTGTTTGAGATAATCCACCGCAAACGCCACGGCAAGATAGGTTTTCCCCGTTCCGGCCGGACCGATGCTGAAAACGATATCGTCTTCCCGGACCCGGGCGATGTATTCTTCCTGGCCCGCGCTCTTGGCTCGGATCATTTTTCCCTTGTGAAAAAAATTCGGCCCCGCACCGGAATCCTTTTCTTCCCTGACGGGAAGCGGTTTCCCGCCGTTCCGGATCAATGCCAGCTGCTCCCCGAAAAAATCCGCGGCCGCGAGGACATTCTCTCCGTCCCCCGAAATGCTCAGCCTGCGGTTTCGCGCGAAGACCTTGACCCGGAATTTTTCCTCGGCATACCGGAGGTTTTCATCCAGACTTCCGTACAATTTGATCGCTTCCTCGTCCGTGAGTAAACGGATTATTTTCTCCAAAACAGCTCCCCTTTCTTGAACGGTCTTTTTAACCCGGAATCGCTCCGTCTTCCGTCTCCGACTTTTTCACTTTGACCTCCGTCCGGATTGCAAGCTCTTTCAGCTGCTTATCGCTCACCGGCGAAGGCGCATCCGAAAGGAGGCATATTCCTTTTTGAGTCTTCGGGAAAGCGATCACATCCCGGATGGAATCGAGCCCCAAAAGGACCGTGACCACCCGGTCCAAGCCGAGCGCAAGTCCCCCGTGAGGCGGCGCACCGAACGAAAGCGCTTTCAGCAAGAACCCGAATTTCACCTCGGCTTCGTCGTCCGAAATTCCGAGAATCTCGAATATTTTCTTCTGAAGATCCCGGCGATGAATACGGATGCTGCCGCCTCCGATTTCATTTCCGTTCAAGACGAGATCATAAGCCCGCGCCTTTGCCTTGAGCGGCTCCTCGGACAGAAGCCCGATATCTTCCGGTTTGGGAGAAGTAAACGGGTGGTGGCACGCTTGAATACGCTTCTCATCCTCGTTCCATTCCAGCAGAGGAAAATCCACGACCCAAAGCAGCGCCAGCTTGTCTTCCGGAATCAGCGCAAGCGCCTTGGCCAGGTGCAAACGCACCGTGCCCATGGCCACGCAGGCTGCAAGCCATTCATCGGCAATCACAAGGATCAAGTCTCCCTTTTCCGCCCCGACAAGAGAGACAAGTTTCTTCATCTGTTCGTCACCGAAAAATTTCCGCATCGGAGATTCAACCGCCTCCCCGATCTTGAACCAGGCAAGGCCTTTCGCGCCGGCATCCTGGGCGATTTTGGTCAAATCATCCAGTTCCTTTCGGGAATAATCCGCCTTCCCGCGGACCCGGATTGCTTTGGCCGCGCCGCCGTGTTTGAAAACTTCTTCGAATATTTTCGATTGGGAGCCCTTGAGAATTTCCGTCGCGTCCTCGAGTTCCATCCCGAACCTCAGATCCGGCTTGTCCGATCCGTAACGGTTCATCGCGATTTCATACGGCATCCGCATCAAAGGCACGGGAACGGTCACCCCTTTCACCTCTTTGATAATCGCCGCCACCAAATTTTCGATCACCTTCATGACGTCTTCTTCCGTCACAAAAGACATTTCGACGTCGATCTGCGTGTGTTCCGGCTGACGGTCGGCCCGAAGGTCCTCGTCGCGAAAACAGCGGACCAGCTGAAAATACCGGTCCACCCCGGCCACCATCAGAATCTGTTTAAAAAGCTGCGGAGATTGAGGAAGCGCGTAAAAAGATCCGGGCGAAAGCCTCGCGGGCACCAGAAAATCCCGGGAGCCTTCCGGCGTACTTTTCGTGAGAAACGGGGTTTCGATTTCGAGAAATCCGAGATTTGCGAAATAATCCCGCGCGATCTTGCTGACGCGGAAGCGCGTCGTGAGATTCCGGACCATCGAGGGCCGGCGAATATCCAGATAGCGGTATTTCAGGCGAAGTTCCTCCGTGATCTCCTTGTCATCCATGATTTCAAAAGGCGGAGTCGGCGAAGCGTTCAGAATCTCGAGTTCTTCGGCAACAACCTCGATCTCACCGGTCGGAAGCTTCGGATTTTCGGTCCCCTCGGGCCGCCGGAAGACTTTCCCCGAAACACGGAGCACGTATTCGGAGCGGAGCTGTTCCGCCGCCTTGTGGAGCTCCGGAGAAACGGCCGGGTTAAAAACGATTTGCGTCTTCCCCCAACGGTCTCTCACATCGATAAAGATCAAGCCTCCGTGATCCCGCCTCGTATCCACCCATCCGCACAAAGCGACACTCTTGCCGATGTCCGATCCTTTCAGTTCTCCGCATGTATGTGTCCTAAGCATGATTTCTCCTATTTGACTTCGCCTTTCAGAAATTCCCGCGTAAGAAACACGGGCCATTCCTCCCACGAAAGTTCTTTTTGTGATTTTGATTTCAGATCCTTGACCGTCACAGAACGGGTCTTAACTTCCTTCTCTCCGAGAATCAGCATGTAGCGGACCCCCGTCTTCTCCGCTTTCGCGAAATGATCCCGCAAAGTCTTTGCCGAAACGTCCCGCCTGACCCGCCTGCCGATTTTATAAAGTTTGTCGATCACCTCTCCGTAATAACGCTCCGTTTCGAAATTCCTATCCAAGATCGCCGCATACACGTCATCCTCACCCGGGCACTGACTCTCTCCCTGAGCCAGAAGGATTCTCTCCACTCCCGCCGCAAAACCGACCGCGCCGGCATCGTTCCCCCCTAATGAGCGGATCAATTCATCATAGCGCCCACCCGCGGCAATCGCATCCTGCGCCCCCAGCGCGCCTCCGCCGTTTACTTCAAATACCAGCCCGGTGTAATAATCAAGCCCCCGGACAAGCCTCGGCAGGCACTGAATCTCGATATTCCGCGCCTTCAGCTCATCCCGTATTTTTCCGTATTCGTCCTCGCAACGCGGACAGAGCCGGATCGCGGGAGCTTTTTCGATTAAAGGCTGGCAGGAAGGCATTTTGCAGTCCAAAACCCGCAAAACATTCCGATCCGTCCGGAATCGGCAATCCTCGCATAACGCATCCCGGGTTCCCGAAAAGTAATCGCGGAGCTTTTCCTGAAAAGACCCGCGATCATCGGCGCAACCCAGATGGTTCACCCGGATGGTGAATCCGGAAATTTTCAGGCTCCGGAATAATCCGTCAATCAACAAAAGGATTTCGATATCCGCTTCAACGGGCTTCGCGTTCAGGATTTCCGCGCCCAGCTGATGAAACTGCCTCTGACGCCCTTTCTGAGGCCGTTCGGCACGAAACATCGGCCCTTGATAAAAAAAACGCAGCGTTTTTTCTTTTCTCAGCAATCCGTTCTCAATCGCGCAGCGAGCGACCGAAGCCGTCATTTCCGGCCGAAGCGCGATTTGGCGGCCTCCCCGGTCTTCGAACGCATACATTTGCTTATGAACGATATCCGACCCCTCCCCGACGGAGCGGACAAAAAGTTCTAAGGGCTCAATTAACGGCGTACGGACTTCTCCGAACCCATACGCTTCAAAAAAATGCCGGGTGCATTCTTCTATCCATTGCCAGCGTTCCGCTTCCGGCGAAAAAATATCCGCCGTTCCTTTCAAACGCTGAATAACCTGTTGGGCCATGTTTAAAGATCCCTATTTTTAGTTCAACCGCTGGCAACCTCTTTCGCCGCGGCTTTTTCCGTCCCGGAAAATTTCAATAAAAAATCATCCCGGCATATCCCACGACCCGGGAAAAATCACCGCTTGCTCTGGCGCTGGTCGCATGTTCGACCAAAAAGGCTTCCCTCGCTCCCAGTTGCTTGACGGCCACCAGCATCGCATAAGCCGGCCCTAATCCGCACATGGAAATATTACGCCTCCCTGCCTCCTCCACCAAACGATCTTCGTCCAAATCCAGCATCGCCTGAATTGCTGCCTTATCCTTCTCTTGCGTCGTCTTTTCGTTTTCGTAATGATTCATATCGCCGGAGGCAATAATCTGAACCGGCCCGTGTTGTTTGATCACTTCCGCCATCGCCTCACCGAGGGCCCGAAGTTTTAAGAAATCCAACCCTCCGATTGCGATCGGGACAAAGCGGATATCCGGTTTTAAGCACTGAAGAAAAGGCAACTGCACCTCAACGGCATGTTCAAATTGATGCGCGCTTTCGTCAGACTTCAAGTAACGGCAAGTTTGAAGCAGGTCGCCCGCCAAATCTTCCGCAACCGGAACCTTTCCCAAAGGGGTTTCCCAGCATCCTTCCTTCATCACCGAAAACATCGCGCCCATCCCGGTATGGTTAGGACATAGAATAACCGCTTTGCCGGTCAATTCCACCGCATCATAAGTCTTGCCCGCCGTTTCTCCGGAGTAAGGGTATCCCGCATGGGGAACCAGCAGGCCTTTGGCCTGTCTTTTCTCGGTTTCCCCCAACAAAGTCTTCTTCACGAAATAGTGAAGCGATTCCGGATCCGCGGGATAAAATTGTCCTGCCACGCAAGCTTTGCGAATGTTCATACGGCACACATCGGTTGAACCGGTTTCCCGGCATTCGAATTTTTTGATAAGACCAACGGCTCCCGTTGCTTTGGTTTTCGCCCGGTTTTTGCAACTTGTTGTCAACATTGACGCTAGCAACAGGTTTTTTGTTATTATACGGTCACCTCTCTCTTTGTCAACCAACGCCGCGAATAATCCTTTTTCCCTTTAAAAGTCCGCTAAAAAAACGTCGCGTGTTTTTGTCTCTTGCGCTACCCCCCATTGTTCCTGCTTGAATTCGGGAAATAGCACAAAATACGCCTGACGGAAGGAATCGTTAAAATTGACACTCTGTACGAAGTCATATATAGTACAAAGCCTTATGGTTAACTTCGCAAAAGCATTTTCCGATTACGGGAAAGCCTTGGAAAGAATTGTCTATCCTCCCGTCTGCCAACTTTGCTCAACCGATCTGTCCTGGTTCGAAGAGATTATTTGCGAATCCTGCAAGAATTCTTTTCGGAAGCTTCAACCTTCGCTTTGCTTCCGTTGTTCCAAAGAAATCGGACCGTTTTCCGCGAGAACCTTATGCGAAGAGTGCTCGTCTTCAACTCATTGCATAGAAAAGACTTGGGCGATTTATGACTTCAACGCTTCATTAAGAAAATTCTTCCATCAAATCAAATTCGGATCGAGACATTCCCCTTTGATGATTTTTCGGGAAGAAATTCGAACTTTCGCACGACAAAACATCCCGGAAAATTTTTCAGCCGTTGTCCCGGTCCCGTTGGATTGGAAAAAAAGATGGACCCGGGGATTCAACCAATCCAAAATTTTGGCATTATTTCTTTCGCAAGCGCTTGAATCGCCTCTCGTTGAATTGCTAAAGAAAAAAAAGCCCACCCGTCCCCAGAGCATCTTATCAAAACGGGACCGCGAAAGAAATTTGGCGGGAAGTTTCCGCTACTCGGGCAAGCAAGCGCTGAGAAAAGAGACCGTTTTGCTGGTCGACGATATCTACACGACCGGAAACACGGTCAGGGAATGCGGACGAATTTTAAAAGCAAACGGCGCCGCGAAAATTTACGTATTTGCCCTGGCCCGCGCCGGATTAGGAGAGAGCCGGGATTTCACTTTTCAATCACTTGAGGCAAACCGATGAGAATTCTCGACCGTTATCTGATTCGCCATTTGATCATTCCGATCCTGTTCTGCACTTTCACGCTGATGTTTTTAGTGATCATGGCAGACGTTTTTGATCATTTAAGCGATTTCATCAAAAACAGAACGCTGCTTTCCTACATCCTGCCGTATTATCTAAACCTCTGCCCTTTCGTCTTCATTCAAATCATTCCGTGGGCCACGTTCCTGGGAACGATGTTCCTCCTCACCTTTCTGAACACCCATAATGAAATCCTGGCCATGAAAACGGCGGGCATCGGCATCTCGAAAATCATCCGGCCTATTTTATTCGTGGGATTCATCCTGGGCATCGCATGCTTTCTGATCAGCGACCGCCTGGTCCCCGAAACTTACCGCCGTTCCCAGCAAATTCTGGAAGAAAGGATCGAACAGCGGAATGAAAGTCAAAAAGACACCAATACGCAGGTCCATAATTTCACTTATTTAAGCTCTGCAAGCAAACTTTATTACGCAAAACTTTTTGACGCAAAAAATTCCGTAATGGAAGGGTTGATCATTCTTTTCTTCGACGCTCAAAAGAAAGTTGAACGGAAAATTTTCGCAAAATTGGCCCGCTGGCAAAACGGGAAATGGGTTCTCACCAACGTCACGGATTACGAAACGGATGCTTCGGGCAAAATGACGGGAGATCCCCGCGCTTCCGCGGAAAAAATTTCGGAAGATATCACGGAAAGCCCCCGGGAACTCTCCCGCGCTTCGGTCGAAACAAATTTCATGAGTTATCGCGAGCTGAAACGCCATATTCAACGCATGCAGGAAAGCGGCCTGAACACGGATCCGGAACGGGTGATTCTCTACCAGAAACTAGCCGCACCGTGGTACAGCGTGATCATGATGCTGGTCTCCGTCCCGTTTCTCGCGATCACCCGGAGGAAAAAGGTCATCGCATTGAACGTATTGTACTGTGTCGCGTTGATTTTCGTATTTCATGCGACGGGAGCTTTTACCATGGCGTTAGGACGGGCGGGAAACCTCAATCCCTTCGTGAGCGCGTGGAGCAACAATTTCATTTTCCTGATCGGCTCGATCTTTTTCCTGGATCGCGCCAACGAATAAGCTGCGGCGACCGGAACACAAAAAAAAGGCCGGAGCTTTCGGCTCCGGCCTTTTCCGTTTTATTTCCTCGCTCTTAGGTTCCCATTTCCCAGGAGGCAAGATAAATCTCCTGCTCCTTGGTCAGAGAATCAATTTTGACCCCCATGGCTTTCAGCTTGAGCCGGGCGATTTCCTGATCGATCACTTTCGGGACGGAATAGACTTTCCGCTCGAGTGATTTATGATGCTTGAAAATATATTCGCAGGAAAGCGCCTGGTTCGCAAAGGACATATCCATCACCGAAGCCGGATGCCCTTCCGCCGAAGCCAGATTGATCAGACGGCCTTCGCCCAGCAAATAAACACGGCGTTTATTTCTCAGCGTGTATTCTTCGACAAACGGCCGCACTTCCCGTTTCCGGGCGGAAATACGTTGAAGAGCGGGAATATCGATTTCCACGTTAAAGTGCCCCGAATTCGAAACAATCGCTCCGTCCTTCATTTTCGCGAAATGTTCCTTCCGGATCACGTGAATATTCCCCGTTACCGTGA
>JAKQXH010000034.1 GCA_029561555.1 Candidatus Omnitrophota bacterium
TGGTCCATTGAAATCATTGTATTGCAGATTTTGGTTTGAGCTCAGAATGGGATGTTCCGCGATTTTCAACTGCCGGGAAGGACGGACCGGCGGTCACCTGCTATTGGGGTAAGGGGAAGAACCTTTTGCCAAATTGTCAAAGACGAACAAAGCAAATGAAAATGCCTCTCCGTGTCGGCATCGCGCAGATCAATCCGATTGTCGGGGATTTTGAGCGCAACCGCCAAAAAATACTTCACTGGATCCGGGAATCCGAAAAAAGAGGGCTGGATTGGGTTGTGTTTCCGGAGCTTTCGCTGTCCGGATATCCGGTCTGGGATTTGGCCACACGAAAGCGTTTTGTCCGCGAAGGACTCCGGCATCTGAAGGGGATCGCGACCGACACTCGCGGCTTTAACGTGCTTCCGATTCTGGGTTATATCGAAGAGGGACCCAAGAATTCCGGGAAAAGTTACAATGCATTGGCCGTGCTTTCCGGCGGGAAAGTGATTCACAGGCAATACAAGACGCTTTTGCCGACCTATGATGTGTTCCTCGAAGATATCTTTTTTGTCCCCGCGATAGAGCAGAGAATTCTGAATTACAAAGGCCTCCGGGTCGGAATGAGCATTTGTGAAGATCTTTGGGATGAAACCTATTCCGTGAAGCCCCTGCGGGGGTTGGCCCGAAAGGGCGCTCGGGTGATTATCAATATTTCGGCTTCCCCCTATCACAAGGCGGCTCCTGAAATTCGGGAGAGTCTGATTTCGAGGCAGGCGAAGGAAACGAAGGCTTATCTGATCTATGTGAATCAGGTTGGTGGGCAGGATGATCTGGTTTTTGACGGCAGAAGCCTTGTGTCGGATCCGGCCGGAAAAATCATTTTCCGGGCGGATGCGTTCCGGGAAGGGCTTTTTGAAGTGGACATTCCGGTTGGAGAGGCGGCAGCGGTGGGGGCAAGGAAACCGGCTCGGTTTGAAGCAAACGTTGAGGAAGATATGTATCAGGCGTTGGTGCTGGGAGTCCGGGATTATGTAGAGAAAAACGGCTTTTCCAAAGTGGTGATGGGGTTGAGCGGGGGGATTGATTCCGCGCTGACGGCCGCGATTGCCTGCGATGCCGTGGGATCGGATCG
The DNA here is from genome assembly GCA_029561555.1 of Candidatus Omnitrophota bacterium. GTDB lineage: Bacteria > Omnitrophota > Omnitrophia > Omnitrophales > Omnitrophaceae > JAKQXH01. The sequence goes on from JAKQXH010000034.1 coordinate 1,115, forward strand.
GGTGATCGGGGTTGCGATGCCGAGCGGGTTTTCGTCTTCGGACAGTCTGGAAGACGCGAGAGAACTTGCGGAGAATCTTAAAATCTGTTTCCGGGTCAGGCCGATTGCGGAGAAATACGAAACTTTTCTGTCAAACGAAATCTCTTTCAAACGAAGCGAGGGTTTGACTTCCCGGGAAGAAAAAGAAATCACGCTTGCGATGGAGAATCTTCAAGCGCGTCTCCGGGGGCTTCAGCTGATGTATATTTCCAATGACGAAGGGGCTCTCCTCCTCTCGACGGGGAATAAATCCGAATTGGCGACGGGGTATTGCACGCTGTACGGCGACATGTCGGGAGGCCTGAGTGTTTTGGGGGATGTCTATAAAACGGATGTCTACCGCCTGGCAAGGTACCGCAACCGGATCTCTCCGGCGATTCCGGAGCGAACGATTCTTAAGGCCCCGACGGCGGAACTTCGTCCAAACCAGAAAGATCAGGACACGCTCCCTCCGTATGAGACGCTGGACCGCATTTTGTCTCTATATATCGAAAGGAATTTGGGCCGGGATGACATTGTCAGGAAACTTCAGAAGGACCGAATATCCAGCCGAACGATTGAATGGGTGATTCATCGCGTTGATCATAATGAGTACAAGCGGAAACAGGCTCCGCCGATTCTCCGGGTGACGGAGAAGGCTTGGTTTGGGAGAAGAATGCCGATCACCAATCATTTTCACGGGTGACCGCGATTCCGAAAAAAGGGAGGAATTTCGATGAAAAAATGGTTGTCCGCCGTGTGGATTCCCGCGATGTTGGCTTCCGGATGCACGATGGCGACGATTGAGAAGGATACGAAGCCGGTTGTGGATCCGATCAAGAAGACTACGGAAGCGGTTTTTAAGGAGCGGAAGATCGGCTCGGATGAAAAGGCCCAGGCGGTTATTTTTCCCAGGGACCAGGAAGAAACCGAGCGAAAGCAGTTTAAACTGACCTTCTGAGCGATTCCGCTTTTTTTGAGTTTGAGATGGGTTGGCACCGGGAATGGATTCGTAAGGTTCGGGGGACACGGGGGGGAAGCGGTCCTAAGCGCAGGTTTTCGATCCCGACTTCTGTCGGGGTATTTCGGGGAGTATTTTCGGGGCAAGGGATTGATTCGCTGATTTTCCCGCGGCGGAAGGAATCGGCAAAGCGAAGTTTTCGGATCGATGCGGCGAATTCAAAAGACGTGAAGGCCCTCTCGGTGAAATTGAGGATGTATTTCCGGGGGCGGAAGATTTCGTTTGAAGATGTTCCGGTCAGTTTTGCCGGATACAGCTCTTTCACGGCCAAAGTGCTCAATGCCTGCCGGCGGATTGGTTATGGGCAAAAGATTTGTTATGAGGACTTGGCAAGACGGATCGGGCAGCCGGGGGCTTTCCGGGCGGTCGGGACCGCTTTGGGAAAGAATCGGGTCCCGATTCTTATCCCGTGCCATCGGGTGATTTCAAAAGACGGTTCGATCGGCGGTTATTCGTCCGGGCGGCAATGGAAAAAAATCCTGCTGGGGATGGAGGGGATTTCGGTCCCGGAGGGTGCCGGTCGGGTTTGAGCCTTGGAATATCGATTAAAATATTTCTTAACCATTGTTCGGGCACTGCCGATCATTAGAGCAAGGGGAAGACGGATTGACACCTTGAAAAACAGGG
>JAKQXH010000047.1 GCA_029561555.1 Candidatus Omnitrophota bacterium
CCATGGCCCGCTCAAAACGGCCCCGGGCCCGGCAATAATAAGGAAGGTCCCGATTGTTTTCCATCCCCGCTTCCGCGGCAGCGACTTCGCTCCAGTCGTTCATTCGTAATGCGCGGGGAATGGCATCAATCGCCCTGCGAACCGAACCCCGCGCTTCATCCGGTATAATTCCGGCGGCTACAAGCGCATCAACAGGCGCATCCATCTCGGGTCTCTCTTCTATCCCCCCGAAAGTTGAACCCGTTTCCAAAACAGAGCCCGGAATCTCCGATAACGTTACGGCTGATGAAGAGGCAGTCCCTGTTCCCGCTGATAAACGCGTTGTCTCCTCCCCTAAAGCACGGCGGATTTCCGAAAAAGGATCGGTTTCGATCTTCTCCCGGATAAGGCCCACTGCTTCCCGAAGCTGGTTGTATTCATCCATGTCAAAATCAATTTCGATTGTCTCACTATTGACGGTAATCGACACTTTCCCCTGTCCGAGAAATTCCGTTCTAAGCAGCGCCAAGCCAAGGTGGCTTGTAAAAAACGCAATCTCCTTCCAGAGCGCCCCTCGCCATTCAGCCACCGTCGTCGAAAAACCGATATCCGCCGCGGCCTGAATCGGCACATTGAACAAACCGATCCGCGATCCGGTCTCAACATCTATATTCATATTTCCCAAATACAATTTCGCGATGGCATATAAAGGCAAGACAACGGGAAGAATTTCGTTTTTCGCAAGCATCTGAATCAGTTCGTTGAACTGAGCTTCCTTCAACTGGGCAAGATTACTGGTATGGCCTTTTCGCAAAACATAAAGGACCCATTCTTTCAAATTAAGCGGGACAATATTTTCGGGCGGGGTCTCAAAAACATCCCTTCCAGAACGTGCCCATTCCCGGATCAGACGATGGAAGACCTCAAGCACTTCGGAATCCGATTCGGTAATCTCGACCGCCCGTACAAGCTCAAGCTGTTCCAGAAGCTGGCGGCACCCTTTCGCGACTTGGTCCCCGGAGATTTCGGGATTATTTTCAATAAGTCTCCACAGACTATTCGCTAATCTGATAAATTCCCGGTACTGCCATATCGCGTCGGGACCGTCCGCCCAGACTCTGTGCATCAATTGCGGAAGCAAATTCAAACGTTCCAGAAACTCAGCGGGAAGGACCCCCTCATGGTCGCCCGCATATTTCACAAACCGGTCATAAAGTCCTCCTTCCGTCATCGCGCTAGCCGCCAACGGCAGCACCCGGCTCATGAGCCGGACGATTTTTTCCGAATCGGGCATCGCACGCAGACTCTCCAACTGCCCTTCGACGGCAAGTCCCCGCATCCATTGTTTCATTAACTCAATCGAAACCAACTCCATCGATTCCAGCTCAAAAGCGATATCGGCCCGAGCGACATCGACCCCCTCTTTAAACAACTCCAAAATTTCCGAAATATCCCAATCCTCCGAATGCTGAATGCGGTCCAAAATACCGGAAACGTCCTCCGCTTGCTCTTCCGAGGATTGCGCTTCCAAAGCCTCTCGGAGCTCTACCATCTCGATCCCGCCGAAGGCATTTCTGAACTTCATCACGAATTGCACAATGTCATTCGTCCCTTTCGGGAGCGCCAACCCTTTTTGCGCAAAATCCCCGGCGAGAAATTCCCGGACGGATTCAAGGCTGACTTCGCCTGTCCGAACCGATTGTTCAAAAAGCGCGCTCAAGCTTCCTGCATTCCCTCCGTCCAGTCTTTTGAGATGCGCAATAATCTTCTCCCGCTCATCGGGAGACAACGCTAAAAGACGGTTCATGTCCCGCAAAAGCGTCACGATTTCCACTACGGCCGGCCGTTGCCCCGAACGATGCCGGTCCACAAGATGCGGAAAAAACACATGGCTAAGAAAAAGCCTGATCGTCTCCCGGTCCGCCCCCTGAAAAACCCTCCAATTAACATCGATCCGCCCTTCGGCCGGATAAATCACAACAAGAGAATCCTCCGTCTCTTCGTCACCACGGAAGCTAAATACACGATCGGATAAAAACCGTTTTTCCTCTTCGGTGAGAAGACTTATTGCCTCTGCAAACGCCACGGCCCAATCCGGATTTTTACTCCCAATCGCCGCCAGGGTTTCTTCGATTCCGTTCGCCTCGACAACTCCCAATGCCTGCTGTTCCCGCTCTTCTTCGGGCGTTGAAGCTCTGATTTTCGCGGAAAACCCGGAACTCGCCGGCTGAATCTGCGCATTAAACGAACTGCCGATCCATTCGTCAAAATTTCTTAACCGAAAGGCATCTTCCTCATCCCGGTCTCCCAACGAAGCACCGGTCAGCGAAGGATTGGAAATCCCCAGAATTTCAGCTTGTAGAACGGGCGCCCGAGCCCGTAAATCTTCAACTCTCTCGCGTACTTTTGCTCTTTCGGCCGATAATCGATCAAGTTCTTCGCGAAGAGAAATCAATTCCTCACTTTCATTCGAGTCGGGAGTCCTTGAAGTCTGCGCTGCTGCAATCTGCGCTGTTACTTGATCAATTAAAGCGTCATACATCCCAATATTCTGAACCGCCGCCGCAAGCTCCGCATTCATATCCGCTCTTTTACCCAGCAGGCCTCCTGCCTTCAAAGCCCCATTGACTCCATCCACAACTTCCCTAACACGCCCCAGCGAAGAACCGGTTTCGGAAATAGCCTGCACACCTCGAACCGGAGCCGTTTCGGCCTTTGCCTCTGCTTCATACCCTGCCGTCTCCATCGCCTGTTGAGCGGATCGGACCAATTCCTGCGCCCCCTCGGTGCCGGCTAGATGCTCCAACGCCGCCTTTGCCTGTGCCTGATCCATCCCACGATTCCGCAGATCACCCACCAGCGCCGGTAATCCTTCCACTCCGGGCGCAATATTCTCGGCTCCAGTCAACGCCCCCTCTGCCCCTCTTGCCGCCGCCGCCACATCCGCCGCCAACGGTGTCTGAGCCGCAGGCCCTTCATACCCCCGCGCGATCAAAGCCAACGCCGCCGCATAATCTCCCGTCCTCGCCGCAGGCAACCCTTCAGAAATCGTCCCAAGATCAACCGTCCCCTCTACCGCTCCCCGGAGAAGAGCAAGATCTGCCGCCGACATGCCGGGAATCGCATTCACCACCACCTTCCCATCCTGCAACGCCGCCGGATTCGTCTTCTTCACCTCTTCCAGCAACGCCTGCACATTCTCCTCCGTGAACTCCTTCCTCACGATCAGCCCCTTCAGGCCCTCTCCCAGCATCTCAAACTGCTTCTCGATCCCCTTCCACATCCGCCCCAGATATTCCGCCCCGAACCTTCCAAGCTCTCCCTCGATAACTTTTATAATTTCTTCCTTGCTCTTCTTCCCGACATTCTCCGTCCCGAATTTCTCCACATACACCTTAACCAGCAAGTCCACATACTTCGTGTATTCTCCCGCCTCCGCGATACGCCCCTCCTCCGCCAACCTCCGGATCACTCCGTCCCTCCACACCTTGATCACCCGCCGAAAATCAGGCTCATTCAATCCAGCCACCAGCTTCACGCCCGATGACCTCATGAACGCGTCATAAAACGTCGTCTTCAGATATTCCTTGTACGAAAGCGCCCCCTCCATCACCGAATCGTAATTCTCCGCCCCCGCAAGCCCGTTAATCCTCGGCGTGACCGTGCAAAACGATATCCCCTTCTCCCGAAGCCGCTTCTCGAAGCCGCTACGGTGAAAACCTCCCAGCACCACAATCGCCGATTCCTTCTTCTCCTTCTCCATCAACGCCTCAAGATTCTTCTGCAGCGCCTCATCACGCGCCACCGCGTATCCGTAAAAATCAAAATGAGGCTTCATCAGCGCGGGATCCGGCAACAATGCCAAATACCCCTTCGCGTCCGCCTCGACCTTCTCCAACTTCTCACGGTTCAACTCAAGCTTCGCCATATCCCGCAACACCAAAATCTTCCCGTACTTTTCCGCAAGAGCCTTCTCCTCCGGACTTGCGGAAAGCTTCTCCTCCTCCTCCCCGATCAGCCCCTCCAGCTCCTCAAACACCTTCGTCCCCTTGATCGAACACAATAACTCCTCATGCCCCAGAAGACTTCTCATCGACGCGCTCAACTCAAGCTCCACCCCGAGCTCTCCGGATAAACCAACCAGATATTTCAGACATTCCGCCGCATTTCCCCTCCCCGTCGCGAATTCCTGGCATTTCCCGTTAAACTCCCTCAACTGTTCCTTCGATAGCTTCTTCCCGTTCTCCTTCCGGAATTGATCGAACAAATCACGCACTTCACGGTCCAGAATCTCATAATCAATCGCGGAATCACGCTCGATCGAATCCATCAACGCCTTCAGATGCGGATATTTCGTCTCATCCACCGCCGATTGGGCCTTCAGGTATTTCAGAAAATCAAGCAGCTGGAGCTTCTCCGCCCGAAAGGCCGACACCTTCCCGTGAAATTCATTGTGCGCGGGCGAATAAACCTTCTCCCGCTCCCCGTCCAGTTCCTTCTCCTTCCCGGCCAATGCCTCAAGCACCGCAGGCTCATTCTTCATCGCCCTCAGATACGCAATGTAATGCGCCTCATACAGCGGCCAGTCCTCAATCCCGAAATACGACGCCTCGAACGGATTCAATATCGACGCCATCACCGCCCCGGCGAGTTCCCCCTGATCCAGATACTCTTCCATCACCTTCTGCTTGATCTTCTCGTCCGGGAATGCCCTTAAAATCGTCGAGTCCAGTTTCCCTTTCCCGCCTTCCAGTGCGACAAGCCCCACCCCGTATTTCTCCGTAAAATAACGGATGAGATTCTGAATATTGGTTTGCGCGTCGACGATTGCGTGAGCGTCCTGGATGAATACGAC
>JAKQXH010000063.1 GCA_029561555.1 Candidatus Omnitrophota bacterium
CGAGCAGATTGACGAATTCGGGATCGGGAACGGGATGTCGCTTCTGATTACGGCCGGAATCATCGAATCGATCCCGACGGCGCTCATGCAGACCTATGCGTTGATTTCTCCTTTCGATCCGGCCCGGCAGCAACTGCCGTATTGGAAGTTCGTTTTGATGCTCTTTTTATTTGTGGGAACCGTGGTCGGCGTTATTTTGATTATTCAGGGGCAGCGTAAAATCCCGGTTCAGTACGCGAAGCAAATCCGCGGGCAGCGGGTTTACGGAGGGCAGATGACGTATATTCCTCTCAAGGTCAACCAGGGGGGAGTGGTTCCGATTATTTTCGCGCAGTCGGTTATTTTGTTTCCGGCGACAATCGCCGGGTTTTTTCCCCGATCGGGGATTCATCAGTTTATTTCGTTTCTGACGCCGGGGAAACTCGGATATGAAATTGCCTATGCGCTTGCCATATTCTTTTTCGCGTTTTTTTACACGGCGATCACGTTTCAGCCCGCTCAGATGGCCGAAAATCTCCAGAAATACGGGGGGTTCATTCCCGGAATACGACCCGGGAAAAATACGGCGGAGTTTTTGGATTTTGTCATGACGAGGATCGTTTTCAGCGGGGCGATTTTTCTCGCGCTGATCGCTCTTTTCCCGAGCGTGATTTCTTCGCCGAAGGTTCTCAATATCCCTTTTTTGATCGCGAGTTTCTTCGGGGGAACGGGGCTTTTGATTATCGTGGGAGTCATTTTGGATACGATGAAGAGCATTGAATCCCAGCTTTTGATGCGTCACTACGACGGTTTTATCAAAAAGGGAAGACTGAAGAGCAGACGATGAGACTGGTTTTTTTGGGACCCCCGGGAGCCGGCAAGGGAACGCTGGCCAAGATTATCGCGAAGAAAGACGGCCTTCCGCATATTTCGACGGGAGATCTGCTCCGGGCTAATATTCAGGCCAAGACGGATTTGGGCAAAGAGGCCTCGCAGTATATGGACAAAGGGGAATTGGTCCCGGATCGGTTAGTGGTGGAGATGGTCCAAAAGCGGATTGCCGAAGCGGACGCCGAGAACGGATTTATTTTGGACGGGTTCCCGAGGACCGAACCTCAGGCCAAAGCGCTTAAGGAGATGTTGCGTTCCGCCGGGAAAGATCTGGACCGGGTGGTTAATTTTGACGCTTCGGACGAGACGATTATCATCAGGCTTTCGGGCCGGCGGATCTGCTCGGGCTGCGGCGAAATTTATCATACGAAAAATATTCCCCCGAAAGCGGAGGGCATTTGCGACCGCTGCGGGAAGCAATTGATTCAGCGCAAGGATGATGAAGAGGCAACGGTCCGGAACCGGCTTGAAGTCTACCGGAGACAAACCGCTCCCTTGATCGAGTTTTACCGGAAGGAAGGGCTTCTTGAAAATATTCCCGCTGACAAAGACGTCAAGGAATTGGAAGCTCTGGTACAAAACCTGGTTTCATGATTTCGCTTAAGTCAAAACGCGAGATCGAGATCATGCGCGAAGGCGGCAAGATTCTTGCGGAAGTCCTTCGGTATTTGGGCGGTTACGTCAAACCGGGGATTCGCACCATTGACATAGACGAGAAAGCGGCTGCCTTGATTAAAGAACGGGGGGCGGAAGCGGCTTTTAAAGGGTATCGGGGATACCCGGCCAATATTTGTGCATCGGTCAACGAGGAAGTGGTGCACGGAATTCCTTCCGAAAGAGAGTTGGAGGAGGGAGATATTCTCAGCGTCGATATCGGCGTGAAGTATAAAAATTATTTCGTCGACGCAGCGAGAAGCTGGCCGATCGGCACGGTGTCTCCCTTGGCCGAAAAAATGATCAAAGTCGCCGAGGCATCTCTTTACAAAGCGGCGCTTCCCCATCTGACGGCCGGGAAAAGGCTCGGGGATGTTTCCAGTGCGATTCAAAAATACGTGGAATCGCAGGGGTTTAATGTCGTCCGGGATTTTGTCGGGCATGGAATCGGACAGTCGATTCACGAGGAACCGCAGGTTCCGAATTTCGGACGGCCGGATCGCGGGATGAAACTTGAGAGCGGTCTTGTGCTTGCGGTTGAGCCCATGGTGACCGAAGGCGGATACGAAGTGGCTATTCTGGATAACGGCTGGACCGTGGTGACTTGCGACGGGAAACTGGCTTCTCATCACGAAGACACGGTGGTTGTGAATGAAGGAATGCCGGAAATTTTGACGGCATGGGAAAAGGAGATTTGAAGTGGCCAAAGAAGACGCCATTGAAGTCGAAGGGACAGTAATCGAACCCCTTCCGAACGCGATGTTTCGTGTGGAATTGGACAATGGCCACAAGGTTCTTGCGCATATTTCCGGGAAGATGAGAATTCATTATATAAGGATTTTGGCGGGGGATCGGGTGAAGATGGAATTATCTCCGTATGATTTAACGCGGGGGCGTATTACGTTTCGCGTGAAATGAAGAAGAGGGGAAAGATATGAAAGTTAGAAGTTCAATCAAGAGAATTTGTGAAAATTGCAAGGTGGTTCGGCGAAAGGGCTATGTGTACGTGATTTGCACGAACCCAAAACATAAGCAGAGGCAGGGATAAGTTATGCCAAGAATCGCAGGTATTGATGTTCCGCGTGAGAAAAAGATCGGGATTGCGCTGAGGTATATTTACGGGATTGGGCCCTCCCTCGCGACGAAGATCCTTCAGGATACCGGTATTCCTTCCGACAAGCGCGCCAAGGACCTGACCGACCAGGAAGTGGCCAGTATTGCGACGAATATTCAGCGGAATTATAAGGTCGAAGGAGATCTCCGGCGTGAAGTCCAGCAGAATATCAAACGTTTCATGGACATCAAGTGTTACCGGGGGCTTCGGCATATCAAAGGGCTGCCGGTGAGGGGGCAGAGAAGTCATACCAATTCGAGGACCCGCAAGGGGCCGAGAAAATCCATCGGTCTTAAAATCCGGAAAGACGCTCCTTCACCGTCCTGATTTTCGGTCGTGCGGGGAGATTTTGGAATAAAAATTTAAGTCGTAAGGAGAAAGCAACGTGGCGGTAAAAACAAAGAAGATTCGGGGCATTACCAAAGGGGTAGCGCATATCCAGGCTACTTTTAACAATACCGTGATCAGCGTGACGGACGATAAAGGCAATGTGGTGTGTTGGGCCAGCGCCGGTTCCGCCGGCTTTAAAGGGTCGAAAAAATCCACTCCCTTTGCCGCTCAGATCGCCGCGGATCAGGCGGCCAAAAAAGCTCTGGAACTCGGGTTGAAGCAATTAGAGGTCCAGGTCAAGGGACCGGGATCCGGAAGAGAATCCGCGATCCGCGCGCTTCAGGCTGCGGGGCTTGAGATTACCCTTATCCGTGATGTGACGCCGATTCCTCATAACGGCTGCCGGCCTCCAAAACGGCGGAGGGTTTAATTATGGCAAGGTATGTCGGTCCGAGTTGCAAATTGTGCCGGAGAGAGGGAATCAAACTTTTTCTAAAGGGGAATCGTTGCGCGACGGCAAAATGCGCCATTGAACGGCGGAATTTCGCTCCGGGGCAGCATGGGAAAAACAAGGCCAAGCTTTCGGATTACGGGTTGCAGCTTCGCGAAAAGCAGAAGATGAAAAAGATTTACGGAGTTTTGGAACGGCAGTTCCGGACGGCTTTTTATCGCGCGGTCCGGCAAAAGGGCGTCACCGGCGAGAATTTGATCCGGATCATGGAAAACCGCCTGGACAATGTGATTTACCGGCTGTTGTTTATTCCTTCCCGAGACGAGGCAAGACAGTTTGTCCGCCATGGGCATGTGTATGTGAACAACCGGAGAGTTAACATCCCTTCGTTTCAGGTTAAGCCGGGTGACGTCATCGAGCTTAAAAAGAAAGAATCGGTCGAGCAACGCGTGAAGGAAAATCTGGAGCTTCTGAAAGATCGGCCCGTTCCCGAATGGCTTTCATTGGACAAAGGGAGCTTGAAGGCCACGGTGGTTAGGCATCCGACCAAGCAGGAAGCCGGTCTGCCGGTTGAAGAATCAATGATCGTGGAATTGTATTCGAAATAATCGGATTGGAGGAATCACAATGGGGATTCGTTGGAAAACTTTTGAAATGCCGAAAAAACTCGAGTGTGAAACGGCCACACTGACACCCACCTATGCGAAATTTATTGCGGAACCGTTCGAGCGGGGATTCGGGACGACGATCGGGAATGCCCTTCGGAGAGTTTTGTATTCTTCGATCGAAGGAGCGGCGATTTCCAACGTTCGCATTGAAGGCGCCCTTCATGAATTTTCGTCGCTGGACGGGGTTCTGGAGGACGTCCCGCAAATTATCATGAACGTGAAGAAACTGATTCTGCGGTATCACGGGAAGGGGCCCAAAAAGATTACGATTGACGTAAAAAGAAAAGGGGCCGTCACGGCAGCTGACATCCAAACGGACGATACGGTGGAAGTCATCAACCCGGAACTGCACCTGGCGACGTTGACGAAAGAAAGCCGTTTTGTGGCCGAACTGGAAGTGGCCAGAGGGCGGGGATATGTCCCGGCAGAGAGAAACAAGCAGGAAGGGAATCCCATCGGAGTGATTCCCATTGACTCGTCTTTTTCTCCCGTCAAGCGTGTGAATTATATCGTGGAAGAAACCCGCGTGGGTCAGATGACCGATTATGACAAGTTGATCCTTGAAGTTTGGACCAACGGTGCGGTTTCTCCGGAAGACGCCCTTTTGTACGGATCGAATATCCTCCAGCGGCATCTCGACATTTTCACCAGTTATGGGGAAATTATCGAGGAAGAGGAAGAGGAAGAGGAAGAAGATAAGGAATTTCTGGAACTGATCAATAAGCCCATCACGGAGCTTGAACTTTCGGTGCGCAGCGCGAACTGCCTGTCTGCGGCAAATATCCGGACGATCGGAGATTTGGTGCGGCGGACGGAAGCTCAGATGCTGAAGTATAAGAATTTCGGGAAAAAATCTCTTGCCGAGATTCAGGGGATTTTGGTCAGCATGGGACTCACGCTGGGGATGGATGTGGATGCCCGTCTGAAGAAGAAAACTTCCGAAGACGGAGAGGCGTCCAAAGAAGTCTTGCCTCAGCCGGCGGAAGATAATACGAATTCATAAACGGGGGAGCTTGGGGGGGAAGCATCATGCGGCATCGAAGACAGAAAAGGCGATTAGGACTGGTCCGGGAGCATCGGATCGCGCTTCTTAGAAATCTTGCGATCGGTTTGATCGAGAAAGGGCGTATCCGGACAACCTATCCTCGCGCGAAAGAAGCTTCCCGCTTTGTGGACAAGCTGATCACTCTCGCGAAGAAAAAAACGCTGCATGCCCGCCGGCAATTGATCGCCCGTTTACGGTCACCTCTTGCTTCAAAACGACTCTTTGATCAGATTGCGCCTCTTTTTCAGGAACAGGCGGGAGGGTTTACGCGCGTGCTTCATTATGATATCCGTCCCGGGGACGGCGCGGAAATGGCCATTCTGGAACTGACAAAGATCGTGGAGCCTCCCAAGGCGGAAGAGAGCGAAAAAGACGCCAAAAAGAAAGCGAAGAAAAAAGCCCGCAAGGAAGCCAAAAAGGAAGCCAAGGAAAAAGCGGCAAAAGAAGCAAAAGAGGCGAAAGAAGAAAAGGCCCCCAAGAAATCCGAAGCCAAATCCAAGCCGGAAAAAGAAACCGCCAAGGCCAAAGAAGACGCTTCACGCCAAGAAGCGGAATCTAAAGGGAAAGACAAAGACAAGAAAGCGGATGTGCCGCAGCAGGAGGAGCCCAAGAAAGGCGGCTTCCTGGGCGGGCTTCGAAAATTTCTTACCGGGGATTGAGGTCCTTAAAAGGTTTTGTTCTCCCGAGAGGATTGAACCGATGAAAAGAGATTTGAAATCCTGCCTTGCCAACCGGATGCGTCATTTGACTCCTTCCCTGACTTTGGCAGTCGATGCCAAGGCAAAGAAATTGAAAGCGGAAGGGATTCCCGTTATTTCATTCGGAGCCGGGGAACCCGATTTTGACACCCCGCCATTGATTAAGGAAGCCGCGATCCAGGCTATCCATCAAGGGGTCACGAAATATACTCCCGCCCAAGGAACTCTCGAATTGAGGAAGGCTATCGCGGAGAAACTCTCAAGAGAGAACGGTATTTCTTATGTCCCGGATGAAGTGGTCGTCTCCTGCGGGGCCAAGCATTCAATCTATAACGTTCTGCAAGTTCTGATTGAGGCAGGGGATGAGGTGCTGATCCCGTCGCCTTTCTGGCTGAGCTATCCGGAGATGGTCACGTTGGCCGGCGGGAAATCGGTTCTGGTTCCGACCGAAGAGCGTAGCGAGTTTAAAGTGACTCCCGAGAGCTTAGCGAATTACGTTACCAAAAAAACAAAAGTTTTCATTCTTAATTCTCCCAGTAATCCGACCGGGACGGTTTATTCTCCGGACGAAATCAGAAAACTGGCCGTATTTGCCAAAGAGCGGGGACTGATCGTCATCAGCGATGAGATTTACGAGAAACTGATCTATGACGGAGTTCAACACCTTTCCATCGCTTCTTTGGACGAAGAAATCAAGGGGTTGACCATAACGGTGAACGGTCATAGCAAGACCTATGCGATGACCGGCTGGAGAATCGGATATATTGCCGGCCCGAAGGAAATCGCTCAGGCGGTATCCAGCCTTCAAAGTCATTCCACTTCAAACCCGACATCTTTCGCGCAGTCCGGGGCTTTGGCCGCTTTCAAAATCGGCGACGGTGACATTGAGAAAGTCCGTTTGTCTTTCGAGAAGAGGCGGGATTTGTTGGCCGGAGAACTCTCCAAAATCAAAGCGCTCGGTTTCTTTAAGCCGAAAGGCGCATTCTACCTTTTTTGCAATATCGAGAAGACCGGCTTAGGATCGGTGGCGTTTTGCGAGAAGCTCCTTGAAACGAAACAAGTCGCCTGCGTTCCCGGTGTCGCATTCGGTTCCGACAAACATATCCGCCTGAGTTTTGCGATTTCGGAAAAGAATATTATCGAAGGAATCCGCCGCATCGGCGAATTCGTGCAGTCTCTCTGATTTTTTCGTCGGAAACCGGGAATCCCCGGGATCTCACTCCCCTTAGCGCTTTGTCCCCCGTTCTTCTTTGAGCTCGTTTTCAAAATGAGCTAAAATGGAATCAAACCAATGATCAACCGATTCAAACTTTTTGTCGGGCAAACTCTCGATCAGGAAAAACTGATCCTGGAGTTGGATGCGCAACATTACCGCCGGCGCGAATTCGTTTCGAGGCCGGGGGATTACGCCATCCGCGGTCATGTCGCGGATATCTATCCTCTGACGTATCAAAGTCCCGTCCGGATTTCTTTTCATCTGGACCGCATCGAATCGATCCATGATTTTTCTGTGGCGACGGGGGAAATTTTGGCGCATTACGCGGAAGTCGTTATTCTGTCCCTTTCTTCTCCCTTCGAGAAAAAACTCCCCGGATATGAACACGCATTGAGCGCCAGGGAATCCGTCAAAAGCTTCCTGGATATTCAGGAGGGAGACTATGTCGTTCATCTGGATTACGGGATCGGGCGGTTTCTCGGGGTTAAACGATTGAAGGTCAAAGGGGAATGGAAAAAGCATCTGGCCATTGAATATGCCGGAGGCGAACTTTTGTATGTCGAATCCGGCCCGGTTTCCCTGATTGAACGGTATATCGGTTTTGAAGGGCGAAAGCCCAAGCTGACCAAACTGCACGGCCGGGATTGGACGCGGATCAAGGAAAAGGTCCGGCTTGCGATCCACGGAGTGGCCCGGGACATGTTAAGGATTCAGGCAAAGAGGGATTTGCTGAAAGGCTTTCGATTTAAACCCGATATCGATTGGCAGAAACAATTTGAAGATGAATTCCCCTATGAGGAGACACCGGATCAGATCCGGGCCGCCGATGAGGTCAAGAAGGACATGGAGAGCCCGAAGCCGATGGACCGTCTTTTGTGCGGGGATGTCGGCTACGGAAAGACCGAAGTTGCCATGCGGTCCGCTTTTAAGGCGGTGATGTCCGGGAAGCAGGTTGCGTTTCTGGTCCCGACGACCATTTTGGCGGAGCAGCATTATCTGGTGCTTTGCGAGCGGGTAAAGAATTTCCCGGTCCGGGTGGAGACTCTCTCCCGTTTCCGGTCCCCGGCCGAACAAAAACAAATTGTCGACGGTTTGAAATCGGGCGGGGTGGACGTTGTGATCGGAACGCACCGCCTTCTTTCCCGCGACGTCGAATTCAAAGATCTGGGGCTGGTGATTATTGACGAAGAACAGCGGTTTGGGGTCCGGCATAAGGAACGGCTGAAGGAATTAAGGACGTTGGTGGATGTCCTAACTCTGACGGCGACACCGATTCCCAGAACGCTTTATATGGCATTGATCGGAGTCAGGGATATGTCGGTGATCGCGACGCCTCCGGGTGGGCGCCTTTCGGTGCGTACCGAAGTGATGGGATTCGATGACAATGCGATCCGGGAGGCTTTTGACCGAGAGTTGAAACGCGGAGGACAAGTTTATTTTGTCCACAACCGGATTGAAACAATCGACCGGGTTTATCGGAGACTTTCGGCGCTGATGCCCGGAATCCGTTTGGCGGTGGCTCACGGGCAGCTTTCGGCCGGGGATTTGGAATCCATCATGAAGAAATTCATCCGCGGAGAGATCGATTGTCTGATTTCGACCAATATCATTGAGTCCGGGCTGGACATCCCAAATGTCAATACGATTTTCGTCGACCGGGCGGATACTTTCGGCCTTTCGGATCTTTATCAGTTGCGCGGGCGGGTTGGAAGGTTTTTTGAGAGGCAGGCGTACGCTTATTTTTTGGTTCCGAAAGGTTTTGTGATGTCGGGCGATGCGGGAAAAAGGATACGGGCCATTGAACGGTTTACGGAGTTGGGCGCCGGTTTCAAAGTAGCTATGGAGGATCTGGAGATACGGGGGGCCGGAAATATTCTCGGGGAAGAACAGTCCGGATACATTTATCAGATCGGATTCGATCTCTATTGCCGGCTTTTGAGTCAGGCGGTGGAAGAGGAAAAGAAAAGAACGCTTCGCAGGTGAATACCGGAATTTTCCGGAGGGATGATTGCCGCGAAAGGGCCTGTTTTGATGAGCAAAGCCCGGGAGCTTTTGATTGAATCCCGGAACGACTGGGAATAGAATAAACAGAACACGGGTTTGAGGCGGTTTTGCATGAATCAGCATGATGGGTTTTCCGGAGGAACTATGAAAAGAAAAAGAAGAGTGAACCGGTTTTGGGCCGGCATATTATTTTTCTTTGCTTTGCAGATTATTGTTCCGTCTTTAGGAAGGGCGGAAGTCCTCGACAAGGTTGTTGCGGTTGTCAACGATGACG
>JAKQXH010000070.1 GCA_029561555.1 Candidatus Omnitrophota bacterium
GATTAACGTTTCTCAGGAAGGTAAAAATTGGACTTATCAATCGTTCCTACGAAGAATGAAACAATTCAATACCAAACAATTGATCAGCAGGCGGTTTTGGTGCTGCCGGTGATTATCGTTTCCACGGAAGAGGCTTTGAACGCGGTTCCCCAAAGCCATCGCTCGGCTTCGCTTGCCTTGGGAGCGACGAAATGGCAGACCATCCGGAACATCGTGATTCCTCAGGCAAAGGGGGGAATTCTCACCGGCGCGATTTTAGCGATCAGCCGGGGCGCGGGAGAGACCGCCCCCATTCTTTTCACGGGATGCGCCTATTTTCTGCCCCGTCTTCCGGTCGCGAAACTGTTCGGGGTCGTTCCGATGGTGAATCCGCTGGACCAATTCATGGAACTGTCTTATCACGTTTTTATTATGGCGACACAGTCCATCAATGCGGAAGCTACCAAACCGATTCAATACGGGACAACGCTGGTTTTGATCGGCCTGACCTTTCTTTTGAATTTGACGGCTATTTTGTACCGGCTTCATTTCAGGAAGAAGCTTGGGCAGGTGTCTTTGCAATGAAGAGACGCTTTTTGCGGTACAGCCCGGGTTTTTCAAAGGCCCGCCGGAGAGATTGCTCTCCCTCCCTTCTCTTCGGCGGGACTGTTTTTATTTTACGATTTAATTGGAAGGGAGAGCGACATGAAACAGCGGGGAACATTTGAAACAGTTCTGGAGACGGAAGATTTTGAGGAAGGATTCCGGGGAGGGGAGAGCAGCATGATTGAATCAGTCGGGACCGATGAACGGAAAGCCGAGGGAAAAAATTTTAGGGAGCAGCCCGGCCTTTCTGAGATTAAGATCCGGGCGGGAGATTTGAATGTCCATTACGGAACGGTTCACGCGCTGAAACGGGTCACAATGGATATCCCGAAACAACGGGTGACGGCACTGATCGGGCCGTCCGGCTGCGGAAAATCGACTTTTCTCCGGACTTTGAACCGTATGAACGATACGATCCCGAACATCCGGATTACGGGAGAGGTCGTCATTGACGGAGTGGATATTTACCGCCCGGACATCAACGTGGTTTCACTCCGCCGTTTAATCGGGATGGTTTTTCAAAAATCCAATCCGTTTCCCAAAAGCGTTTTTGACAACGTTGCCTACGGTTTGCGTCTTCACGGGATCCGGGATTTCGGGATTTTGGAAGAACGGGCGGAGGCAAGTCTCCGACGTGCCGCGCTGTGGGATGAGGTGAAAGACCGCCTGACTAAGTCTGCGATGGAACTTTCCGGCGGGCAGCAGCAGCGGCTTTGCATCGCGAGGGCGCTGGCGGTGAACCCCGAAATTATATTGATGGACGAGCCCGCTTCCGCGCTGGATCCGATTTCCACCGCGAAAATCGAGGAATTACTTCACGAGCTGAAGAAAAATTTCACCATCGTGATCGTCACGCACAATATGCAGCAGGCCGCCCGGGTCAGTGATTATACGGCGTACTTTTATCTCGGAGAGCTGATTGAATTCGGCGAGACCAATAAAATTTTCACCGCTCCCGAGAAAAAAGAAACAGAGGATTACATTACGGGCCGGTTTGGCTGAGGCGGGGGAAATGGAACGGCACTTTCACGAAGAATTGAAAGAGCTCACGCAAAAATTGCAGCAGATGGGCTTTTTTGCGGAGGCCGCGATCGAGAAAGCGACGGACGGATTTTTAAACTCTTCCGGTGCGCTGGCCCGCAAGGTCTATGACGATGAAAATGTGATCAATCGGTTGGAAATCGAGATTGACGAAAAAGGGCACAACCTTCTTGCACTGGCGCAGCCGGTAGCGGGCGATTTGAGGCGCGTGGTGACGGTCCTGAAAATCAACACGGACCTTGAACGGATGGGAGATCATGCCGTCAATATTGCCCAAAAAACGCCCCTGCTTCCGTCCGAACTGTATCTGATAGAAAAAATTCCCCTGGGGGAAATGGCGCAAACCACCCAGAAAACGGTTCGCGCCGCGCTGGATTGTTTTGTGAACGGGGACAGCGAATTGGCCCGCCATGTTTTATGGCATGACGACAAAATCGATTGTTATTACGATACGATTTATTCTCACCTCGGAAATTTCATGACGAAAGAACCCTCCTTGATCGGTGCCGGCATGAAACTCGTCATGATCGCGCATGATCTCGAGCGGATCGGTGATCTGGCCAATAACATCGCCGAGAACGTGATTTACATGCTCCAGGGCAAGGAAGTCCGGCATCACGCCTGGCAGGTTCTTCGCTAAGTTCCGACAAAGGCCTCAAAAATTCCCATCCGTTTTTTCAGAAGGTTTTCTGCGGAAACGGAACTCACCTCCGGACATAAAAACTTCTCTTCAAAACCCGCAAGGAAACACGGGATCTTGCCGTTATTCTAGAAAACCGTGTAATGAATCCGATGCATTATTTGTGACAATAACGGGAGGGGAGAGATATGAGAAAAACGATTCTTTTTGCCGGCTGCTTGATTATTTATATTTTGGGCTTTAACAACGGTAACGCCCGGGCCGAAAGCGTTCAGTTGACCGAACTGACGGGGCTCGTCCGGCAGTTGCAGACCGAAATGGGCGAGATGAGGAAGCTGATTACCGCGCAGAATGAAAAGATTGAAAAGCTGGAGAAAAATCAGGCGCAAGTCCCGCGGACGGGAGATTTGGAAAAGCAGGGGGCGGGAAGCGGGACGGGCGCGCCTTCGGATGAATTCAGCAGGCAGGTATCCGAATCGTTGGGGGGAGCGGACCAATGGCTGAAAGGGGTCCGATTCGCGGGAGATTTCCGCCTCCGGTATGACGGGATTGATTACAGCAGCGGGGATCCCCGGGGTACCGATGACCGCAACCGGTTCCGGTTCCGGCTGAGGCTCGGATTTGAAAAAAGCTTTAATCCCGACATGCAGGTCGGCTTCAGTCTCGCCTCGGGCTCGATGAGCGATCCGACTTCCACCAATCAGACCATGGGAGAGCTATTTACCTGGAAGCAGATTTCGATCGATAAGGCCTATGCCAAATACACGCCCCGCTGGGCGCAGGTCGGTCCGGTGGAGAAATTGACGATCGCGGCGGGGAAGACCGCCAATCCTTTCGAGCGGGCGTCGACCGACATGATTTGGGACAGCGATGTCCGGCCGGAAGGGGCGTACGAGCAGGTGGATTTGAATTTTATCGAGGGCGCGGATTTCGGGCTCAGGAGTTTTGTCACGGCCGGGCAGTTTGTTCTGAAGGAAGGGGCGAATGTCGGCGGAGACGCGAATCTCTTCGCCGTGCAGGCGGGGCTGATGCCGCGTTTTGCGACGCTTTTTTTTGAAAAACCGGTCGAAGGGCTTTCCGCCGTTTCCTACTACGGTTACAGCAATTACGCCAAAAACGGGCATTGGAGGCTTGCGGACGGGACTTCCCTGGCCCGCGGCAATACGATTCTCAACGTCAACAATTCGAATAATCTGGACGCCCAGGATTTCCAGATCATCACAATTTACAATGAACTCAAAATTTTTCCCTGGAAACCGTTGTCGCTTTTCAACGAATACGCGATGAATCCCGCCGAGGCGACCAAGCTCGGCATGGTCCGGCGCGGGAATTTCGCGTGGAGCCTTGGCGCGAAATTAAACCGGATCGAACGGAAAGGGGACTGGGAGTGTATTTACCAGTATAAATACATCGGGCCGAATTCGATTGTCGGGGCCTTCGCGGACGCCGATTTCGGGGACGGTTTTGCCGGAAAATGCGGGAGCGTTTTCAAGATCGGATACGCCCTGACGGACAATCTCAGCGTTTACGGCAATGCGTTTCTGGTGTCGAATACAAACGCGGGGACGGAGGGAATTCTGGATCAGAAGCAGAACCGGTTTCAGATCGACTTAAGCTGGAAGTTCTAATCCCTAAATTTTCCGGCGGCAGGAAGGGCATTCCGTGAACAATTCCTCGAGAACCGCCCGGCAGCGGGGACAGCGCCGGTAGCCTTTCGCGACCGGCTTGAATCGCTCTTCTAAAAAACGGTTCAACCGCGACAGAATCGGGAAGAACAGCAGAAAACTTGCCAGGCCCGCCGCCCAGAAAAGAAGCCGTTGCGTTTCCGCCGCTTTTTCCTTCGGGCTTTTCGGCGTCACGCCTCTCGAGCGGAGAAGCAGGTAAACCGTTTTTCTCAAAGTGTTCAATTCTTCCGGCGTCATGAACGATTTCTCAAAATCCGTTAGGACCGCGCTTTTATCCCAGAAGGTTTCGAACAAACGGTTTGCTCTTTGAGGGCCCCCGCGGGATTCGGTCAGGATGGCGTCGAGCAGGATTGCGAAAAAATTGTCCGGATAATTCCCCCGGGCGGACTTTAGCAGGGAAGCGATTCTTTCCGGGTTTTCCTGTGAGGCCATGGCCCGGGCCGCTTGAGCCGTTTTTTCGAGAGAGTCGTTCATGAATTTGAAGCGAAAAGACCGCTTTAAGGCGGCGCCCTGCAGGCGTTGCGAAACGGTCCGGACGGCCTCCTCGAACGCCTGCTGGGAAGGGGCGGAGGGTTCCTCGGCTTTCAGCGGAGCCGGGACAAGAACGGCCCAAAGGACGATCGGAAAGAAAATTTTTTTCATCATAAAAGGGGGAAGAACCCCTCCCGGATTTTATTGCATCCGGGAGGGGGATCGGTCCTGTTTCGCGTTTCGAAACGCGACGTCCGAATGATTATTTTGCCTCGGCGCGTTTTCCGATTTCTTTGTCGGCGAGATAAATATTCCGGCCTTCCTTTACGCCCGCCATTTTAAGCATGTCCAGAATGGCGCGGAATGTTTCCTCTTCTTCCACCTGCTCGTCCACGAACCACTGCAGGAATCCGGCGCTTGCATAGTCTTTCGAGGTTACCGCGAGATCCATCAGCTCATGGATCGCTTGCGTAACGCTTTGCTCATGTTTGAGCGCCTGCTCAAACATGGCTTCGATTTTTTTGTAATCGCAAGGGGGTTCCTTCAGGGCCGGAACGCAGGCGTGTTCTCCGATCCGGTTCAGGTATTCGAAAATTTTCATCATGTGAGATCGCTCTTCTTCCGCCTGCTTATACAGGAACTTCGCGGAACCCGGAAGGGCGTTTTCCGAAGCCCAGGAAGCCATGGCAAGATAAAGATTGGAGGAATAAGCTTCTATCTCAATCTGTTCGTTCAACTTGGCGTGCATTTTTTTTGACAGCATCTTGTCCTCGCTTTCTATGCGCGAAATTTTTCAAACGATACTGCTTTCCTTATGCGGGAAAGATTTTATAATAATATCGTGCTTCTGGAAAGGGGGGCTTATGAATACGAGGAACCGGATCGGTTACGGCATTTTTGTCGCGGTCGTTTTATCCCTGTTTTTTTCCGGCTGTCAGAAAAAGCAGCCTCCGTCGCCTTCCGCATCCAAGGAAGCCGCGATCCGGGAGCAGTTGAAATCCGTGGGGCTTGGTTTTTATCCCAAGGCGCAGATTTTGGATCAGGCGGTCAGCACGCAGTATGTCCGGAAACCCGGAAGCGAAAAATCCGGCGAAGCCGCCAAAGTTTCCGTCGTCAATATCTGGCAGGCCACCGACGATAGTGTCGAGACGGTCCGGGCGCATTATATCTCGCAGGCACCCCATGTGCTGACCGAGGAAAAACAGGACGGGGAGGTTGCCTTTCTGCAGCTTTGCTCGGTTTCGGACATCGGAAAAGTGATCGCGGAGGCGAAGGATTCGATCATTCTGATCGATATCCGGAAACGAAGGTTGACGGACACGGAGCGGGCCGCTTACCAAAACGAGCTCGCGAAGTTGAAAAAAGTTTCCAAGCCGGATTTCGTCCAAAAGCGGCGGATGCAGGAATTGGAACGGTATCTTTTGGAAAAAACTCTGGTTCAAACGAAGCTGAGAACCGTCCGGTCGGAAACCATTCCGATCCCCTCAAAATAACGCGGTTCGAAACGGTTCTTGGCGATACTTTTCGTTTCGGAAATTAGGCGGGCGTTTTTTTCTAAATCGGGAGAGTAAAAGCAACGGTCGTTCCCGTCTCCGGTTCGCTTTCGCAGGAAACACTCCCGCCGTGCGCTTCGACAATGTGTTTAACGATCGAAAGCCCCAGCCCCGTCCCTCCGAACTCGCGCGTTCTGGCTTTATCGACGGTAAAAAACCTTTCAAAAATTCGCCCGACGGCATCTTTGGGGATGCCGATTCCCGTGTCCCGGACCGATACTTGTATTTTGCCCTCCAGAAGCCGGGCATCGATCACAATCCGGCCGTTTGTTTTGTTGAATTTAACGGCATTGTCCAGGAGGTTGACGAACACCTGATGCAGTTTGTCTTTGTCGGCCCGGATCTCCGGCAAAGCGGCAGCCGGGAGGCGGTTTTCAACGGAGAGATTTTTTTCGCGGATGGGAGACGCGAACATCGGCAGGATTTTTTCAAGTTCGGCGGACAGGTTTAAGGGTTCCGGCTGAAGCGGGTTTTTTTGGGATTCGATTTTCGAAAGATCCAGCAGGTTCACGATCAGGCGGTGAAGCCTTTCGGTGTTTTCGTTGATGATTTTGAGGAATTTTTCGCTTTGGACCGGATTGTGAAAAACGCCGGAGAGGAGCGTTTCGACAAATCCTTTGATGGACGTCAAAGGAGTGCGGAGTTCGTGGGAAACATTCGCCACGAAATCCTGCCGCATTTTTTCAAGCCGTCGCATTTCGGTCACGTCGTACACGACCAGAAATCCGCAAATTTCGCTTTCCGAGGAAGAAATCCCGACCGCGTTGACCCGGAGATGTTTTTCCTTCGGAGTCGCGAGGACGAGATCCTGAGAGAGAAGGCTCTGCTTTTCGATGGCGAGGCTGACCGTCTCGTCAATTTTCCGGCTGCGGATGACTTCGATCAGGAGCTTCCCGACGGAGACTTGCCCTGAAATACCGAAGATTTTTTCCGCGCTGGGATTCAGCATCAAAATTTTCCGGCTGCGGCTGACGGCAATAACGCCTTCCGCCATATTTCTGACGATGGCCGACAGTTTTGCTTTTTCCCTTTCGATTTCGGAAAGACGTTTTTCCAGGGCGGAGGCCATTTGATTCATGGCCTTTGAGAGGATATTCAGTTCGTCGTTGGATTTCAAAGGGATTCTTTCCGAAAAATTTCCCCTGGAGTACAAAAGGGCGATCCGGGTTACGGACCGGATCCGTTTTGTGAGGGAGCCGCTGAGAATGGCTCCGAGCAGGATGACGCATCCGATCCCCGCGATCAACGCGGCCCAAATCGGCCTGCGGACGGAATAAACGATGTCGTTTGCGGATTGAAGCGACAGGGAGACGCGCAGGGCCCCAACGATGTTTCCGGTTTCCGTCAACGGCAGCGCCAGGTACATCATGCCGGTCCGGAGCGTCGTGCTGTAGCGCATACTGGAGCCGATTTCACCCCTCAGGGCCCATTTGATTTCCGGCCGCTGGGAATGATCCTCCATTTCGGGGACTTCCTCGAAAGTCCTTTCCGAGTCTCCCAGAACGGTTCCTTTCGGGTCCGTAACGGTGATCCGGAGGCCGGAAGCTTCTCCGAGCGCCTTTGTCAGGGCGTAAATGCGGGGAAGGTCCCGGCTTTGAATCAGGGAAGGAGTCAGCGTCTGTTCGAATGTTTTTGCGAAGGCAATCAGGGACTTCCGGAGTTCCGATTCGCCGCGGGTTTCCAGTTTTTTCGAGATGTAAAGATCGGCCGAAACCAGAACTACGGTAAAGAAGATGACATAGGAAAACGCGATTTTTCTGCCGAGTTTTCCTCCGGTGCCGCCCATGACGTTCCTTGCCGTTTAGGATTCGTTATCAAAGCGGTAGCCGGCGTTTTTGACCGTAATAACCCTCTCCGCTTCGGTTTTCAGTTTTTTACGAAGTTGTCCGATGTGCATATCAACCGTCCGGGTTTCGATCCCGGCGGCTTGATCGTATCCCCAGACGTTTTCGAGCAGGGAATCCCGCTCCAGGACTCTCCCGTCCGCCTCCATCAACGTTCGAAGCAGGTCGTATTCCTTCGAAGTCAGTTCCAGGGGCTTGCCTTTGAGCGTTACGAGGTGTTTTTCCGTGTCGATTTCAATCGTGCCCGCCTTCAAGAGCGCTTTTTTGGGTTGGATTTGCTTTCGGCGGAGAACCGCTTTGACTCTCGCGAGAAATTCGCGCGGGCTGAACGGTTTGGTGATGTAATCGTCGGCACCCAGTTCCAAGCCTACGATTTTGTCGGTTTCTTCGGACTTGGCCGTAAGCATGATGATGGGGATACCCGCGGTTTTGGTATTTTGCTTCAGAATTCTGCAGATTTCAAGACCGTCCAGGCCGGGAAGCATCAAATCAAGAACAATCAGGGAGGGGCCGCTTTTCCGCGCGATTTCCAATCCGGAATCTCCCCGCGCCGAAAACTGAACGCGGTAGCCGTCCTGCTCCAAGTTATACTTAAGCAATTCCGTGATATTTTTGTCGTCTTCGATAATTAGAACGGACTCTTTTGCCATGTGAAGTAATCCTATCATCCGTATTCTACAGGGTTTTCAACTCGGTTCAAATATACATTTATCCCGGGCTTTTGCGTGTAAAATGCATGTAAAAACTAAGGTTTTTGCCTAACTTGACGAAGCATAAGGTACGGATTAGAATTATCTTTTAGAAGCGTTTGGTATTAAATGAATTGGGTTACCATTTAAAGGAGGAATATCCCATGAGCCGTAAAATCGTTTCGCTATGTCTAATTGTTGTGTTTCTTTTCGCCACAAGCGGGATGGCGAGAGCCGAAGGCGAGGAAAGTCTGACCCGGGGAGCCGCTTCATTGATTATTCCCGGATTGGGCCAGTATCTGAACGGAGAATTGAACAACGACACCGGAAAGCTGAAGACCGGCGCCATGATTTTGATCGAAATCGGCGGAATTGTCACGACAGCCGTTGTGGGAGGCGTGGCCGGATATCCCCAGGTTTGGGCGGGAATCGGGATACTGATTTTCAACCATATTTGGAGCGGGACCGACGCTTATCTCAAGGCCCCGGCCGGTCCGGAAACTTCACTGAAAGAAAAACCCGTCAGCACCCGGTAACCGATCACGGATCTTTTCTTGAAAAGCAGCCCTTTTGTAAGCAAAAATCTTACGAAAGGGCTGCTTTTTCTTTTTTTAACGGGAGCGTTAATCGGTTTTTCCCCTTTTCCGTCGAAACCCAAAGCCTGTTCTTTCACGCTTCCCGGAACTTTGGATGAAGCCTGGGAAGCGACCTGCGAAACGCTTCAAGCCGAAAAAATTCCCGTTTTAATCAGCGACAAAGAGCGGGGGTATATTCAAACCAATACGTTCCCGCTCTATAAAAAGGAATATCGCACCTGGTGCAAGGCCCCCATGCTTTCCTCTTCGGGATTTTGCGTTCTGGAAATCGGCTTGGTCAACACAGCCCCTTCGGTCACCGCCGTCGGAATCAAAGCGCTTTTCAAGCGGAAATCCGGTTTTTATTTTCTGGGATTCAGGAAAAGGGACTCTTCCCGCGGAAGATTTGAAAAAATGCTGGCGGGACGCATCAACGACCGGCTGCTTAAAAAGAAATTCCCCAAGCTTGAAAATCTCGTCGTGGGTTGCAATTTCCGTTTTGACGAATCGATCGGGAAGTACGTGATCGCCGAAGTGACCCCTTCGGGGTTCGGCTATCAGCAGGGACTCCGGAACAAAGATGTCCTGCTGAAAATCGACGGCCGCGAGATTGACCCCGGCAATTTATTTGATTTCTTTCTCGATGTGACCGGGGAGGTCCAAAGGACTTTTACCGTGAAAAGGAAGAACGAAGAAATCGAAATTCCGGTCAGCGTTTTTTATCTCGATCCGCAACTGCCGCATGTGGGACTCACGGTGACGCACGATGAGGAGACCGGACGATTCAAGGTGACGGCGGTTGAGGGAAATTCTCCCGCCGCTCGGGGAGGGTTCCGGGAAGGGGATGTCCTGATCAAAGAAAATGCCCTGCGGCTTGACGGCTGGCTTCATTATTACCGGGCGCTTATTTCCGAGCGGACGGGCATTGAGCAAACTTTTCTTGTCGAAAGAAACGGCGAATCCCTGACGCTGACCATTACCCCCGTTGCCCGATAAACGGAAGTTAAATAGCTAAAATCCTTCCGCTTTTCCTTCACCTCGGGGGTCCGAGGCGCCTTCCAGTTCTCCGGTTTGCGCGTTCCGGACCATTACCAATTGCGCGTTTCCGAACGGCTTGCGCATGATGATTTCATGCCCCATCCGCTCGAGGCGGTCGGTCACGGCGGGATCGTCGAAAAACGACATTTCGATTTCAACCGGGCCCGTCCGATTGATTATTCTCGGACTTCCGAGGGCTTCTTCCGGAGTCATCCCGAAATCGATTAAATTGACCAGGGCATTTAATACGATTCCGATAATCTGCGTGCCGCCGGGAGATCCGACGCAAATCCAGGGCTTACCGTTTTTGAAGACCATCGTCGGGGTCATGCTGCTCAAGGGCCTTTTCCCGCCGATGGAACCGGGGAGATCCAGGCTGGTTTTCCGGGGCTTTCGGGCCCCTTCGACGCGGTTGGGGGCGGGTTCGCCCGTATCGCTCAGATAGGGCAGGGCATCAAAATCGGTCAATTCATTGTTCAGAACAAAACCTCTGCCGGGAACGACCATGGCACATCCGAAAATGTGTTCGATCGTGGTCGTCATGGACAGGACATTTCCTTCCTCGTCGATGATAGAAATATGGGAGGTTGTCGTGTTTCCATGCTTGTCGGGGGAGATACCTTTCAAGACCTGAGACGAGGCCAATTCCGAACCTCTTTCCGCGGCGAAATCCTTGGAAACGAGTTTTCCGACCGGAACTTCCGAAAAATCGGGGTCTCCCAGGAAACGCCCCCGGTCCAGGAAGGAAAGCCTTTGAATTTCCGAGAAAAGATGAATGAACTCCGGGTCCTTTCGTTTCATTCCGGCCGGGTCAAACGGTTCCAGCAGATTCAGCGCTTCGATCAAAACGGCTCCCCCGGAGGAAGGCGGCGGCATACTGTAGAGCGTGAACCCCCGGTAAGTTCCGGAAACCGGCCGGCGGAGAGGCGCTTCGTATTCGGAAAGGTCTTTCATTTCCATTTGACCCGGATTGACTTCCGAATGATTCACCGCGCCGACGATATCTTTTGCGATTGGGCCTTCATAGAAAGGTTTTTCGCCTTTTTTTGCGAGGAGGCGTAAAGTTTTGGCGAGATCTTTTTGGATGAGGAGCGCTCCTTTTTCTTTCGGCGTTCCGTCCGGATTGAGGAATGCTTCCCGGGATGCCGCAAACAGTTTGAGCCGGTCTTTTTCTCCCTGAATCGCTTCGGCAAGACGGGCGGAGACCGGAAATCCGTTTTCTGCGAGTTCGATTGCCGGCCCCCAAAGATCCCGCCAGGCGATTTTGCCGCTTCCGTAAAGCCGCCAGGCCTTATAAAGAGCTTTCACACATCCGGGCACGCCGACGGCCTTTCCTCCGGTGATGCGGTCCGGATAGAAGGGAACGGGTGAGCCGTCTTTTCCGAGAAAAAGCTCCGGACGGGCGCTTCGGGGCGCTTCCTCCCGCCCGTCGAGGGCGATTATTTGTTTCGTCCGGGCATCGTAGAACAAAAGGAAACAACCGCCTCCGATGCCCGAAGATTGCGGTTCCACGACATTCAAAACAGCCTGCACGGCAATCGCCGCGTCAACGGGGTTTCCGCCCCGCTTCAATATTTGGATGCCGGTTTCCGTCGCGGCGGGGTCGGCGGAAGCGATCATGTTTTTCGTTTCCTGCGCGAAAAGATCCGGTCCCAAAGCGCAAGACGCCAGAAAGGCTATTCCCAGGTATAAAACAAAGAGATCCGTTCGAAATGTCGAAATGCGGAGGTAAAGAGCCGCCAAGCGCGGAGAAGAAAATATAGCGGTCATTGAACCGGAAATTTCGAGACGTCGCCGCCTTTTTCTTTGAGTTTTTTCACATAAATTTCGTAGCGGGCCATCAATGAAGAGATGTTGATCTGGAGCTTAAGCACTTCGGCCCGCAGGGCCTTGATCCGGATCTCCCGGCCGTCCTGAGGGGGCATCGTTCTCATCTGGGCCATCCGGTCTTCAAGAAGGGCTTGTTGCTCTTGGATGGCCTTGGAATAAGCCAGCGCGTAGCTTTCCAGGGTTTTCGGAGACAAACGATTCGCTTCTTCGATCACTTTCCCGATGGCCTTGTTCGGATCAGCCTTTTTCGCGCAGCCGGCGTGAGAAAAAACCGCCAGAATCAGGATCAGTAAACCGGAGAAAGACAACAGACGCTTTTTAATGAACATCATGCTCTCCCGATAGCGGTTTTAAGCGATTTGCAGCCTATTGATTGCTCTCTGCCCGCGATTCTTCAGTCTCCTCTTCCATGTAATCCAAAGTTTCGTCGGTGTCTTCTTCGTATTCGGAACCGTCGTCTGAGGCGGATTGTTTTTCTTTGAGATTCTCCGGGGCAGGCGTTTCCGACGGCGCCGGAGGAGTTTCTTTCATCACGGGCGCGACCGGAGTAACGGGATTCACCCGGACGGGATTAAGGGCCCCGGGCGGATTCGGATTCCAGGAGACCGGGGGAAGCTGTCCGGATGCTTTCGGCGCTCCGGCAGCCGCTTGAGGTTTCACAAAAGTGACGGGCGGGGCCACCGAAACGATCTTGGGCGTAGCCGGCTTGGGAAGGGCCTTTCCGGAAGCCATGTCAAGGAAGTCCCCGGAAGAAGGGGAAGATTCCGAAGAACTTTCCTCCGCCGGTTTGCTCAAAAAGGACTTTTCGGAAGTTTTGTCCTTATCGCTTTTTTTTGCGAGAAGCGGGGAAGGGAAGACTAAAGATGCCAGGCAAAAAAACAGAAACGCCCCATAAACGCTCAAGCACAGAACTTTTCGGAAAGGGATGCTTTTCATTGAGGTAACCTCCTTGTTAAAATAGCTGGAAAAAATCTTGTTTTAATATTATAACCGATTGGTTTGTTTTTGGAAAAAAAAGGAGAAAAAGCCGATTCGCGGATCCGGCAATGCGAAAAACGCCGCGGAATCAATCGTTTGCCTCGGGGTATAAAGAGGGGAGATATGGCGATTACCTGGGATGCTTCTTTCAGCGTGAACGTGCGGGAAATCGATGATCAGCACAGAAAATTGTTTGATATTTTTAACCGGTTATTATCCGGGATGGGCACGCAGGACAGGGATTTCATCGGGGGCGCGATCGGCGAAATGGTCGATTATTCCAAGTATCACTTTTCCACGGAAGAACGGTACATGGAATTGTTCCGTTACCCGCAATACGCCAAACACAAGAAAGAGCATGACGATTTTATCGCCAAGGTGGAAGATTTCATCGGGAAATGGAATGACAAAAAGGCGGCCTTGTCGTTGGACGTGATGTTTTTCCTCGAAAATTGGATACGGGACCATACCCAAGGCATCGATAAAGAACTCGGCCCGTTTCTGAACCAAAACCATCTGTTTTGAAAAGCATGCCGGCAAACTGGCTGAAAAAAATAGGAAAATATCTTCTGGGGCCTTTTCTCGGCCCGTCACGACGCCGGACTCCCCGTCGCGGAAAAAGTCCGAAAAAACGGAAGAAAACTCTAAGGAGAAAATCTGTCCGAAGGAAGAAATCCCGGCCGGTTTCCAAATCCCGGAAAGGGAAGACGAAATCGACTAAGGCATCTTCCGGGAAGGGGAAAAAGAAAATCTCCGCTGTCTCTCGTCCCGTCTCCAAGAAGAAAGAAAAAACAAAAGCGGCCGCTAAAGAAGTTTATGTCGGGAAAATCACCCATTATTTTCCCAAAGTGAATGCCTGCGCGGTGAAAGTCGAAAAAACGGAATTCAAAGTCGGGGACCGCGTTCATATCCGCGGCACGACTACGGATATCCGGATGAAAGTCAAATCTCTTCAAATCAGCCTGATTCCGGTGGACAGCGGACGGCCCGGGGAAGAAGTCGGGCTCGAAGTCGCTCAACGGGTCCGGGAAAACGACGAAGTGTATCTTCTGCGAAGTTAAAGGATTTCCGGGAAGAACCCGGGGACGGTCATCGCGCCCAGCAAACTGAAAAACACAAGAACGGAAGCAATGATTTTTTTATTTGAGTCACTCCTTTTTTCTAAGTTTAAGGTTTCGAAAAACTCATGGGAACGGACTCTGAGGGGGGCGCGCGAAGGAACTTTCGCTGAGGACGGGCAAGAGCCGCCTCCTCGATTGATAGAACAAAAAGCGGTTATTGTTTTGAGGCCCCTGAGCGCCAGTACGAGAGCGAAGACGGACTTTTTACCAGTGCCCGGTATGAATTTCCCGGGCTTTCTTCTGACCCGGCCGGGACTTCTTGCCGAGCGAGCCCTTGCCCGTGACGGAAACCGGCAAAGTCCGGATTTCGGAAACTTAAATAAAACGATACGCTTTGAAAAACGGGGAAATTAATTCGAGTCTCGCAGCCTAATTTTTAGCGGCCCTGTTCCTTTCGTTTCGAAAAACAGTCTTTGCAATAAACCGGGCGGCCGCTGCTTGGTTTGAAAGGCACTTCACACTCTTTATGGCAATCCGCGCAAATTGCCTTGTGCATTTCCCGCGGCCTTTCGCCAAATCCCTCTTGCCGGAATCCCATATCAGTCTCCTTGTTTAGTTGATGAATTTGTGATGCAAAAATACCGTTTTCAATGCCCCTCTGCACGCGAAAGCGCGGCCAGAACTGATGAACCGATATTTGGGCCCGCCGCCAGGCTTTTCCGGATTTTTTGGGCCGCTTTTTTGGCGGTGATATTGAAGACCAAAGCGAATTCACCCACAAGGCCTTTTGCGGCCCGTTCCAGCGTTTGGAGTTTTCTTTGATTTTTCGGGCAAAACTTTTCATATGCGCAGGACCAAATGATCTTGGCCAAATGCCACGGCGTGTTTTCCGGAATGACCGCCTGGGTCCCGGTTTTTAGGTATTTCAGGACTTTATTGGCTTCTTTGACGGAAAGGAGCGTGTGAAAACCCGAGGCCTCGATTTGGGAGGCGGCGATGATAAAGCGGGTTTTCATTCGGTTCGTTATTTTCGGGCTCAGGAAATACGAGAGAACCTTCTCCCCCGATCGGGTTTCTTGAGAGACTTTATTGGTCCGGCAGAGCCCGTGGACCGGATGATACAACAAATCCCCGACGGCAACTTTTTTTGGCGACATAAAGCTCTTTTCTTTTTCAGGCCCGGTCGGCCTTCTTCCGGTTTTTATCGTTTGCGGCTCATTCCGGCCGATCCGTCGAAGAAAAACTCTCAGCCGGCCCCGTTGAATTTTCAGGGGCAGTCAGGTCTGAAGGGACGGGGTTTTTTTTATTCAACCGCTTGTTTCTTTTTTCTTCCTGTTTTTTCTTTCTTGCTTCCTCTTTTCTTCTTTTATCCCTCCCGAAATTTTGTCGCATAACGGTCCTTTCACGGTAAGACGGATTTCTGATAGGTTCTCGGATAGCTTCACAAAGGGAGGCGCCGATCCTGTCGTTACTAGGCATTCTAGCATGGTATCCTCCCGCATGCGGAATCTTTATTCGGAACGGGCACGAATACTTGTCGGGCGGAAAAAAGAAATCAAGCGTTGAGAGGCACCCCGCCGGGTTTTTAGAAGAGAAGAGGGGCGCGTGCGGTAGAATTTTCTTTAAGGAAATACAATCGGTTGTCTTCGATTTTGTAGAAAAGGGGGGCGACCGTGATTTTGGGGTACCGCAGCCTCAGCCGCCGCGTTTCGCTCAGGACAAAGCCGGTCTCTTCACCGATTTCGAACATCATGCAGAAGTTCAGGAAATGTTCTTCCGCTTTCTTGCGGCTCCACCCGGCCCGGCGGACCAATCCGTTCACAAAAACGTCTTTCCGGGCCGAGACGCCCGCCATTCCGCATTGATTGTGCCCGATGAGGGCGATGCACGAGACGCCTCCCACGCCGATCGCGTAGGATATCTTGAATTCACTGTAGCGGAGATTGGCGCCGCCCGAGCGGATAATGAAGGCAAAGTTATTGGGGATCCGCAGTTGTTTCCGGTTGTCCATGCACATTCCGATCAGAAGGTCGGAGCGGCTGTGGGCCGCAAAAGGTTTCCCCAGATTGTGATATTCCAACAGAAGACGGACCGGAGTTTTCCGGTATCGAAGCGGGATGTCCTTCACGGAATTCACGGGAATCAAACGGTGCATGGCCGGATCAACCCTTTCTCTTGTTTTTGATTTTCAACAGGCCCCCGATGCAGGGGAGATACTAGTCGGATCCTTTCGCGGGCGCAACAGAAAAACTTTCGGGAGGATTTCGCGGAAATGAATCGGGGCGCGGACGAAACTCAGGCGTTTCAATTATCTTTCGGCTGGATCGTGAGCCACTGGGTTTTGGTCCGCAGGATCCGCAATGTCCAATAAACAACGAATCCGATCCCCAGAAAGACAAGCCAAAGGACGCGCACTTTGAATTGACGCTCGCCGAATAATTCCGCGAAAAATTTAATCAGGACGAATCCGACGATGATCCCGAAAAAAGTCGAATATTCGCGCTTCAGGATCATCTTCCACGAAAAGGTAGCCGCCGGATGACGCCATCTCCGGAAATCGGGAAAGAAGATCGGAGTTTTTTCGGCCCATTGCCGGTGCGCGTCGCCGAATTTCCGCTCGAGAAACGATTCTTCCGCGAAAATGATGCGCTCGTAGAACAGGCAGAAAAGCAGCATGTAAATGAGAACGAACCACCAGACCTGCACGAACAGCACGAACCCCAGGATAATGAGAAAATTCGCGAGGTACAGCGGGTGTCTCATCACCGAATACAACCCTTCCGTATTCAGCGATTCCGCAAGCTGGCCTTGTCTGTTTCTTCCCGAAGTGCCTTCCGGGACCCATGCGACGGTCAGACTTCTGACGATCAGGCCGAGGAAGGAAACGGAGATGCAGAAGACTTCCCAAATCGCCTGCGCGGTATCCCCGAAATGTTTTTCGATGTACTCCGAATTCAACAGGGCAAGCAGCAGGATCGGAATGATGAGCGACGGAAGGTAACTTCGCTGCCGGAAAAACCAGTTTCCGCTTTTTTCGGTTATATCGTGAATTCTCATGCCGTAATGCCTCCGAATTTTTCTTGCGCTGAAACCAACGTCACCCTTCCCGTTCTCGCGCAATTCGATTAGATCTCTGAAGGGCCTATATGATAGTCAAAAACGGGCAAATAAGCCATTAAATGCGCAATTTATTTTATGCGTTGGGAATCCGCGGAAAACAACCGGAAGAGGGATGATTTAACCGAGCGCGACGTCCAGCAGCATCATCACCGTAAACCCGACAACAAAGCCGAGTGTCGCGATATCGCCGTGATCGCCGTTTTGGGATTCGGGGATTAATTCCTCGATGACGACGAAAATCATGGCGCCCGCCGCGAACGAAAGCGCATAGGGGAGGAGCGGTTTCACGAGGAATACCGCCGCGGCCCCGATCATGGCGGCCAGCGGTTCGACGATTCCGGACCATTGTCCGACCATGAAACTTTTCCGGCGGCTGAACCCGCTTGCCCGGAGCGGCATCGAAACGGCGAGCCCTTCCGGAAAATTCTGGATTCCGATTCCGACCGCGAGGGCAATGGCGGCTGCCATGCTGGTTGAGCCCAGATGCGACGCGGCGGCTCCCATCGCAACGCCGACCGCGAGTCCTTCCGGGATATTGTGGAGAGTGATCGCAAACACCAGGAGCGTGGTCCGCTTCCAGTTTGTCCTGATCCCTTCCGCTTTTTCAACCGGGCGGTCCAGGTGAACATGGGGCAGGAACCGGTCCGCGAGGCTCAGGAACCCGCATCCCAGGAGAAAGCCGGTGACGGCAGGAAACCAGGAGGGGAGCGCCGTTCCGGAAGCCATTTTGATTGCCGGATCAAGCAGAGACCAGAAGCTCGCCGCGATCATGACTCCCGCCGAAAATCCCAGCATGGAAGCCAGCAGGCGCTCGTTCACATGATAGGTAAAAAGAACCATGGCGGCCCCCAGCGCGGTCATGCCCCAGGTGAAGATACCGGCCCATAGCGCCGCGACAACGGGATGACAAGCTTGAAGAAACTCAGCCATGATTGAGACGATTTCCTTTCGTATTTCAAGATGACGGGTTAAAAACTCCCGGCGATGCCTTCGGGTTTGCTTCTCCGGAGACAGGCTAATCCCGCTTCAAGGGGGCGTCAAATGAAAAATGCGGTCCATTTTTCAATTTTGACAGGGAAAACGGACGGGCGTAAAATAAACCGTTCGTTTCAAAGAAAGGAAAATCACCGTGAAGAAAATCATGAGTATTGTCATGACGGCGTTGGTGTTTTTGTCGGGTGCCACACATTCGGTTTTTGCGGAATTGCCCGTTAAGCAAAAAAGGAGCGAGAAAGTCCAGAAAACCGAAGGCACCAAGAAAGAGATGCGGAAAAAAAGCGGGAAAATCGATCAGCTTGAAAAATCGGCCGATCAGGACAAATTGAAAAAGCAGACGAAAAACATCAAGTTCGACAATTTAGAAACCAAGGACTGGAAGCGGTAAGCGTTATTTTTCCGCGTTTTTCGGAAGAATTTTCCGGAACTCGTCCGCCAAATCCCGACGGATAATCCCGGATAAAAGCGCGAGTTCCTCCGCGCAGGCTTCCCGGACCGGCAGCCCTTTTCCCCGGTAACAGGGGAAATGAGGGTGATCTTTAGGATCGGGAAGAATGAGCGTTGCGTCCGCGATGCCAAAAGGGTATTTCCAGCAGTTGACCGGCTTGTAAAACCACCGGTGTTGTCCCAACCGCTCCGAAATCCGCTGCAGGGCGCAGGTCCCGTCTTTCATGAGGAACACGCAGGCATAAAGCAGGTTTCTCAGAGTTTTCCAATTCAGGCCGAACGGTCCGTTCCGGTTTAAAATCCCGTGGATGATTTTATTCAATTCGGAAAATCCCCGCCGTTTTTTTGCGAGGCATTGGAATCCCGTCTCGGGATCGATCGCGGCAATATCTTTCCGGATCCGGATTCCCATTTCACGAAACAAAACCGCCTGATCTTTCAGCAATTGCCGTAGAACGGCAAGCTCTTCCTGAGTGACGGCGACTTTCAGGCTGCAGCAGATTCCGCGGCATTGCTGAAAAACCGAGGAGCAGGGGATTTGGCGGTAATTTTCGAAAAGGCCCCATTCAACGGATTGAATCCTCTCCCGAAGGCGTTCTTCGGTTTTCGGGAAGGCGGTGAAAGACTGATTTTCCATAAAAATTTCCCGGGACGGTTCGGATTAAGCCCGGCCCCAGACCAGGCTGTAAATCAAAATGCTCAGGACGCCGGCCGTGACCGCGATATAAAAATAATCCTTCTGCCGGATAAAAGCGAAAATCGAAAACGCAACCCGCGCGACCGGAGTGGCTATCAGGGCCAGCAGCCCCAATTGAATCAGTCCTCGCCGGCTACCCGACAAGGCGGCGCGCACAATACCGGAAACGGTTTTTAAATATTCGGGTTCGCCGCGAAAAATTTTATAGTCCGGTAACTGCGCACCGTAGCGGGCCAGATAAATTATCCCTCCGGTTAATACGATAATGCCGGCCGCAATAACACCCGTCCTAAGAAGGTTTCCCAGCATTTGTTCTATTTTTTCTTCCGTCCAGGCCATCAGAAGATCTCCGTCAAGCCTTTGAAAATCATTTCGATCCCCAAGAGAAAAATAACGGCCCCGAAAACAAGCCGGAGTTTTTCGGTTTTGGTGCGGATCAGTATTTTAGTCCCCAGGGTGGCGCCCGCCAAAACTCCGAGCATGACCGGCATTGCGAGGCCCGGATCGATGTATCCGCGGTTCAGGTAAATTCCCGCGCTGGCGGCCGCCGTGACGCCGATCATGAAATTACTCGTCGCGCTGGAGACCTTAAAAGGAATTTTCATCGTTTGATCCATTGCCAGCACTTTCATCGCGCCCGAGCCGATTCCCAAAAGCCCCGAGAGAATTCCCGCGATAAACGTGAGTCCGAAGCCCTGGGGGACCCGTTGAACGTAATATCGCCGAAAGCCCGTTTGGGTGGGAAGCGTGTTATTTAATTTGAGCCGGGTCGCGATCGAGTCCGGCCGGCCGGAAAGCCCCTCCTCCTTTCCTTTCCGGAAAGAAAGGAAAGCCGAAACGATTAAAACGGCGCCGAAAACAACGGCAATCAACGGAACGGCGACTTTGGTGGCGATCATGGCGCCGGTGATCGCGCCCAGTGTCGTCGCCAGCTCCAGAAACATTCCGATCCGGATATTGGTAAATCCTTCTTTGACGTAAGCGGCCGCGGCACCGCAGGACGTTGCGATCACGGAAATCAGGGAAGCGCCGATCGCGTAACGGATATCGATTTTAAACGCGAGGGTCAGCAGCGGCACAATGACGACTCCCCCGCCCAGGCCTGTCAGCGAACCCAAAAAACCGGCCAGGAGAGACGCGGAAAAAAGAAGCAGTGTCAGGTCAAAAATGGTCATTTTTGCGATACGGAATAATCAGTTTCCGGATTCAAAGGTCCCGGAAGGCGATTATAGCATAAAACGGAGAGATTGCTTTTCCGCTGTTTGGGCGTGAACTCGGCGGAAACCATTTCTGAAAAGCCCGAGAAAGAGGGAATTTCTTAAAGGAGCGTGTTGTGCAGGATAACGGCCGAAACGGTGAAATAAATGACGATCCCGGAGACGTCGACCAAAGTTGCGACAAAAGGGGCGGACGCGCTTGCGGGGTCACATCCGAGCCGGCGCAGCAGCATGGGAAGCATGGCTCCGACGGTCGTTCCCCAGACGACGACTCCGATTAGGCTCAGGCAAACCGAAAGCGCGACCAGGAAATAATGCGCCCCGTAAGTATGGAAAATGAGCTGCCACAGGAGGATTCGCGCGAGCCCGATCGTTGCCAGGACGCAGCCGAGGCCCAGGCCGGTCAGGAACTCCCGGCGGACGATATTCCACCAGTTGCGCAGGCGGACTTCGCCCAGGGCCATGGCCCGTATGATCAGCGTAGCGGCCTGTGAACCGGAATTTCCCCCGCTTGAAATGATTAACGGCACAAACAGGGCCAGCACCACCGCGCGCGCGATCTCTTCTTCGTAATGGGCCATTGCGCTGGCCGTGAGCATTTCGCCGATGAATAATGCCGCAAGCCATCCCGCCCTTTTTTTGAGCATGGTCCAGAAGTCGATTTGAAGATACGGCTGGTCCAGCGCCTCCATACCGCCCACCTTCTGCATGTCTTCCGTGGCCTCTTCCTGGACCGCGCCGAGAATGTCGTCGGCGGTGATGATTCCCTTGATTTTATTTTCATGATCGACGACGGGGAGCGCGATGAATTTGTATCGGTTAAAAAGCCGGGCGACGATTTCCTGATTCTGATTTTCGGGAACCGTCACGACTTCGGTTTTCATGATTTCGCTGATTTTCCTCTCCTGCGGGGCGCGGAACAACTCCTGAAACGAGACGACCCCCAGCAGACGCTGCCCCTGGTCCAGGACGAAAACGTAGAATATGCTCTCAAGATAATCTTTCGCCTGAAGCCGGAGGTAATGAATCGCCTCGTCAATGGTCTGATCCGGGCGAACCTGCGCGAACCGCGTGTTCATCAGACCGCCGGCAACGTCCGCTTTGTAGGTTAAAAGCGCCTGAACTTCCCGGCGGGTCCGCTCATCCAGCAATTCGAGCAATTTCGACCGCTGCTTCTTCGGAGACTGCTGAATGATATCGGCGGCTTCGTCGGGCGGAAGCTGGCGCATCCAGAACAGGCGTTCGGCTTCCGAAGCCTGCAGGATGAAGGCGGCTCTTTTATGACGGGAAAGGGTGAATAAAAATTCCTGGGCGGAAGGGCGGTCCAAAAGCTCAAACGCTTCGATCTGTTCGTCCGGCGACAAAACATCCCACATCTCGCGGACTTCGAACAGCGTGAGACGTTCGTCGGGAAACGCGGTTTTGGACGATCGATTCATGATAACCCTTTCCGTTTGTGATATGCGGGTATTATAACCAAAGGTTCGGATTAAATCCCGGTTTCGTTTTCCGCTCGCTAAGGACCGTCCTCCGTAAAAATAAAAGGAGCCGCAACTGCTTGCGGCTCCTTTCCGCACTGATTGACCGTTTAAACGGGAACCGGCTTTACTTTTTAACGGCTTTGGGAGGAACGACGGTTCCGCCGAGCGCTTTGCAGGCATCAATCGATTTGACTTTTTTAATGACGCCTTTTACGTCGCAGTTTACTTTCTGGGCTTTGGGTGTCGCAGCCAACGCAGTCCCGGCCATCAGCATGACCAATCCTAACGCAGCTATCTTTTTCATTGTTTTAACCCTCCTAAGGTTAGTGAATCTTTCACGGCGGAGTATAGGACGGAGACATGACGGCGAAATGAAAATCGGATTAATTTTTATTCATTTTAACTTGTCGCGGGAAAAAGCGTTTTTCGGAACGATTTCGCAGGGGCAATCCGGCATCGGCCGGGCGGAGGGGAGAGAGCGGTTTTAAATGCGCAACCGGTTATAGGGACGCGCGATACAGAATGACGTTCGCTTTCTCGAGAGTGATCAGGCCTTCCCGCACCATTTCATCCAGAAAGGGAAGGAAACGGTTGATTTTTTCCTCGCTGTCGACGATTTCGATCACGATCGGCAGGTCTTCCGAAAGTCTCAGGAGTTTCGCCGTGTGCATATGGCTTTTCGCTCCGAATCCCATGAATCCCTTGAGAGCGGTGGCGCCCGCCATGCCTTCCTTTTTTGCCAGATGAATGATGGCCTCGTAAAGCGGCTGTCCGTGCCATTTGTCCTGCTCACCGATAAAAATCCTCAAAAGTTTTCCGTCCGCGGGGATTTTCATGATTGGGATGCCTCCTTTAGATGATCTCTCCGAGTAGAACGCCGAGACGAAACAAAAGAAATCCTCCGGCGACGCTGAAAAGAACGTTCAGAAAAGCCCTCAACGTCTCGCCGTCTTTCATTAGATTGGATGTTTCGAGCATGAAGGTGGAGAAGGTGGTGAAGGCCCCGCAGAAACCGATCATCAAAAGCAGTTTCATCTCGGGGCCGACCAGGAATTTTTTTTCCGCGAGACAGGAAAGCAATCCGATCAGAAAGCATCCGAGCAAGTTTACCGCGAAAGTCCCGTACGGAAACGAAGTCCCGAAGACGCGGTAGGCCGCTCCGGCCAAATAGTAACGGGCAAATCCTCCGGTCAGGCTTCCGATCGCAATTGCCAAAATTTTTTTCAAAAAAGCTACTCCCATAAAAAACCGGCGATTTTTAAAAACTTGCCGGCTGACGGTTGCTTTCGTTTTTTAAGATTTTTTCCGGCCCTTACCGATTGCCCCGGCGGCCTGCGCTTTTTGATTTTGCGTCCCGCTTGCCATTTGTTTTACGGCTTGTTTCCCTTTTTCTATTCCGACGGCGGTGTAATTATCGATTTGTCCCGCAGTGTTGATTCCCTGGCGGAAAGTTTGATCGGGGTTCGCGATCGCTTTTTTCCCGACGGACTTGGCCGTGTCGGCTCCGGCGTGCGCCGCGCTTTTCGCGGTCGAAGCGGCGTTATGCGCTACGTTTCCGGCCGTGCCGGAAGCCTTATTGGCGGTGCTTTTTGCCGTGGAAGCGGCGCTTTTGGCCTTGCTTTTGATTTTGCCGGTCAAACCCGCCTGGCCCGTGCAGGGCAGAGCAAGTAAAAGCGCGATTACGGTAGCCATTATTTTTTTAAACATGTTTTCCTCCCCGTTTTTAAATAACTCTGTTTGCTGTTTGACCTATTCTACTCCCGTTTTAAGAGAACGGAAACCGCTTAAATAAGCCGGGATGACAAACCGGGAATGCCGTGGGAACTTTAGCCTGCGGGATCGGCGGCCCCTTGTGTTTTTCGGAGGAGGAAGCGGAAAACGTCTTCGCATAAAAATTGTCCGCGCCGGGTCAAGCGAAGGTTCCCGGCCGATATCTCAAGCAGCCCTTCTTTGCAAAGTTCGCTAATTCTTCCCGGCAATTCAGGGGAAAGGTGAGAGACGATGTTTTCACGGACACCCTCTTTTAACCGGAGCGCGGTTACGAACGTTTCGGTGGCCCGGTCCCGCGGGGATAGGAGATCTTCGACGTCGTTTGTCCAAATCCCGGCTTCGCATTTTTCAAGATACCGGGGCACATCCCGGGCGAATTGATAACGGACGCCGTTCAGATAGGAAAAAGACCCGGGCCCCAAGCCGAGATATTCCTGATTGCGCCAATAGATCAGATTGTGTCGCGAAGCAAATCCCGGTATGGCGAAGTTCGAGATTTCATAATGATCGTACCCGGCCGCGGCGAGTGAGTCGATCGCGTCTGAATACATTTCGCCATGGGAGGCTTCCGGCGGCAGGGAGAGCTCTCCCCTTCCGAGCATCTTGCCAAATTCCGTGTCGTCGTGGACTTCAAGATCATAGAGCGAGACCTGTGAAACTTTCAGCGCGATGCATTGCGAAAGGGAATCCCGGAAAATTTCCGCGGTTTGTCCCGGGATGCGAAGCATCAGGTCCAGGCTGATGTTAGCGATTCCCGCGCCGCGTATTTTTTCGAGCGTTTCGATCGTGTCGCGGACGGAATGACGGCGGCCGAGCGTCCGGAGAAGATTGTCATCGAAGGATTGGACTCCGAGGCTGATCCGGTTGATTCGGATCCCCCGCGGCTTTGAAAGCATTTCGGGGTCTCCGTCCCCGGGGTTCCACTCGCAGGAAATTTCCGCCTTTTCGCTGATTTTAAAATTCGCCGTTAACGTCTCCAGAATTTCCCTCAATTCATCCGGGCGTAAAATGGACGGTGTGCCGCCTCCCAAATAAAGCGTCTCGAATTCCAATGCGCCGTAAATTTCACGCGCATGGAGGATTTCTTTTAAAAGGGCTTCCAGGTACCGGCTTCGGAGCGCGGGGGAAGGGTCTTCGAGGCGGACGAAATGGCAATAATGGCATCGCGTTCTGCAGAAGGGGATGTGGACGTACAATCCTTTTGTCATGGATGAGAACGGGCTAAGACGAATATTCGTTTGCGGCGGACTTAAAGGATGTGACGACGTCGCAGTGAGGAAACTCGGCGGCGATGTTTTTTTCGAATTGATCGGTCAAAGTTTCGGCCTCCCGGATCGACATCTTGCCGTACGTGAGAAAGCAGACGTCGAGGAAAATTCTTTTTCCCGCTTTGCGGAACCTAAGGCGGTGAAGCCGGAAAGGATCGGGTTTGTGCTGTTCTACGATCTTTTTGACCGCGTGACGAATTTCGCCTTTGGGAGCGGCGTCCAACAGCTCCGAGACGTTTGCGGCAATGCTTTGGAGGGGGAGTTTCATCAGGGCCAGACACAGAAGAACGGCCATCACCGGATCGACATACATCGAAATATTTTCATAGCCCAAACGGCGCAGAACAGCGCCCGACAAAAATCCGAAACACATCGAGAAAGACAATACGCTGTCCGCGAACCAGTGGGTGCCGGCCGTTTTCAGGACGCCCGAGCGGTTTCGGAGGGCGACGGCGCGGAGGTAAACACCGAGGCCCAATGCCAGGATTCCGCTTGCACAGCTTGCCGCCACCGATAAAGGATAGTTGGTAATATCATCCGGATGGATAATGTCCTGGATCGCGAAATTAATTCCGAGGAGACAGGTCGTCAGGATCGCGATATTTTGAAGGACCCCGGCCAGCGGTTCGTATTTCCCGTATCCGAAATGAAATTCGTGGTCCGGCGGGCTGTCGATTTTATGAATGATGAAGCGGACGAAAAAAGCGACCATCAGAATCACAAGTCCTGTGGCGGCGTCGATCAGAAGGGCGACCGAATCCGAAATAATGCCGGCGGCTAGCGAGATCAAAAAGATCAGCGTCGCCCCGGCGATTGAAATGTGTGACGCGGTGACTTCCGGTCTCCGGTGCCCGGTTGTTGCGCGTTGATCAGACATCCTGCCTCCTTTCTGTTATGAAGCGCGGGTTTTTTGGAGCAAAAAAGATTTCGGCAAATTATACACCCGGACAGACCGGAAACGGTACCGGAGCTTTCGCTTTTTTCATTTGACGATTGTTTTAAGCGGAGTTAACTTCTTTCCGGGATTTTTGGTCCATAACCTGCCGTGAACGGGAAAAGGAGAAGCCATGAAAAAATTTGCAGCGGTCGTGATGATCGGATTCGTTTTTTTCTTTGCGGTTTCATCGTCTACGGGTTTTGCCATGGACGAGAAAGAACGGGCGGAAATTACCGGTACCGTCAACGCGCTGATGAATGACATTATCAGCGCCGCGGAGCAGGGGGATGTCGAAAAGACGTTTGAAAACCTGAGCCGCGAGGGGGATGCGTTGTATTACCTGAACGATAAATCCTACGACGCTCCCGCCCTTCTTGAGTTTTTCAAAAAAGAATTTGCCGGGATGAAAAGCCAGAAAATCGAACCCGCTCAATCCCGGGTCGTTGTTTTTTCTCCGGATGCCGCGGCGTGGATCGCGAACGGAAGCGGGTACACGGTGGATTTGTCGGGGAATCAAGCACCGTTTTCCTTTACCGAAACGTGGATTCTTCAGAAAATCGGCGGGAAATGGTGCGTGACGCATTATCACGAGTCCGTTAAGGAATAAATCAACGCCATTCGGTTTGTGAGATCCGCGGCGGTTTAAAAATCGGCTTCAATAGCGTCTTAAGCCGATAGTGATTTCGGTGTTGCGGTGGATGCGTCTTTAAAATCTTGCTTGGGTATCAGCCTAATTCGAATGAGGTAATTCCGAAGATTTTATCCAAGCGAATGTCCGGCGCGGGGCCAAGATACATCCGCGTGGTTGTGAATACGGGCCGCATGCCGAACGAAGAAGCCAAGCGCAGACCGGCCGGGTTCACTTCCGGGATATCCAGATAAACCATCTCAGGCGGCCGGACGGACGAACACAACCGAAGAAAAAGTTCGTTGGCGATGGATTCGTTGTCCGCGAATAAGGGCCCGATTTTATAACCGGTGTCGCATTTCCGGATGACACCGTATCCTTTTAATGACCCGCGTTCGACCCATCCGAAGGCTTTCGTGTTTTTCATGGCGAGCCACTTTTCAAGAAAAACTTTTCTTTCGGCGGGGAAACATTGGCGGTCGTAGGTCCCGATTTTGCTCCGATCAATCGCTGAGGCCGGGACGGTGAGCGTTGTTTGGGAAACCGTCAGCGGCGCGGTCATTTTGTATTCATAACGGGTATTGCCGTACGCGGGGCGGAACCCCGCCCGTTCGTAATTTTTCTGCTGTGCGAGCACGCCATCCAACCCGATTGCTCGTGTGGTTTTAAGGCGCGCCAATGCCGTTTGCCCTAACTGAATCCCGAAGCCTTGGCCGCGAAATTCCGCAAGCACGATATAAAAACCGACAAAAGCGAAATCCGAACCGTAAGAAACCGCCGAGACGCAGCCCACCGGCCTTCCGTCAAGCAGGGCGATGAAGAAACCCTCCGGATCCGTTTCGTAAAAGGCGCGCGCGTCCTCCAACCCGGGGTTCCATCCTTCTTTCGCGGCCTGCCCGACCGCGAAATTCATTTCCGATTCCTCCATCTGTCTGATCACGAAATTTTTCATACGGTTAACCATGTGCAATAGCGGTTTGCTTGCACCGAAAACAAAGAAGTTTTTCTGTCACAATGCATAGTAATAACCGTTTCTTTTGCTGATTCTGACCGGGATATCAAAAAGCGCGCTGATATTGCGGGAAATCAAGACAATCTCCTTCGGGCCGTCTTCTATGATCCGGCCGTTTTTCATCAGCGCGACCCGCCTGATTTCGGGGATGATGTCCTGAAGATTCTGCGTCACAAGGATCATGCCGGTCCCGGCCCGGACGATTTTGCGCATCATATTCTTGAAATGATGCGTCGACCGCAAATCGAGGCTGTTGGTCGGCTCATCCAGGATCAGCGCTTTGGGGTCGTGAACAAGCGCCCGGGCGATCAGAAAGCGCCGCGCTTCTCCGGAAGACATCACGGACATCGCCCGGTTTTTCAGACGGTCAATCTCAAGAAATCGGAGGACACTCAATGCCTTTTTCCGCTGCCCGGCCGTGATCCGCTCGCCATGAAGCCCGATCCCGCCGAAAAACCCCGAGAGCACCGTTTCCAGCCCGGAAATTTCCCGGGCACACAGCGACTGCAGGTTATTTGAGACGAGGCCGAGCAAATAGCGGAGCTCAAAAATATTCCACGAATCTTTTCCCCACACGCGAAACAGGGCTTTTTCATCCGCCAGGGGATAGTATTCCCGCGTGATCAGTTTCAGCAGGGAGGTTTTCCCTGCGCCGTTGGGCCCGAGGATCGCGATGTTCTCCCCGGCGGGGACCCGGAGGGAGATATTCCGGAGGATTTTTTTCTTTCCGCCGTCTTTCGCGACCGTGATGTTTTTCAGTTCCAAAATGGGTGGAGGCCGGTTTA
The DNA here is from genome assembly GCA_029561555.1 of Candidatus Omnitrophota bacterium. GTDB lineage: Bacteria > Omnitrophota > Omnitrophia > Omnitrophales > Omnitrophaceae > JAKQXH01. The sequence continues at coordinate 28,349 of JAKQXH010000070.1, forward strand.
TTTTCATCGTATTTTCTTTCAAAAAATTTTTGCCGGAAGCATCTTATCTTGAAAATAAAGCCAGGACAAATAAAAAGGGGGCTTCCTTAATTAAAACACCGCAGCGGAATTTTCCGCCATGCGAAAAATCCGGATTGATTTCGGAACAGACAGCCCTTTATTCTTTGCGGTATAATAAACAAAAACAGGCTTTCGATCAGCACCGGTTTTTGTTTTCGGCGGGGTTCACGAAATGCTAAAGAGATTTCCTAAAAAGATCCTGACCCTCTCCTTTTTAGCGGCGATTTTTGCAACTGTCCATTCCGGTTTGGCGTATATTCCGGACGTTGGGCCCGGGAAATGTGTCGGCAATTGCGAGAACGTTTCCTCCGGCTCCTCCGGCTCGTCTTCTTCCGGAGGCGGTTATTACAATTCTTACGACGCGATGATGATGAACACGACCACACAGCTGATGGGCAGTTTCATGAATACGATGTTTTCGGCGATGTCCCAGGCCTCCGCGCAGCAGCGTGCCTATCAGCAGCAGGTGGCGGAACAGCAAAGGGCGCAGGAAGAGATGGCGCGCGAGGAACAGGCGCGTCTTCTTGCTTTAAAAAAGGAAGAACAGGTCAGGCTTCGTTCCGCGTACCGCGACAAACTCGCCGCTTCATCGGCGTCTATTAAAGCCGGAATTGCGCGGATCGAATCCATGCTCGGGCTCGAGCTTTCGCCGGATACCGGTTCTTTAAAGCTGGAAACATTTAATTTTGGAGAAGGAGCCGGAATTGATTGGGACGGGAAGCGTTCCGGTGCGTCAAGCGGAACCCCGGATTCCCAGGCCCCTCTCGAAATCATGAGGGATGATTTCGTCGATTCGAATGTCGTCGACTTGCGCGATAAACAGGATCTGGTTGTCGATCCGGCGCGCGTGAGAGGCGAAAATCTTCCGGTTGGTTACGGAGAGGGAGCTGCCGAAGAATCGGCTGAGGGGGATTTGATGCAGCCGGTGTCGGATCTGGGACCTTCGGCCGTGCCGGTCAAGCCGGAGGGGGAAATTTCTCAAATCCGGCAGGAAGATCTTTCGCTTCCGGTCGTCGATCCTCGTACTCTCAAAGGGGACACGCCTCCCATTGAGCCCGAGACGATCGAAAGCCTTAAGAGAGACCGGGCCGCCAGGGAACAATTCGAAGCGGCAAGTGCGGAACGGGCCGAAGAACTCCGGGCCGAGGCGCAGTTGGAACGGATCCGGGAGGCGGGTGAGGCGGATCTGAAATGGCGGGCGGAGAGCCGGAGGCAGGATGAGATCGTTTCTGAAATCGTTCGCGAAAAATATAAAACTCAAATGGCGGCCGATCCGGTGCGGAAAAAAGCCATTGAAGATGCGGTGGCTTCCTGGCGCGAAAGCGAAAAAGAATATGATGCTGCGAAACAGGCGGAAGCGGCCGGGGCTGAGAAAAATGACGACGAATTGACATTCCTTCTTGATGTGCTTGATAACCGGCAGCATTGGCCGGGGCCGGTGAATCCCGAACCGCCGCTTCCGAACCGTCTGGCGGAAGAGGAAGAGCGTTTTAAAGCGGTGTACAATATCTGGCATAGGAAAAACGAACAAAACCGGTTGCGGTTCGATTTCGCGGAACCGAAACTTCAGGAGATTCTCTCCGGCCTGGCGGATGAAGAAAAAAAGAAGGAAGGGAAACGGTAACCGAATGATGATGAAAAAAGCGAAAATTATTTTTCTCGTCGGTTCTTTATTTTTCTTGTCCGTTCCGCGTTTTGCGGCCCGAGCGGACACTCCTTCGCTCTCCGGGGAGGCCAAGCGGTTTGTGGAGCGGGGAGTGGCGGCGGCAGACGCGAAAGAATGGACGATCGCTTCGCAGGCGTTTCGGGAAGCTCAGAAGCTCGAGCCTTTTCATCCCAAAATCCTTTTCAATCTCGGATTTTCTTATATGAACGAAGGCCGGGACGTGCTAGCCGATCTGTGGCTGAGGGCGTTTCTTGCATTGCAGCCGGACGCGGCAAATGCCGCTCAGGTCAGGAAGGAAATTCGCCGTCTTGACGTGGCCATTGAAGCAACTTCCGGGAAGCTGATCCAAGAAGCGATGACTCAGCTTGAGGGGTTCCCGGACGCGATGACGGCCGATGAAAAAGAGGCTTTTCAAACGCCCGCTGATCCCGCGGCGCTTCGGGGGCAGAAGATTCCTCCCGACATCGGACAACGCCGGCAGGCCGCTTTGGGCGCGATTCTCTTTGCCCAGACGGCGACGGGGCATATCACCGAGGCCATGAATTTCGCTTCGCGGATGAATCTCAAGAATATTTCCGAGGATTCCCTAAAACGCTTTTTCGGGCAGATTCAGGTGGATGCCGGGGATTTTGCCGGCGCGGAAGATACGCTTAAGGAAATCCGTTTGCCGGCCGAACGGGATCCTCTGCTCCGCTCGCTCGCCGTTGCGGAGATCGCGTCCGAAAAACTTGATCAAGCCGAGGCGCATGCGGCCATGATTTCCGCCGCTTCCGAAAAAGCGGAACTCTTTGGAATACTGATCTTGAAATACGTGAGGCAGCTTGAAGCCGGGAAAGCCGAACAAGTTCTGAACCGGGAGGGTTTTTCCGGGAATGAAAAAAGCCGTCTTCTTTTGTGGATCATGAGCGGGTACGCCAAAAAAGGCGAAGGGGAAAAAGCCCGGGCGGCCGCGCAAGATATTTTAAGCTCCCAACCGGCCGATTTTTCACTCACGGTTCCGGCGCTGGCTGTTTTGGGGCGGACCGATGAGGCGCTGGCCGCTCTCAAACAATCTGCCGGTGATCCCAAAAGCTGGGAGAAACTGCCTGAGACGGCCTTTCTTCTGGTTTCTCTGCTTTGCTGGGACGGAGAGTCTCTGCGGGTCGGGGAAGTCCTCAATCTTCTCGGAAGCGCAAAGGCCCAGATCGAGAAAAAAGCGCTTTTTGCGGTCGCCGTGGAAAATGAGGACGTTGACGGGGCGGTTGTTTTAGCGAAACAAATCCCCTCTCAGGAGCGGGACGCGCTGATCGTCTCTTTTTTCTGGCGGCTGGTCCAGAAAGGACAGTTTGGGAAGGCCGCGAAACTGGCGCTGGCTTCGGAATCAGACCTTGTAAAGGCCAGGCTTTTTCTGAAGCTGGCGGATCAGGTGAGTGGCCCGGAGTCGGACACGCAGAAAAAACGGCTGCGCCTGAAAAGTTTTCAGTGGCTGATAGCGGCTCAAGATGTTCCCGGTTTGCATCAGCTGGCGCGGGATGCCGGCCGGGACGGAGACGGCGAGCTTGCCGCTCGCGCGGATACGGCAAGGCGCGCAATGACCTGGATTGAATTGGCCGATTATTTTTCGCGAATCCCGGCGACTGCGGACCTCAGAAAACAAGTCGAAGGGCTGAAACTCAAAAGTTTTGACGAGATCCCCTATGAAACGGCCGTTTCGGCGATGGAATGGGGGCGCGTTCCGATTTACGTCAAAGCAAGGGAAAAAGACGAACTTTCATCATAAGATCGGAGAACCTTTAATATGAACAGGAAAAAAATATTCTCTTTGCTCATCATTCCCGCGTTGATTCTATCGTCCGGCGGATGCGCCATTAAACTGGGCCCCGATCCGGTAATATTGCCCCGATTAGAAGGAGGCTCTTTCAGACTTGGTGAAGTGACCGAAACCGCTACGGGGACCTGGAACAGATTTCCGGACGCGGGGATTAAGGGTCCGTTTCTCGGAGCATTAAAAAATCCCGAAGCGTCGACTTTTTTTAGCGGAGGGGTGTCCAGTCTTGTAGCGGACATTCATCTCACAACAGATCATGAAGATGACGGTCCCCGACTGACTCAGCTTGGGGCTTTGAGCATGATTACGCTTGGGATTTTTCCTCTTAAATATCATTCGGAGTGGAATGTTCAATGCCGGGTTACGGTCAAAAACGGGGAAGGGAATTCTATCGGATCTTATAATTTTACCGAGCAAGGGTTGTATGAAATACGGGTCTATCCGCTGACGATGTTCGCCCTTTTTGGGGCGGGGATGCGAGGGGCGTCTGATGCGGTTACAATTCATAACCGTATGGCAAATGCCCTTGTCGATAAAATGATGAGGACGCTTAACAAAGACCGACGCGTACTTACCGCTCAAGCCGCTTCCGGGGGGCAAGGCGCCGGCTCATTCTCCACGCTCCGCCAAAACGTGATCATTTGAAGGACGCCGTTATTTTGACCGGACTTTTTTAGATCAGCGCCGGAGTTTATTGTTTGTCATAAAAGGATTTAAGTGCATAATACTGTCCGTTTCTTTATTTTTATCTTAACTGTTTTTCTAATCTAAGGGAGCTGCCATGGCCATGACGATCTCGAAAAAATCTCTAAAATGGATTATTCCCGCGGTTGCCATCGCGGCAATCGTGTTTTTCGGCTATCAATACTGGAAGGCGCGGCAATTCGCGGTTCCGGACGGAATCGCGTACGGCAACGGCCGTATTGAAGCGAAACTGGTGGATGCCGTCGCCAAAGACGCGCTGAGAGTCAAAGAAATGCTCGTTGACGAAGGAGATCTTGTTAAGCCGGGCCAGGTTTTGGTGCGTCTTGATACCAATACCTTTGACGCGCAATTGGAGGAAGCCAAGTATAAAGTCGCGACGGCAGAAGAACGCGTCGCGACCGCCAATTATGCCGTCGTCAAGCAGCAGAGTCTTGTCGAAAACGCCCAGATTGAGTTTGACCGGACCCGCAAGCTCGTCGAGGCAAACGCGCTTTCTCAGCGGGAATTGGATGAGAGAACGACGAATTTAGCGACCTCCAAAGCCGCTTACGAGGAAGAAACCGCTAAGTTGCGGACCGCCAAGCAGGAAGTGGAAGTCGCCAAGGCGAATGTGGCGACGATCCAGACGCATATCGACGATGCAACACTCAAATCCCCCGTCCTGGGGCGTGTCCTTTACCGCCTGGCCGAACCGGGGGAGATGCTTGCCGCGGGCGGGAAGGCGCTGACCATGGTCAATCTGGAAGACGTTTACATGGAAATTTATCTTCCTTCCGAACAGGCCGCCAGCATTAAGGTCGGCGCCGAGGCGAGGATTACCGTTGATTTCGCTCCCGGGCGTTCGGCAATCGGTTATGTCAGCTTTGTGTCGCCTGAGGCGCAGTTCACTCCAAAGCAGGTCGAAACGCGCAGTGAGCGCGACAAGCTGATGTTCCGGGTCAAGATTCAGGTGCCCAAGGAATTGATTTCGGCTTACGTCGAACGCGTCAAGACGGGCATCCGGGGCGTCGGATACGTCAAAATTAAAGATTCCGCCGTTTGGCCGGACTGGCTGAACCACCGTTTTGCGGATGCCGCGAACGCGAATAAACCGGCGCAGAAGTAAATAGCGGATTTATGAATTCAACTTCTTCCGCGGTCAAGCCGGTCATTTCCATCCGGGACGTTACCCACCGATACGGCAAGATGACGGCGCTTGACGGCATTTCGCTCGAAATCCCGCGAGGCCTGATGGTCGGCATTATCGGCCCGGACGGCGTCGGGAAATCGACGCTCATGGCCCTGATTGCCGGATCCAAAAAACTGCAGCGGGGGCAAATGACCGTCCTCGACGGCGACATCGCCGACGTCCGGCACCGCAATGTCGTCTGTCCTCAGATCGCGTACATGCCGCAGGGACTCGGCAAAAACCTTTATTTTGAACTCAGCGTTTACGACAACGTCGATTTCATGGCCCAGCTTTTCGGGTTGTCGCCGGCCGAGCGCTCTGCCCGCGTGCGGCAACTTTTGGAAGCGACGGGGCTTGCCCCGTTTGCGAGCCGCCCCGCCGGAAAACTTTCGGGCGGGATGAAGCAGAAAGTGGGGCTTTGCGGCGCGCTGGTCCACGACCCGGACCTTCTCATTCTCGACGAGCCGACCACGGGAGTCGATCCGCTCTCCCGGCGGCAGTTCTGGACGCTGATTGACGACATCCGCGCGAGCCGTCCCGGCATGAGTGTTCTCATCTCCACCGCCTACATGGACGAAGCGCAGAAATGGGACTGGATTGTGGCGATGGACGCGGGGCGCGTGCTGGCGACGGGGACACCGGCTGAATTGATGCAACGGACGGGCACGAAAGACTTGGAAGCCTGTTTCATCGGTCTTTTACCGGAAGAAAAACGCACCGGACACAAGGAACTTGCCATCCCGCCGCGGCCGGCCGGGAAAGCGGAAGTCGTGATTGACGCAAAAGGGCTGACTCGCCGTTTTGGGAATTTCACGGCCGTGGATCACGTCAGCCTCGAGATTGAATGCGGCGAGATCTTCGGTTTTCTCGGCTCGAACGGCTGCGGAAAATCCACCACCATGAAAATGCTGACGGGACTTCTCCCTCCCACCGAAGGAACGGCGACGCTTTTCGGGCATTCCGTCGAGGCGGGAAGCATGGAGGTGCGCCGGAATCTCGGTTATATGACGCAATCATTTTCTCTCTACGGGGAACTGACGGTCCGCCAAAACCTTGCCCTGGACGCGCTCCTGTACCATATCCCGGCCAAGAAAGCCGAAGCCCGCATCCGCGAACTGGTCGAGAAATTCGGACTGGGGCCGCACTTGGATTCGCTGGCCGAATCCCTGCCGATGGGATTGCGCCAGCGGCTTTCGCTGGCGGTCGCCGTTTTGCACGAACCGAAAATACTGATTTTAGATGAGCCCACTTCGGGAGTCGATCCGGTCGCGCGGGACAGTTTTTGGGAATTACTGATCGAACTTTCAAGGAAACAGGGCGTGACGATTTTTATCACGACGCATTTTATGAATGAAGGCATGCGCTGTGACCGGATCTCGCTCATGAACGCCGGGAAGGTGCTGGCATGCGACGCGCCGCGCAAATTAATCGAAGCGCGCGGGGCTTCTACTTTGGAGGATGCCTTCATCGGCTACATGGAAGATGCCGCCGCCGAAGGCGCGGCCGAAACGCAGGGCAGGAAAAAAGCGCCTGCCGCCGCGGTCGAGACGGCTCAACCCGCGAGCTCTCCAGCGGCGGAGAAGCCTACCGGTTTCCGGCTGAGGCTTGCCCGTCTGCTCGCTTATGCCCGCAATGAGACCATGCAAATCCTCCGCGATCCCGTCCGGCTGATTTTTTCCTTCGCCGGGTCCGCGTTGCTGATGCTGGTTTTTGGTTTCGGCGTCACGAGCGATGTCGAAAATATCCGTTTTGCCGCTTACGATCTCGACCAGTCGCCCGAAAGCCGCGCCTATATCGAGCAATTCACCGCTTCGAGGCCTTATTTTCTGCGGACGCCTCCCGCCCGTTCCGCGCAGGAAAGTCTTGAGCGGCTGCAGGCGGATGACGTTTCCGTGGTGATTGAAATTCCGCCCAACTTCGGGCGGGACCTGCGAAAAGGAAACGGGCCCGATGTCCTGGCCGAAGTGGATGCCGCCATGACTTACCGGGGAGAGACCGTCGCCCAGTATGTTCAGGGGGTTCACAATCTGATGCTGCAGAACCCCGCGAACGGGCTGCAGGTGGAGCCGATGAAAGACACGGCCCAATTTGAAGAGCGTTACATGTACAACCCGACATTCGAAAGCGTTTACGCGATGGTGCCGAGCATCCCGGCTTTGCTCCTCGTCCTGATTCTCGCGATTCTCATGGCGGTCAGCATTGTGCGCGAAAAAGAACTGGGCTCCATGATTAATTTTTACGTCACGCCGACGGGAAGGCTGGAATATCTCTTGGGGAAGCAATTGCCTTACATCGTGATCGGCATGATCAACTTCTTCATCCTGGCCGCCATGGCGCTTTTCGTTTTCAACGTCCCGGTCAAAGGAAGTTTCCTGCTGCTGACGCTGGCCACCCTGCTTTATGTGACCACGACAACCGGCATCGGCATGGTGATTTCCACTTTTACGACAAGCCAGGTCGCGGCCGTTTTCGTCACGGCCATTCTGACGGTCACGCCGACCATTCAGTTTTCCGGGCTTCTTCAGCCGGTCTCGACCCTCATGGGAAGGGCCAAAACGATCGGCCTGATTTGGCCGACGACCTATTACATGCATTCCAGCGTGGGGGCCTACACCAAGGGGCTCAGCCCCAGTCTCATGCTGCAGGATATCGCTTTTCTGGCCGCGTGTATCCCGGTTCTCTGGCTGTTCAGCATGCTCGGTCTCAGAAAGCAGGAGAAATAACGATGGGGACGCTTACGAATATTTTCTGGCTCGGTCTCAAGGAAATCCGGAGCCTTCTCAGCGACAAGGTGATGCTCCTTTTTGTGATCTACGCGTTCACAATGGCGATTTACATTCAGGCGACGGGGACTTCCAACGACGTCAACAACGCCTCCATCGCTATTGTGGACGAGGACAATTCAGCCCTCTCCAAGGAGCTGTTCACGGTGTTTTATCCTCCGCGGTTTCAGGCCCCGCAGAAAATCGGAGCGAACGAAATCGAAGACTTGATGGACAAGGGGCTTTTCATGTTTGTCGTCGTGATTCCGCCGCGTTTCGAGGAGGATCTTCGCTTCGGGCGCAACCCCGAGATCCAGATCGATATCGACGCGACGGCGATGCAACAGGCCGGCATCGGCACGAATTACATCAAGAATATCCTGAGCAAACGGATTTCAAATTTTCTCAAACGCACGGACCAGGAACCTTCCGCACCCGTCAATCTGATTATCCGGAAACTGTTCAACCCCAACGGGCTGTCCACCTGGTTTCTGAGCGTGGTGGCCATCATCAATCAGGTGACCCTGCTGACGATCGTTTTGACGGGCGCCGCCGTGATCCGGGAGCGGGAACACGGAACGCTGGAGCATCTGCTCGTGATGCCGCTCACGGCGTTTGAAATCGCCATGGCAAAGGTCTGGGCCAACGGGCTGGTGATTCTGACCGCGGCCGCGATCGCCCTTTTCGGGGTCGCCGAAATGGCGCTTAAAGTTCCGTTCGCGGGTTCGCATCTCCTGTGGTTTTTCGGAGTAATCCTTTATCTTTTCTTCGCGACGGCGCTCGGGATATTCCTGGGCACCATTTCGCGGTCCATGGCCCAGTTCGCGCTTTTAAATATTCTGGTGGTGCTCGTCCTTCAGCTGCTTTCCGGCGGGTCCACTCCCGTCGAGAGTCAGCCGGAATGGCTGCAGAACATCACGTTTTTTCTGCCGTCGCGGCATTTTGTCAGTTTTTCCCAGATTATTATTTACCGGGGCGGTGGGCTTAGCGCGGTCTGGTCCCAGTTTCTGATGGTGAGCGCGATCGGGCTCGGGTTTTTTATGTACAGCCTGGCGCTTTTCCGGAAGTCGATCGCGGTGACAAAATAACCATTCAACGGGCGGGGAAGAGAATTCCCCCGGAATTTTTCACGGAATGACGTCTAATAAGGAGGATGCTCAATGAAACGCGTGATCATTTTTATCACCCTTGCCGGATTGGTTTCCGGATGCGCGATCGGGCCCCGTTACCGGGAACCCATGATGGAATTGCCCCAGAGTTACCGGAGTTACGCGACCCAGCAGCAGGGAGAGGCGATGATCAACCTGCCGTGGTGGAGAGTCTTCGAAGATGAAACCCTGCAGGAGCTGATCCGGGAGGCCCTGCTCAATAATTACGATTTGCGGGCCGCGGCGGCGCGCGTTGACGAAGGGCGGGCCCTGGTCGGAGTGGCGCGGGCCCAGCTTCTTCCGCAGGTGGACCTGACGAGCGGCATCTCGCGGGACCGGAATTCGAAAGACCTTTATCCCACGCTGGAACGGCTCACTTCCACTTACACGGGCGGGTTCAACACGACTTGGGAAATGGACCTGTGGGGAAAAATCCGCCAGGCCGTCCGCACTTCGAAAGCGGAATACTTGGCGAAGGACGAGGCGAGGAAGGGGGTCATGGTGACGATCGTGGCCGACGTCGCCCAGACTTACTTCACGATTCTTGAACTTGACCTGGAACTGGACATCGCGAAAAAGACCCTCGAGACGCGCAAGGGAAACCTCGATCTTTTCACTAAACGCTTCCAGGGAGGCACGGCATCCGAGCTGGAAACTTCCCGGGCCGCGGCGGATTACGAACAGACGGCCGCGAATATTCCGGACCTCGAGCGGCAGATCGCGATTCAGGAAAACAAGCTTTCGGAACTTCTCGGCCGGAACCCCGGAGCGATCGAGCGGACGGCTTTGCTGTCCCAGGAATCTTTCACGCCCAGCCTTCCCGGGTCGGGCCTTCCTTCCGAATTGCTGAAACAGCGTCCCGATATTATGGAGGCGGAGCAGCTGCTGCGTGCGGCCAACGCGCAGATCGGCGTTTCGGTCGGAGAATTCATGCCCAGCATCAACCTGAAAAACTTTGTCGGAGGCGCCGGTGACCCTCCTTCGGCGGTCTTTGATTCCAGGGGATACACCTGGTCGATCGGCGGGAACGTGGATTTCCCTCTCTTCAAAGGCGGGAAAAATGTCTACCGGTACAAGGCCGCGCGGGCGCAATGGCAGCAGGCCACGGCGTTTTACAAGCAAAAGGTGGTTGCGGCATTCCAGGAGGTGGCGAACGCTTTGGTGGATGTCGAAAAGATACAAAAGACCCGCGAGGGCCAGGAAAAGCAGGTTGCGGCGCTGAAAAAAGCCGCCGAACTTTCCCGGCTCCGCTACGAAGACGGGCTTTCAAGCTACATCGAGGTCCTGGACGCGGACCAGCAGTATTATGAAGCGCAGAATTATCTCGCTCGCACGCAGGGCTCTCAGGTGATCGCTTACGTCCAACTTTATCGCGCGCTCGGCGGCGGCTGGCAGGTGGAAGAGGGGAAGAAGTAAAACCTCGGAGCGGGGGCAGTCCTCAATGACACATTGCCGGCCCCGGAGTTATGCGGGAAGTATCCCCTGAGCCTGATCTGAAACATTATTTTCCGAAGACGATTCTCCGGATCAGCAATTCTTTCTCCCGGATGGCATCCGACAAGACCCGGTAGCTGTCACTCTCGGCTTGGATTCTTTCCTCCGCGAATTTTCCTTTCAGCCGTTTTCGGGTTTCGGGGTTTTGCAGATAATCCGCGATGTCACGGTTGTACTTCGCGTAGACTTCATTATCATCATCGATGGAAATCAGTTTGAACCCCGACTGGCGGGCGATTTCCCGGTAATCTTCCTCCGTGTTGGCGAACAGGCTCAGGTTGTCGAGCTCGGCCACTTCCCGCATTCTTTTTCCCCAACAGCCGTGCACCGGACTCAGCCAATCTCCGATAATGACGCGCGCTTCCGGCCTTAAAACCCTGAAGATTTCCCTGAACAGAGACAATTTGTCGGCTACGTCCAAATGAAGCAGAACGCCTTTGCTGAAGGCAAAATCGAAAGATTCGTTGCCGAAGGGGAGGTGATTGATATCGTTATAGTACACGAATTCCAGCCTGCGTTTGAGGGATTGCGGCACCCGCTTGTTGGCCTCATCGACCATGGGCTGATTGATTTCAACGCCGGTCACAAGCGCCTTGAATTTTTGAACGAGATGAAGCGCCGCGCCGCCCATTCCGGAGCCGATTTCGAGTATTTTTTTGTCTTTCAGCCCGAAACCTTCGACCAAACGGTCGATTGCTTCCGTGCCGCCCTCCGACAGGAACCCTTTCCCGTAAGCGGCTTCAAGCAAAGTGCAAAGGTCTTCCGGGTATTCGTTTTGTACTTTTTCAATGCTGCTCATACGATCTCTCCTTCACGCGGTTGCCGCAGTTTCCGTCGGCGGGGAAACCGTGCTCGAATTTTCATTGTGCTTTTTGCTTGATGCGTTCGAGCGCGTCCAGCACGTCCTTGTAAAAGTCCAGCTCCGGCTCCAGGCTCCAAACGTGGCACAAAATCTTTTTTGCTTCATCGGGCAGGCTTTCCTTCTCCGAAAGAATCCTTAAAATATGATGCGTTGCGTTGCGGAGAAATTCGGAGCGGATATCTTTTTTTAATTCCGTCAGCAGCGGCAGAATAACCGCGTCATAACCCAATTGAATCAAGGCTTCCGAAGCCAGCCAGCGAACTTCAAACTCCGGGTCGTAAAGCCTTTCGATCAACGAGGCTACCGCGTTCCGGTCTTTAATGACCTGCAGCGCCTTGACGGCTTCCCAGCGGACGGTTTTATTGGCGGATTGGAGGGCTTCCAAAAGCAAAGGGGTTGCGCGCCGTCCCATTTTTTCGAGTTGATGGCGCGCGTGTTCGCGCTTTAAACCGTCTTTTTGCTCCAAATGCAGTATGAGCGATCGGATTTCTTCTTTTCCCGGGTCAGTCCGGTTTGCGTCATTCATTTTGATGCGCTCCTGTCGTTTTGATAACCCTCATTTTCTCCCGTGAGATTCATAGGAGTCCGGTTTGTTTGGCCTTTAAGTGACGGTCCCACCGGCTGCTCAATAATCCTTTTCTCTTTGAATCGAAAATCCTGTACCCCGCCAGCTTAACGCAGTCTTCGATGAAAAATGCGGCCAGGGCATATCCCCAGACGAATAGCGACAAACCCCAGCCCAGGGGGGCCATCAGGAAACCGCAGGCGGCGATCAGCGTCGCGATTGCCTGAGTCCCGATCACCGCGCCGAAAAGCGCTTTTGACGGACGGCTTGACCAGAAAGGGCCTTTGGTCCGCGCGACAAAAATAGTCAGATGCCCGGACACGGAAAGCTTCAGGTAGATCAGCGTCTGGAGCGTTTCCCGGCTCAGATGGAAAACATGATCTCCGAAATAAAACAGAACAAAGGTTTCCATTACGCCGGCAACGCCTAACAGCGTGGCCAAGCCTAACACAATCCGCATATTCCATTGATCGGGATTCGCCGAAGGCTCCGTCCGGTCGTAGGCGATCGATAGAATTGCCCCGTCGTTTAAAAGGGCCAGCAGAACAATCATCACGGCGGTAACCGGATAAAAGTTAAAAGCGAGAATGGACAGCGTCATGAAAAGCAGGACCCGGATCGTTTCGGCGATCCGGTAGATGACGTAATGGTTCATTCGCTGGAAAATTTTCCGGCTTTCCTTGATCGCGTCAATGATGACGGACAAGCCCGGCGACAGCAAAACAATGTCCGCGGCGGCCCTGGCGGCATCCGTCGCGCCCGAAACGGCGATCCCGACGTCGCCTTTCTTGAGCGCGGGAGCGTCGTTGACGCCGTCACCGGTCATTCCCGTTATGTGCCCGCACTGTTGAATCAGGTCCACGATATGGAATTTATGCTCGGGAAATACCTGGGCGAACCCGTCGATTTGCGCCAGGTTTTGACCGATCTCGCATCTGTTTTTTACCGTCATGCTGTCGATGACTTCAGCGGCAAGGATATTGGTCCCCAGCCCTATTTGCCGGGCGGTTTCTCTGGCGATTGCGACCTGGTCGCCGGTAATCATTTTCACGGTGACGCCCATGTTACGGGCCTCGGCGATGGTTTCTTTTGTGTCCGCGCGCGGAGGATCGAATAGGGGTATCAGGCCCAAAAACTGCCATTCCCCCTTCTGATCGGTCCTGGCCACGCCTAAAGAGCGAAAACCGCGTGCCGCAAACTCGTTGATTTTTTTGTCAACTTCTTCCCGCACCGCGGCCCTGTTGGCCGCCATCTCCAGTATGACCTGCGGCGCCCCTTTGGCGGCTTTAAACTCCTTCCCGTCCCGGTTTTTTACCGTCGCTTCCGTCCGTTTGCGGACGGGATCAAACGGCTGGAAATGCGTAACGGTGTATTGATTCAAATCGCTCTTCTTGTATGCGCCGAGTATGGCCAGATCAATCGCATCCTGATTTTCCGCCCGGGAAGTCAATGCGGCGCTGAGAGTCACGTCTTCCGGGGCAATCCCCCGTGTGCAGAAAATATCTCCCAGGGTTAATTTGTTCTGCGTCAATGTCCCCGTTTTGTCGGAGCAGAGCATATCCATGCCGGCCAGCTCTTCAATGGAAGCCAGACGGCTCACGATGGCCTGTTTTGCCGCCAGCAGGCGCGCTCCGACCGCCATGGTTACGGAAAGGACCGTCGGCATGGCCACCGGAATCGCCGCGACCGTCAAGACGAGGGCGAATTTCAGAGTGGTGATAAAAGGATCGTGCCTAAAAAGCGCCACGCTCAATATGAGAACAACCAAAGCGATCGCGATAACAATCAGATAATCCCCGATTTGCAGGACGGCTTTTTGGAAATGACTTTCCTGCCGGACGGAATCGACTAAATGAGCGGTCCTCCCGATATAGGAGTTTTTGCCTGTGGCATAAACGACCGCGTCCGTTTCCCCCTGTTTGATAATCGAACCGGAATAAAGGGCCTCACCCGCTTTTTTCGCTACGGGCAGAGATTCTCCCGTTAAAGCCGATTGATCGACCTGCAGAGGGTCTTCTCCGAGCAAGCGCACGTCCGCCGGGACAATGTCTCCGAGCCGTATCCTCACGATATCGCCCGGGACCAGTTCCCGCGCGGGAATCGTCAGCCAGTTCCCGTCGCGCTTCACCTTGCATTGCAGGGCCAGTTTGGCTTTCAGGGCTTCAATGGCGTTTCCCGCCTGATGTTCTTCCCAGAAACCGACAACGGCATTTGCCAGTAACAGGACCATGATGATTGAAAAATCCGTCCAGTCTTTTACCAATGCCGATAAAAGCGCCGCCGCCTCGATCATCCAGGGGATCGGCCCCCAGAGATAGGTCAGGAATTTGATAAACGGATTGACTTTGGTCTCTTTCAATTCGTTATACCCGGATTGAGCGAGACGTTCTTTGATTTCATCGCGCGATAACCCGTTTTGCGGGGAGGTCTTCAACTGACCGATCAATGTTTCGACGGGAAGTTTTTCCGTCTCGTTGATATTTGGTGCGGCGGGATTTTTCGCGTTATCCTTGATCGGTTGCGACGGGGGATTCATTGCGACCTCCTTTCTTCCTTCAGTTGCGGTTTTCTTCGCCGGACTCCGTAGGCCTGAAATTGCAACGCACCTGAAATTCTACCACGCGGGCCGTTGTTTGTAATCCGGTACCGGTTTCCTGAGGGACGGGCTTCCGATGCCCGGGCCGATTTTAAAAGGCCGGTTTGTCGGCGATCAACCCGGTTACGTCGTTGATTTCAGGGGCATGGACTCAATCACGGAGACTTCTTCCTCGGACAATCCGATCTCATTTCTTAATAATTCCCTGATACCGTCGGCATGGGTTGCCAGCATCTTTTCCTCCTGCGATAAAGCTTCTTGCCTGTCCATTTGTCCGCCGTTTATCATGTTGCAATACCCAAAGCAATCTTTGCTGCAGCCGAACATTTTAATAAAACAGTAATTCATGAAATGATGCAGCTTGCAGTCAAATCGCCAGGTTGACGGCGCTTCGGGAGGTTTTTCCCAGCCCAGTTCCTTCGCGATAGTCGCTTTGATTTTTCTTCTGTCCCAGGCGATATAATCAAACAAGCGAATTTCCCTGATGTTCTTGTTTTTTAATGCCGGGAAGCTCGGGATTTTATTTCCGGGCACCGGGAACTCCAGTTCTTGCAATCTGCGGAAGGCCCGATGGCAGACGGAAAAAATCCCGCGCCGGCATTTCATGCGGAAGGAAGTTTGGGCGTGCCCGGGCCCGGCCGGAGTCTCGATCGCGTTCATCGCCGTTCTTTGCGCGGGGCCCGCCCACTCGCTTTGAGAGGCTCCCCATAATATTAACGGCACTTTGTATTTCTCGGCGGCACGATACACGACGCTTCGATAACCGTAAGAACAGGCGGTGCACAACGAATTTATTATTTTGCGCATGTCTCGGTCGAGAACGGCGCGGCGCATCCCGTAGTAAACGATCTTCCCGGCGCTGTTTATTTTGGAGCGGATTGAAATACATTTCACCTTGAGCCGCCTGCAGGCATTGCGCATATTGATCAACGCCTGACGATCCCCGAATTCGTTATCGTAGTGAACCGCCAGAACTTTTAGCCCGTATACGGCATGCGCCATGTACAGGACAAAGGAACTGTCTCTCCCCCCGCTTAAAGGGACAATGCAGTCATATCGATTCTTTTCCTTCCTGACCGAATCGATGATTTTTACTAATTCTTTTTCTCCCAGATAAACTTCTTTTTTGTACGAAAGACAGAAATTGCAGACTCCGTCCCGGTCGAACTTGATGCCCGGGACCGTTTCCGGCATAACACAGCGTTCACATCGCTTCATGTTTGTTTTCCGGGCCCGCCGGGGTCAGGTCGCGCCGATAGACGGCCGTGACTGAACCTGCGGAAGAGCCTCTCCTATTGTTGAAGATCAAAGCGGTCGAGATTCATTACTTTAATCCATGCTGTCGCGAAATCGGTCGCGAATTTCTCCTGAGAGTCTTTGCAGGCGTAGACTTCCGCGATTGCCCTCAGCTGAGAGTCCGCCCCGAAGATCAGATCAACCCGGGTGCCGGTCCACTTGAGTTTGCCCGTTGCGCGATCCCGTCCTTCAAAAACGTTTTCATCCCCGGGGGCGGGCTTCCACTCCGTGCCCATGTCCAGCAGATTGACGAAGAAATCGTTCGTCAGCGTCTCCGGCCGTTTTGTGAAGACACCGTGCTTAGACTGTCCGAAGTTTGTGTCCAAAACGCGCATTCCGCCGATCAGGACCGTCATCTCGGGCGCGGTCAGTGTCAGCAATTGCGCCCGGTCAACCAGTAAATGTTCTGCCGGCATCGCGTACCCGGATTTGAGATAGTTCCGGAATCCGTCGGCGCGCGGTTCCAGCACGGCAAAGGAATCCGCGTCGGTCTGTGCCTGCGACGCGTCCGTGCGGCCCGGAGCGAAGGGAACCGGCACGTTCAATCCGGCGTTTTTTGCGGCTTGTTCAACACCCGCGCATCCGCCGAGAACGATCAGGTCTGCGAGCGAAATACTTTTCCCGCCGGACTGCGCCTTGTTAAATTCCTGCCGGATCGCTTCAAGGGTTTTGAGCCCTTTGGCCAGCTTGGCCGGTTCGTTCACTTCCCAATCCTTCTGAGGCGCCAGGCGGATCCGCGCCCCGTTTGCCCCGCCCCGTTTGTCGGACCCCCGGAAAGTCGACGCGGATGCCCAGGCCGTCGCGACCAGCTGCGAAACGGACAGCCCCGACTTCAGAATCGCGCTCTTTAGTGACGCGATATCTTTTTCGCCGACGAGTTTATGCGTAACCGCGGGGACGGGGTCCTGCCAGATAAGTTCTTCCGACGGGACTTCTTTCCCGAGATAGCGCGCCCTTGGCCCCATGTCGCGATGGGTCAGCTTGAACCACGCCCTTGCGAAAGCGTCCGCGAATTCCTCGGGGTTTTGCCGGTAGCGCCGCGCGATCGGTTCGTAAATCGGATCGAAACGAAGCGAAAGGTCCGCCGTGGTCATCATCGGACGGTGTTTCTTCGACGGGTCGTGCGCGTCAACCACCATATCCTCTTCGGCCACGTCCTTAGCCAGCCATTGATTTGCGCCGGCCGGGCTTTTGACCAGCTCCCATTCGTATTTGAACAACACGTTCAGATAACCCATGTCCCATTTGACCGGGTTCGGCTTCCACGCGCCCTCAAGACCGCTTCCGATGGCATCGCCGCCTTTACCGCTCTTGAAACTGCTCTTCCAGCCAAGGCCCTGCTGCTCGACAGGAGCGGCCTCGGGCTCCGGTCCTACATGAGACGCAGGACCCGCGCCGTGACATTTGCCGAAGGTGTGGCCGCCGGCGACGAGCGCGACGGTTTCTTCGTCATTCATCGCCATACGCGCGAAAGTTTCGCGAACGTCCCGGCCCGAAGCGACCGGGTCCGGATTCCCGTTCGGCCCTTCCGGGTTCACATAGATCAAGCCCATCTGCACCGCGGCAAGCGGGTTTTCGAGATCACGATCTCCGGTGTAGCGCTTGTCACCGAGCCACTTGTCTTCCGAGCCCCAATAAACATCTTCTTCCGGTTCCCAGACGTCCTCGCGCCCTCCGCCGAAACCGAAGGTCTTGAATCCCATCGATTCCAGCGCGCAATTGCCGGCAAGAATCATGAGGTCAGCCCAGGAAATCCCGCGGCCGTATTTCTGCTTGATCGGCCAAAGCAGGCGGCGGGCTTTGTCGAGATTGACATTGTCGGGCCAACTGTTGAGAGGCGCCAGGCGTTGACTGCCGGATCCCGCACCCCCGCGACCGTCACTTATGCGGTAGGTCCCCGCGCTGTGCCACGCCATCCGGATGAAGAGAGGCCCGTAATGTCCCCAATCGGCCGGCCACCAGTCCTGCGAGTTTGTCATCAGCGAGTACAGATCTTTTTTAACCGCGTCCAAATCAAGACTTTTGAATTCTTCGGCGTAATTAAAATCCCTGCCCATCGGATTTGATAGGACCGAGTGCTGATGCAAAATCTTCAAATTTAGTTGATTGGGCCACCAATCCTGATTTGACGTGCCTTTCCCGGCTACTTGTCGGCCGGTCATGCCTGTTACCGGACACTTGCATTCGTTTTTTTCTTTTTTTTCAGTCATGGCAATCTCCTAAATGAGACCGGAACTTACGATGTTCGCGATTTTCGAACGTCGTCAAGTTCGCCGGTCGAATTTATCCTAGGAAGCTGCGGCCTAGCAGCTGACGTAGGATTGTTAATAATGAGACCGGAACTTACGATGTTCGCGATTTTCGCAATGTTCCGTACGGGTTTTTCAAAGGACCAGTTTGACAATGATCGTAGAGTAATGCCGGGAATGCGCGGACAGGTTAACCTCTAAGAGGGAAGAGGTCAAGAGGGGAAAACGAATTATGTCCAGCCAGGTCAGCTGTAGTACCTGGTTCGGCCGGTTATGTGTGCCGAATAAGACCGGTCAATAACCGCGCCACGTACAAGCCAAGACGTTCTACGTCGTAACCTCCCTCTTGAATGATGACGGTCGGGAGGCTGAGGCCGGCAATGATGCGGGCAACCGAGTCCAAGCCGCTCGGCCCTACCCGGAACGATCCGCCATTCAGCGGTACCGGGTCACTTTCCATAAAGTCGAACCCGGCCGACAACACTAGGAAGCCCGGCTTGAATTCCCTGATCACGGCCACCGCTTCGCCGAGAGCGGTCAAATAATCATTTTCTGAAACGCTGTGGGGCAGCGGCCAGTTGCGGTTGCACCCAATGGCCTCTCCCTCGCCGCGTTCTTCTTTGCCGCCCCAGAAAAAGGGATACTCCGCGTCGGGGGACGCGTGGAGGGAGCAGAACAAGACGTCGGGGTCGGCGTAGAAGATCTCCTGAGTCCCGTTCCCGTGGTGATAGTCGATATCGAGGATTGCGACACGCTGTCCGGTACTGCGACGCAGGGCGGTCGCCGCGATCGCCGCATTGTTCAGGTAGCAGAAACCGCCGTGCTGATCACGGGCCGCGTGGTGGCCGGGCGGCCGGCACAGGGCGTAGGCGAAGCGGGAGCCGGAGCGGACCCGGTCGGCTGCCGTGACAGCGCATTGAGCGCTCCAGTAAGCGGCCTCCCATGTGCCTTCAAGGATTGCGGCCGCGACGTCAAAGGAATAATACCCAAGTTGCCCGGGCCAGCCGGTCGGTTTGTGCCGCCATCCTCTGCCGTTGAACGTATCCGCGATGGCGGGTTTTGTCCCCTCGAAAAAAGGACGACTACTCTGGTACGCCGTCTGAAGGTATCGGATGAAATCCGGAGCGTGGACGTCCGTGATGGGGGCCATGCCGAAGTCACGCGGTTCATCGAGTTTCCCCAATCCGGCTTTCCGGATCGCCTGGACGATGGCTTCGGCACGGGCGGGGATCTCAAAATATGGCAACGGATAACCCGGCAACCGGAGCGTCGTCGCGTGTTTGGCGTGATGAGGGGAGTACAGGATTTCCATTGCAGCACCCTCCGGCGGTCGAATCATTTATGCTTGTATGCTGTTTGTATAATCCGGTACCGGTTTGTTTGGGGATGATACCTGTTTCTCAGAGAACCGGTACGGGTCACGCGCTTTCTCGCGTATGGCAGCTTCTCGCAAGATAGGCAAAATGATCAAAATATTTCCGACGAAATGATCACCCTCCAAATCCGGATAAAAATTGATCCCCATTTCGAACACTGCCGGGCCATTATAGCAGGACAAACTTCCCTTATCACGTCGGAAACTCGAAAGGGAAGAGGCCTTATTTTAAGGGGGAGGTCAGCCAAAACAAAGGAACGGCTAATATCTCATTGGCATAATCCACAAACTACCAAACGCTAAACCAACACTTACCGTATTAGCAAGATACAACCAACCAAATCCCTTGCGGCCGATCTTATTTTTAAAAGCCCATCTCATAACAAGGGACTCAATGACTGTATTGACAAGAATTGCCGACAAGCACGTAGCAATCCAAGTGTATGGATTAAAGGTTCCCATACGTAAGGCTGGATAAAGAAAAGTCCCTGGAAATAATTCCCAACCTATCCCTGCGAGCGGAATTAAAATGATACCTAACAGCGTTGACGCTAAGTTCATACAAAAAGTAACTAGAGCAGATTTGGTAACGCCAAAACTGGTTATCTTTCTAACAAAAAGATATTCAACTAAGAGTCCTGCAGAGATAACCCACCAGGATAAAATGCGCTGCTCAAGGTACATTGCAGGCCAAACGAGATCAGCATAAGCGAGGGAAGGTGAAGCGAAGATAAATGCGGAAAGACTTAGAAGGATTCTTTTTGAATCTAGTTTCATATTTTGAAGCTCCAATTTCAAAATAAAAGGCGTTTCAGGATTATACACCCACAACGCCTTTTTGGAAATTTCTCCCCTGCCTAGGGGACTTTTATTCAGTACCGTTTCCAAAAGTGCCGGGTTCAACAAGTCAGTTACCAGAAAACAAAAACGCCTCGCCTCTATAAAAGAAGCGAGGCGTCATGTGAATGACGCTCAGGCGCTTACCTGATGATTCATAGGTCAAGTTCGTCTAAGTGTCCAAAATGGCTCGCCCGGGAGTCTGCCTGCCCGCCGCAAAGAAGGCGGGCCAGCCGGCAGGCAGGAGCTTCCGCCAGAAAGATCGGCGGATAAACTTTGTCATCTTGCGCAACCCATTTGACCGGATTTTTGTAATAGATTAAGGATGAAATCCTATTTTCCTGCGGACAGGTGCGGACTTTTCAAGCGGAACCTCAGTCTGAAGTGATTGGATCAATTTCTGAATAATTTCAATGATCGCGCGCTCATGAATATCTAAGCGTGCCGTCAGCACTTTTTCTACCGTAACCAGTTTTTTTGCCAGATCTTCCTTGCTTAGAAGTAAAGTCCGCATTCTTACAAATGCCCGGACTACAAAAATGCTCATTTGCACTGCCCTGCGGCTATTCAATAAGGTAGCTGCCATAATAGCGCCCTGTTCCGTAAAGGCAAAAGGCCGGAAACGCGGATCGCGATGCTTGCCGGAACCGGTCACGATATGTGACCGGTTCGCAATGGTCTCGGATTCTGATAGCCTGAAAATAAAATCCGGAGGAAAACGGTTTCCGTTTCTTTTAACGGCTTGGTTGAGTACTTTTGTGCTTACTCCATAAATATGCGCGAGGGAATAATCTAAAATGACGGCCTTTCCGCGCACATCTAAAATGACATTGGATATTTTGACGACCGATCGTTGAGGATGAGCTTTTGGCGTGACGACATCGTAGAATGGATATTCAGTAAAGTCAATATATAATTGATGAAATATCAATACCTATATGTCAATAAAATACAGAAAGACAAAAAAACCGGCACGAAGAATCCGTATGCAGCTTTGTAAACGGCACTTGCCTGCCGACGCTTTGTGGTGGTGGCTTCCGCCCAAAAAATTGGCGGATAAACTTCTCGCCCTCCCTGTGCGAAGGCAAATAAAAAAGCCGAAGTCATACAAGATGACTCCGGCTTTTTAATATGGCTCCCCCGGGAGGGCTCGAACCTCCGACAAAGCGGTTACGATCTGACTCTAGTTACCTAGAGAGTCGGACTTTCTCTTCACCCTTGCGAGATCCTTCGTTTCACTCAGGATGACA
>JAKQXH010000072.1 GCA_029561555.1 Candidatus Omnitrophota bacterium
TCGGCCCTTTCACTTATTTTCAGGCCCTGGCCTACGCACTGATCCTGCCGGCCGTCGGATTCTATTGTTTCAAAAAACTGGAAAAACAAATTATCGAGATGTGATGGATTCGCCTATTTTAAAGCTCAACCAAGTCGGAAAACGGTTCCAGGTGTATCAAGTCCAAAAGACTCTGTTCCGATTGAGCCAGAATCTCTTCCGGGGCAAACCGTTCAAGCGGGAATTGTGGGCCTTGAAAAATGTCTCTTTCGACGTCTTAGAAGGAGATAAAATCGCCGTCATCGGCCGGAACGGGGCGGGAAAAACGACTCTCTTCCGGATCGCCGTCGGCATTTATTCGCCGACGGAAGGGACGATCGAAAAACGGAAGCCCCTGATCCCGCTCTTCAAATACGGAATCGGGATCAATCCCCATCTTCCGGTCATCGACAACATTTATATTATCGGGGCCTTCTACGGTTTTTCCGTCAAGGAAATCCGGACGAAACTGCCCGAAATCCTGGCGTTTGCCGAATTGGAAGACTTCCCGTACATGCCGGTCAGGAATCTCTCGTCCGGGCAAGCCCAGCGCCTTAATTTTTCCGTCTTCATGCAAACCGACGATCCCTTTCTGGCTTTCGACGAAAGTCTTTCACTCGCGGACTTCCGATTTCAAAAAAAAACAGGACAGTATTTTAGAAGTCTGATGAGTTCAAACCGGACCGTTTTGATGGCCTCCCACAGCCTCGGGGCATTGCGTCAGTACTGCCGGAAAGCCGTTTGGCTGGAACAAGGTGAGATTGTCGAAATAGGAAACGCCGAGGAAATTATCAGCAAATACGAGAAATTTTGCACTGCGTCTCTTCCGGGATGAGGGAAAAAACGGCCTTTATTTTCTCCCGGACCCGGTCCGGAGTCCACTCCCGGGCTTTCGCCTTTCCGCCGGCGGAAAGGCATTCCCATAGCATCCGGTCTTGATACAGCCGGACGACTTCTGCCGCGAATTTTTCGGGATCATCCGCAATCAGCGCATGTCTTTCATGCGCAAGACCCATTCCTTCCGCCCCGACGGAAGTCGTCACGACCGGCAGTCCCGATGACATCGCCGTTCCGATTTTCCCTTTCATCCCGGCTCCATACCGCAACGGGCAGACAAAAACACGGCATCGATCCAAATGCCAGAACAGATCCGGAACATATCCCGTCACGATAATCCGATCCGTTCGCAACGCCTGAATTTCCCCGGGAGGATCATTCCCCACAATGTACAAACGGACATCGGAAAGCCGTTTTGCTATCAGAGGAAAAATACGGGAGCAAAAAAATTCCATGGCATCGACGTTCGGGGAATGCCAGAAATTACCGATAAACAGCAGGCCGGAAGTTTCCGCAAACCGCTTATCCCCATTCTCCGGCAGATGAATATTGGGAATCACGTCAATTTTGTCCGGCGAAATCCACTCGCCGATAAGTTCTTTTTCCCGCTCCGTCACCACCCAAACCCGGTCACATTGCCGGCACAAATCGATTTCCCTTTTTTTCTCTTCGATCGTCAGCAGCCTCAATTTCTCATCGAGTTTCACTTCCGCTTCCCGAAGTCTTCTTTGAAACTGAATATCCACCGTATCCGCAATTACAAACGTCGAGGGAGAAAAACGCCGGACAATCGGAAGATAATATTCAGCCAAAGACCAATAGCTTAAAATGGCATAGGCAAACGCGCGCTCTTCAAAGAATTTCCCATAAGCAATGGGATGAGCCCAATCCACGGGCATCCCGGCCGATTTCAAGGCTCCTTCGTCGTCCGTAAGAACTTCAACCCCGAGGTTTTCCAGAACGGGGCGGTAATATCCCTCAAAAACCCCTTCCCGGGCGATCAAAGTAATCTTGAACCCCATGTCCCTAAGCATCTGAAGGATCTGAAACAGCCGCAGAGAACCGGATGCCCGGTCAAACATCGGGAGCTGATGAAAAGCAACCAAAATTCTTTTCCCGGCCCCACGCTCAGAAGCCTTGAAAATATTCTCCGGCAGCGGGGGATACTGTCTTCCCAATATTTCTTTCCATTTCTCCGAAAACTTTCCCCGATTGATCTCCTGAAACCGTTTGATGCCGTGCTGCAGACTTCTTCCCGCCGTAGCGCCCTCATGATGAATCACGACGCTCTTGGGCTGATAATAAACCTGATATCCCCGCTTCCGGATCTCAAAACACAAGTCCGTGTCCTCATAATAAGCGGGAGCGTATCGGGTATCGAACCCTCCGATTACATCCCAAAGATTTTTCCGCACCATCAGAGCCGCCGCCGAACAATAATCCACTTTGCGCGTGAAATTGTATTTCGGGTCATCCGGAGAATCTCCGTTTCCGTAATTGCAGGCGCTCCCGTCCGAAAACACAATCCCGCCGGCCTCCTGCAATCTCCCGTCCGGATACACCAACTTGACACCGGCCGCCCCGCAATCTTTCCGCTGCCGCATGACTTCCAGCAGCGCGTCCAGCCAGCCGTCGCGAACCTCCGTATCATTGTTCAGGAATACGAGATATTTCCCCCTGGCTTTTTTCGCGGCGCGGTTGCAGGAGCTTACAAATCCCGTGTTTTTCCGGTTTCTCAAAATCTTCACGCCGCTCACGCGCGAAAGCATCCGGCGGGTTTCCCGGCCGGACCCATTGTCAGCCAAAATTACTTCCGCACACTGCTGATTCGTATGGCAGGCAACCGCACGCAAACACTGATAAGTCAGCTGCGGCTGATTGAACACCGGAATCATAATCGACACCGTCGGATCCGTCGCCGAGAGAAAGCTGAGCGGCTCCCATTTCCACCCGAAGAAATTTTTGATCCCCGTTATCCATCCGGATTGTTTGCGGCTTGCCCAAAAATTCTTCGCGCGGTCATGTCCCCACCGCAAAGGAGTCGTAATCCTCCACGACAGCGACCCCAGAAAATCCTTAATAATCGCATTTTTTTCTTTAACCGCTTCTTTTGACAGCATCACGCGCCGGTATCGATCCTGACTCACATACCAGTAAGTAACCAGCGTTTCCGTCAATTCGGTCCGCGGCAAAGACAGGAGGTTTTTCTCGAGAATATTCCGGTAAGCGGCCTCCCAGGCTTTCCGGTCGCAGGTGGTCGTCATCTGGGTTTCTTTTTCCCAAATGTTGTATTCCACGGTCAGCTTCCCCGTTCCGACGAAAGCAGTTCTGCGGGACAAACGAAAAAGGAGGTCCCAGTCGTCAAAAATGCCGAGTTGTTCATCAAACCCTCCGATCTCTTCAAACAACCGGCGGGAAATCATAAGGCTCATAATGGGAATATAATTTTCGTAGTCAAAGCGACGGGCATCAAACGGCTCATTGTAGGGAAACAGCTCCCGGCTCTTCGCCGCCTCCCCTTCCGGAGAAAAAGGCCTGCTTCGGAGAAAAGTCCGGCACCCCGCATAGGCGACCAGCGCGCGGTTTTTCCGGATACACTCCTCAAGAGAGGCAAGATGCTCCGGGAGATAATTGTCGTCGTCATCCAGGAAGCTGATAAACCGCCCTTCGGCCTGCCGGACCCCGTAATTTCCCGCCGCGGGGCAGCCGATGCTTTTCTCCAGTTGAAACAGCCGGATACTCAGTCCCGGGAACCCGTCGGTAATCCGGCGGACATCTTCTCCCCCGTCGTTTACGACAATCACCTCATCCGGCTTCCGTCTCTGCGCGGCAAGGCTTCTCAGCGCCCGCGGAAGAAACTGGGGCCTGTTTTTGGTTCTGACAATCACCGAAATTTTAAGAGAAAACTGATCCTGCATCCGGTCTCCCATCTTAAAAACATAAACCGCGAAAGCTTGAATTGTCGCCTAATCGGATGAATAGTATAATTCATCTCCGGATGAAACCAAGTGTTTTGACTTCGTTTCAGGTTTTCAAGGAGCAAAAACCCGGCCGTTTATGAACGAAAGAAAAGAATCCCGTCCCGGACCCGATACGGGCAGAAAAAGGGTCTCGGTCATTCTCCTCACAAAAAATGCGGAAACCGGACTTCCGACTCTTTTAGATTCCCTCCAAGAACAAGAAACGGTTCTCCCGGCGGAAATATTAATCCTGGACTCCGATTCCCGAGACCGGACCCCGGAAATCGCCCATAACCGCGGGATCTCATTCCATCGTATTCTTCCGGAAGATTTCAGCCATTCCCGCACGCGAAATTTCGGGGTTTCACTCGCAAAAAGCGATTATATTGTCTTTATCACCCAGGACGCGGCTCCGGAAAATCGCTTTTGGCTTGCCGAGCTCATTAAACCGTTCGGGGACTGCGCCAATCTGGCCGCGACCTACAGCCGCCAGATCCCGAAAACCGGATGCAATCCTCCCGAAAAACGGTCCATCGGAATCGGAGCGCCCGAACAGGACGAACTGCGCAAAATTCACAACTCAGCGGATAAAAATGGCCGCATCGATCTCTGGCGGCTCATTCGCTTTTCGAATGTCAGCGCCTGCTACCGGACCGATCTGCTCCGCCAATACCCTTTCGACGAGCGTCTCTCCATGGTGGAAGACCAGGAATGGTGCAGAAGGATTCTCGAACAGGGATTCAAAATCCGATATTGCGCAAAATCGGTCGTCAGGCATTCGCATCACTTTGGGATCCGGCAATGTTACCGGCGGGCGTTTGAATACGGGGTCTCATACCGGAAATTCATGCGAGATCTCCCTCCGAAGAAGCTTTCCTTTATCCGCTCGGCCCTCTGGGAAAGTCTTCAAGACGCGCTTTATATCCTCCGGGACTCCCTGCCGCTTTCCGGTAAAATCTCCTGGATGGCAAAATCCCCCCTTTGGCGATTCTCCGAAAGCTACGGTTTTTACCGCGGATGGCATCATGGCTAGCATCTCGATCATTATCCGCTGTAAAAACGAAGACTGCCGGCTGGACAAAACCCTGGAAAAAATTTTCTCCCAAAAAACCGGGTGCGCGTTCGAAGTCATTGCCGTTGATTCGGGTTCAACGGACCGCACGCTCCCGATCCTGCAGAAACACAAAATCAGGACTCTGCAAATTAGGCCGGAAGAATTCTCCTACGGCCGAGCCCTAAACTATGGCATCGCACACGCGCAGGGAGATATCATCTGCAATCTCTCGGTTCATTGCCTTCCGGCAGATCATAACTGGCTTGAGAAACTGATCCTTCCCATTCTCGCCGGAACCGCCCATGCGTCTTTCGGCCGCCAAATCCCATCCGCCGGCGGAAATCTCTTGGAGGAAATTCATCTGGCGAAATTATTTCCGCCCGCCGGGCCGATCCCGCCCCCGCTTCCCTTTTCAAACGCCCATTGCGCTTTTCTCAGACAAATGTGGGAAACCCTCAAATTCGACGAAGAACTCCCCCGCCTCGAAGACCGTCTCTGGTACCTGCTCTTGAAGGACCGCTATCATTTCGCGTATTGCCCGGAAGCCGTCGTGACGCATTCCCATCCGCTGTCCCGGAAGGCAATCGAAACCATTTCATTCCGGGACGGGCGGGCGAAAAAAATGATATTTGAAAAATACGGCCTGGATTTACTGGAAACGGCCGGCACAACGTTTTCCTCAAAGGCGGGATATGTTCTCAAAGATTTCAAGGAAACCCTGATTGAATTGCGAAACCGAAAAAGCGCGCTTCCGGAGGCAGCGAAGCTGCTTTCTCTTAAGACCCTGGGCTATCTTTCGTTTCGCAAAGGATACCGCTCTCCCGGATAGCGGAAGACTGACCGACCCGTCCCTCACCCGAATTCCATTCCCGAAAAACTTCTTTCAGGGGAGGCCTCGAAATAAACGAATCGCGGGAGGTACACCGGGCGATTTGAATGTCGGAGGCGACCGGACTCAATTTCTCTTTCCAAAAGTTCAGAACGCTCTCTGGATACTCTCCCGCAAGAAGAATTTTCGGGTCAGGACTGAATTTTAGATATTTTTTGATCCGGGCATTAAAAACGGAAAAATCAAAGGCGTTCGGTTTCTCAAAACCGGCGCGGGACGGGGCAAATCTCCAGAAAGCCATTCCGAACAGGCGGGGATGCCAACTCCAGACAGCCGTTCCCCTTAAAACAGACAACCCGGCCTGGCACCAAGACACAAATCCTCCCGCCGAAAGATTGACATGCAGAACAGGAATGCCGGCTTCGGCGATATCCCGCAAATCCCGGTAAAACAAGTTTGCCGGCTCCAGATAAGATTCGCCGATAAAAATAACGCAGCGGTCGTCCGAAGCGGCGGTTCCGGAAAGATATTTTCTTATATGCTTCCGCATTCTTTTCGCATATCCCCATTCCCGGAGAAAAGAGTTTAAAAAAGCGCCCGGACCTCGAAGATCTCCGCAATCGGAAGTATCCCGGAATATTTCAGGTCCCTTTCCGCCCGGCAAAAATCTCTTAAGAAAACGAAGTGCCAATTCCGCCAGAGTCAAAGGCATCCAATAGTATCTTCGGAAAGTCAGTTCGGGATGTCTCTGAAAAACCTCGTAATCCAGCTCCCCCAAACGCATGCTTCTCCGACAAGCCGATAAAAGACCTTTCCGAGAGTCAAGGGAAACCGTTCCGCCCCGTCCCAAAATCGCCACTTTCCAGAAATGATCCCGCTGCAGTCTGGCCGTCATGTCAATATCCAAAAGCCAGGATTCTCTTTCCTCAAAGCCTCCGGCCTGAATCAGCGCCTCCCGACGGTACAGAATGTTCGGAACATCTCCCCGATAAGCCCCTCCGACATCCGAAACGGAGCGTCTCCGATCGTCCTTCTCACCCATCGTAAGATTCCCGCCGGGCGTCTGACGAATATATTCTCCGGCAACGGCACCGACCCTCCGGTCTTCCGAGAAAGGCGCAAGCATTTCGCCAAGCCATGCGCGGCCGACAACACTGCCTCCCTCCACAAAAGCCATAAGCCCGCTCCGGCTTTCATGAAGTATGCGATTCCTGGAAGACCAAACCGCTTCTTCCCGAAAGAATCTTGCTTCGGGAAACATCTGCCGCAGCGAAGTAAAATCCTCGAACGGTTTAACGCAGACGACCGAAATATCCAAGCGCTCCTTCGGATAATCCAACGCCCGAAAGCTCTCAAGCGTTTTCCGGATATCCGGGCAAGAATGCGCCGCCAGGACAACAATCGAAATACCGGCAGAATCCCGGTCCGCCCGGATTTCCCGCCTCGTGTCATCCAGCGCCTGCCCCATCCGGAAACACTTCCCGCTCGAATCAAGCCGCCGCCCCAAAACACTCCCGTCCACAAACCAGCGAAGCCCCCGTTCCCAAGCCCATCGCGCGATTCTGAATTCCACGGCGGCAGGGTCGGCTTGGTATTCGGGTTCCAGGGGAAGTTCGTGAAAAACCCGCGCGCCCGTCAACAGGGCATGAAGCCCGGTGGCATAAACCCGCCGCGGCATCTTGGTTGCCGGCACAAAATAATATCCCCGGTCAGGGTTTCCCTGTACCGCACGCCACGCAACGAGGCTGTCCCGCATTTTTGAAACAACCCGGCCGGAATAAAAATCGGCCCGGGCCTTCCTTTTCCCCTCCGAAAGTTTCCGATAGGCATCGGGAAAAAGACAAACCCCGCCTTCAAGAAAGAGAATTTCCCTTCCGGAAACATGCAGACGGATCCGTTCCAGTGCCGATGCCGTCCAATCTCCTCTCGCGCGACTTTGAGGAACACCGATCTTGAGATAATCCGAACTGTTCGCCCTCAGATACGCATCCTCCGGTGACGAAGCCGTCCCGTCGGCGAAAATAATCTGGGTCCTTTCCGGGAGGGAAAGCATTTTCAGATTCTCCAGACAACGTTTCAGGGCGAAATTCTTTTCCGGAATAAAAACGACCACGGTAAGATCGTGCGTAAGATATTTTTCGCGGATCTCCCAGCACCGGCTCCCGAGCGTATTTAAATCTTTCGCGATTTCCCGGGACTGATTTCTTTCGTGGATACGGTAAAAAGCAAGCGTCTCGTTGACCACAGCCGCTTTCCATCCCCTGCGGATGATTTCAAGCGAATGATCCCAATCTTCCGCGAAAGTCCCCTGCCGGACCGAACGCAGGCCGTACGGGCGTTCCTCTCCGCACCAGGCTTCCCGCCTCAAGAGAACGGTGGAATGCAGAAAATTCCATTTCCAAAGCTGATACGAATGAAACGGAATCATCCGATAATCCCGCGCCCCGAACCATTCGGAACCCTTTTCCCTGACGAAGCCGACTCCGCAATGGACCAGCCCCACCCGACTATCCGCCCGCAACGGACCGATCATCGCTTCATGATAGCGGGGAGCCAGCCAGTCATCCGCGTCCACGCAAACGAGAAAATCTCCGGAACAGTTTCTGACCCCCCAATTCCGGGCTTCCATTTCCTGACAAAAATTGACCCGCTCATACCGGACCGAATTCCGGTAACGGCTCTGCCAAATGCGACAGGTGTCGTCCTCCGAAGCATCGTCCACCAGGATGATTTCATGGAAAGGAAGCGTCTGATTGAGCAGGCTGTCAAGACATTGAGGCAGAAAGCAGCCGTAATTATGGCAGGTCACAATCGCGCTGGTCTTAAATTTCATTTTCAGTTTTCCGGAAAAGGGAGAACCATTTTCACAGATCCGATTCCTTCCCGGCCAAATTCAGCAAACGCCCGCGGCGCAAATCCCGCACATGCCCCAGTTGAATCGCGTGTCCGTCGGGTTCCAGGTGAGCGCAGCGAACCGATCCCTCCGCAAACCAGCGCAAACCCCGCTGAAACGCCCAATACCCCGCGTTCAGGTCGCATCCCCAGAAAGGAAGTCCCTCCGACTGAACGCAAACCGGCATTTCCCGGAACCATTTCGAATCCAAAAGAAGGAATCCGAATCCCGTCGCAAATACCCGCTTAGGCTTTCGGATCAAAGGGACAAACCAAATCCCGCGTTCGGGTTTTCCCTCCCGGACCCGCCAGGCCTGATATTCGGTCAGGCGGCGGGAAAGAATCGCGCCCGAAACGATATCCGCCCGCTTTGACAAAGCGCATCTCTCAAGCCGGGCCAGCGCATCCGGCGGGGGGATCACGTCATGTTCCCAAATCAGAAGTCTTCTGCCCCGGACATGCGGTTTTGCGAAATGATAAAGTTTCGCGCAATGGCGGGGAACTTTCATGTAGTCTTCGGCTAAAGACCAGTCAATATCTTCGAGCCGGAGTTTGCCGGGAAAACGAAAGACTTCCCCTCCCGTCCCTTTCAGTGCCCCGTAAAAATTCGGATCATCGCTGTTGTCGATAAAAAGCAGCTGAACCCGTCCGGGTTTCCGCAATCGCCGCAAAGCATCCCAATAGGGCCTGAAAAGCGGGGATTCGCCCGAAAAAAGCGTTAAGATCGTCAGATCGTCGGGATGGTCCGTCAAAGCGGAATCCTTCGCATTTCGCTCATGCCTCCGCGCAAACCGGCTTCAGCCCGGTAAATTCGGCGCGCTTTCCGAAAAAAAGATTCCGGAGAAAAATATAGCCCAGAAATTTTACCGCTTCAAACGGTCTCAAAACCAATTCTTTTCCCAACGCGTACCGCCTCCGGTTCCTGACTGATTCTAAAAACGAAATCGCCCGTTTCAATCGCCTTGCATTTTTACCGTTACCCCTCTTCTGGTCCTCTGCCCCAAAAAACGTCAAGGACAAGGATTCGTAATAGCGTTTCAGAAAAAAGAACAGCCGTCCCAGGGAAATTCTCGTCACGGGTCCGTAACAGGCGCTCGCGCGGTGAATCCTCCAAAACACCGGCTTTTCGGGAATAAAATAGGCAAGACCGGCAAGACTGATGTGTCCCAGAATCCACCAATCATAATTTTTCTCCGTCTTGCCGGGCAAAGGCACGGTTCGGAGCAAGTCCCGCCGGGTCATAAAATTCGAAAAAGTCGCGGCCGGATTCCGGCGCAACAAACTCGGAAGCAGGTCAAACGGAACGCGGGCGGGAACGCCCCTCCGGGCCAAGGCTTCGTAAAATCGCCAATATATCGATCCCGGAAGATCTCCAAACGGCCGATAGCCCGAGTAAACAATGCCGACTTCCGGATGCCGGCCGAGCACGGCGACTTTTTCCGTCAAATTAGATTCCTGCCAATAATCATCCGCGTCCAGGAAAGCGATCAGGCCGCCTTTTGACTTTGAAAAAGCAAGTTGAAGACTTTCGACGATCCCCAAATGCGCGTGACCGGAATGACTAAAGACGTGAATGCGGTCCGGACAAGCCGACTGATATCCCAAAAGCCGCTCCCAAGAATCGTCCCGGGATCCGTCGTCAACCACGATCAGCTCGAAATTCCGGTAAGTCTGATCCAGAACGGATTGAACGGCTCGGGAAACAAAACGGCCGTAATTATAGCTCAGCATCAGAACGCTGACGCTTGAATCAAGGCGATTTTCTTTATCCATAGCGGAATATCCAGAAAAAATCATTCGCGGAACCCGAAATCCAAAAAATATCTCGCACCCGGGGAAATTCCCTTCCCGTCAACGGCCGGCCGCCGAACGGGCTTTCTCCCGCTTCGCGCGTAGCATTTTCGATCCGGGATCGACGGCAAGCGCTTCCTCAAAGCAGCGGGCGGCTTCTTCAAAATCCCCGTCTTGCATAGAAATCTCGCCGGCCGTTTCATACGCCCCGGCATTTCCCTTCTTCAACGCCAAGGCCTCGTCAAAAAAAGACATCCCTTTTCGGGGGTCCCGTTTCCATTGCAAAAGCATGCGATACAGCAAATCCAGATCCGGCGCCGCCGGATAATAACGCCTGAACCCGTCCGCGATTCTCTTCGCCGATCCGGTCTGCCCCGATAGCGTATAAAGATTGTATAAATTCACGTAAGGATAGGGAAAAGCGTCCGGGTGTTTCCGGATCAATTCCTCGTAAAAACCGAATGCCTTTCGGAAATCTTTCCGGCTTTCATAAAAACCCGCCAATTTAAAATTGGCCTGAAAACTGTCCGGTTCATAATTCAGAACCCTTCCCCATAACCGCCCGCTATCCCGCCAGCTTTCGATCTGTTCCCGGCTAATCGGAACCAGCAGAAAGATTACCGCGATTAGAAAAATCGAAGATAGAGTTTTCCACTTCTTTCCGATCAGGACTCCCAACGCAATGACGCCCAATAGAGGCAAGTATAAATGCCGATCCCCGACGGGAACGGGGAAAAAAGTGATCACCGGAGCCAGAAAGGCCAGAAACCAAAATATCCAGAACCCAAATTCTTTGCGTTTAATGATGCCGTAAACCAACACGATTCCAAATAGAAGAAGAATGACTCCAAACGCAATTCCTCCCAGGTCTCCCAGCGGAAGAGAGATTTTTTCGGGATACAAAATCCGAAGTCCAAGCGGGCAAAAAATATGTTTCAGGTACAAAAAACATTTTCCTGCCTGGTCAAAGCAAACTGAAAAAACCTTCCCCTCGGCCAAGACCCGGAGTACCCGCGGATAAAGTCTGAGCGTCAGGACGGAAGCGAACCCTACAACCGCAGTTCCCAAGACATAAATAACCTTCTTTCTCTTCGAAAAAGAAGCAGAGTAAAAATAATCATAGGCGGCAAATATCGCCAGTCCGCTCACCGCCGTAATCTTTGACAAGAGGGCGAGTAAAAACAAGACGCAAACCGCTGCATACGGGAGTGTTTTTTTCTCTCCTTTCCGCCGCAAATGCGTGAAACAAAGAAAAGACATTAGAAAAAACAGCGCGTAAAGAAGATTCTTTCGCTCGGAAATCCAGGCTACCGATTCAACCTGAACGGGATGGATCCCAAACAACAGCGCTCCCCAAAAAGCAAACCAATGATTCCTGAAGAAAAACTTCAAAACTAAAAATACAAGCAAGACATTCGCAACGTGAAGCCAAAGATTAGTCCGGTGATACCGGGCGGGCTCATTACCCGAGAAATGATACTCCAGGGCATAGGTCATTATTGGAATGGGGATATACAATCCGACACAAGGCTCCGTAAACCAGGATCGTATATCCTGAAGGTGAAAAGACCGGATGGAATTGTTGCGAAAGACATGGAGATCATCATCCCAATTCACAAATTCAAAATCTCTGACCGGACAATAGAGAGAAAACACCAAAATCCCGAGCAGGCACAAAGCAAGCCCCGTCAGCCAAAAGTTTTTCACGCAATCCGGCAACCGCCGCATCAAACCATTCCTCCCACAAGTACTATTTCGAAATTCCCGTATAATCTACCACAAACCGAACGAAAAATCGCCCCACGGACGCCTGGCTTCCTCCCAATCCTTCTCACGGCAAATTCCGCGGCTTCAATGCCTTGCATCCGCCATCCTGAGCACTCCCTAAAGCAAGCCGGACAATCCGCCGATAAATGAAGGACACCCTATTATGTCGGAAAGAGAGTCTTAAAAATGCTATTTTATATCTTATCCGGAATCCTAGCGATCCTGATCGTTCTCCGAGCCCTAAAAACGCGCTCCTTCAACGAAAAAAGCTATCTATATCTTTACCTGGTTCTCTACGGAAGCCTGTTTGGGGACCGATTTTTCCTCATTAAAGACGGGCCTTCCTGGCATGAAAGTTTCCTGGAAATTCTTTTCATATTCGGAATTTTATGGTTCTCTGTCGAATGGGCGTGGAAAAGTTTTTCACAATGGCGTACCCAAACCCGCCCGCTCCGGGAACTAAAAAAAAGACAGGGCCCCTTTCACGAAATCGTAACGGCCTCAAAATTGATCTCGCAGGCAAAAATGGGAGCGCTCATCATCTTGGAACGCGCGACATCCCTTGAACCGTGGTGTCAAAAAGGCATTCGTCTCGACGCAAAACTTTCGCAGGAGCTGCTGTTCTCGGTTTTCACGCCTCCCGGCGCCCTGCATGACGGTGCCGCAATCATCCGGAACGCCTGCATCTCAGCCTGCGGAGTCATCGTTCCCCTGACCAAATCTCCCCGCTTCCCGAAAGAATTGGGGACCCGGCACCGGGCGGCGGTCGGATTCAGCGAAACCTGCGATGCGCTATGCCTTGTCGTATCGGAAGAAACGGGTTGTTTCTCGCTGGCAGACCGGGGGACACTTTTTTACGATATCCCCTTTGAAAAGCTGGCGGAATTTCTGGAACAAGCCCTTCGGTTCCGGCTGGATAAAAATCAGCCTTCAGTCCGGACGTTGGAAGTTTAAAGCCACTATTTCTTAAAAATAAAAAAGACGGCGCCGGTCATCAAAAAAAATCCGACCAAATAATTCCACTTCAATCCTTCCCGGAGATAAAAAACCGAAAAGACGCAGAAAACAATAAGGGTAATCACTTCCTGAATCGTCTTTAGCTGGGCCGCCGAAAACTGGCAATGGCCGAAACGATTGGCGGGAACTTGAAAGCAATATTCGACAAATGCAATCAGCCAGCTCACCACAATCGCCTGCCAAAGCGGAACGCTCTTGTATCGCAAGTGCCCATACCAGGCAAACGTCATGAAAACATTGGATACCGTCAATAAGGCGATCGTTCTCATGCTTGATCTTATTTTAAAACCGCTTCAACGGTCATTGCGAACCCGAATAAAATGAAAATCCCCGCCGAAACCCATTGAATCATCCGTTCCGGCAGTTTTCTCCCGGCAACCACACCCACCACAATCGCAATCCCGTCCGCCATAACCATTCCCAGAGTGGAACCGATCCAAACCGCCCAAAACGAATGGTATTCCGCCGCCAGAGAAATGGTTGCCAACTGCGTCTTATCGCCGAGCTCGGCAAGAAAAAAAGCCAACGCAACTGTCATCACCGGGCCCGTTCTTCGGATGTTTGAGATCTTCCCTTCATCGCAGGTATCGCCTTTTAAAGTCCAAATCCCGAAGCCAATAAAAGAAATCCCGATTAAAATTTTGAGGTAGTAAAAAGGAATCAAAACGCTGGTTTTCTCGCCGATTATCACGGAAAAAAGGTGAACCGCCAAAGTAGCGATAAAAACACCGGCCAAGACTTTCAAAGGTTTATAGCGGGTCGCGAAAGACAAAGCAATCAGCTGAGTCTTATCGCCCATTTCCGCCAGCGCGATAAAAAACAAAGAAGCCCAAAATTCCAGCATGATTATTCTCCCGCCGCGCTTACTCGGCGCGTGCAAGCCATCGAATCAAAGAAGAAACAAGTCCGACATAAAAACTTCCAAGCTCAACATGCATATTCCGGCATACGGGCAATTTAACCCTGCGCGGCCCCCAATCCACAAGTCCCCCGCACCAATGCGGAGCCAGATCCGTTGCCAGCGCGACGATCCGCTTCCCGGGATCCCGGTCGATCACCAGCAGGGGATATTCCCGCTTGTCCAGCTTTAAAGCGCCGCGGCCCTGACCCGGAACAATCCTTGAGGCGCTCAATAAAAGCTGTCCTTGAGATTTGACGCAAACGGCATTCAGCCCGCAAATCGCGGGCGGATTCCGGAAAGAAACGGAGCAAAACAGCGGATGACGATTTTTCAGACCGATCAACGCTCCTCCGGGAAAATTCACCCGGTCGTCGCCCAAACGGCAGGAAACAGGCAGAATCTCTTCGATGATCGAATTTTTCCAGCCCGCATAAGGCCCCGAGAAAGAACCCCACCCGCCCACCATGGCCAGTCCGGTCCCATCTTTTATCTGCGCGTGAATGATTTTTTCCGAGGCTAACGGCATTCGTCTTTTCGAAAAATCACTCAGGACGATCGCATCAAATCTTTTCTTCAGAAAACGCGGGTTTAAAATTTCGGAAGGAGAAATATGCAGAAAATCCGCTCGGACCGCTTTGAGAATTCCCAAAAGATAATTGGCAGGCCCTCCGACCGGACTGTCTCCCGCATAAAGAACCCGAAACCGTTTCATTCAAACTCGCCTAAACATTGAACCGGAAAAGCATCGTGTCCCCGTCCTGGACAACATATTCTTTCCCTTCGATCCGGAGCAGTCCCTTTTCCTTCACCACCGCAGCCGACTTCAGGCGGACGAGATCCTCGCAATTCATCACCTCGGCCCGGATAAAGCCCCGTTCGAAATCCGAATGAATCACGCCGGCCGCTTCCGGGGCTTTGGTCCCCCGCCGGATCGTCCAAGCACGGACTTCCTTTTCACCGGCAGTGAGAAACGTAATCAGATCCAGCAATTTGTAAGCGGCACGAATCAAACTAAAAAGACCGGGTTCTTCCAATCCCAAAGATTTCAAATATTCAATCTGCTCCGCATCCGAAAGGTCGACAAGTTCGGCCTCTACTTTGCCGGAAATAACGACCACACCGGACCCTTCTTTTTGGGCCCATTCCCGTACCGCTTGGACCAGGGATCCTCCCGCCGGAAGATCCGATTCCGTGACATTGGCGCAATACAAAACCGGTTTAATCGTCAGAAAAGATAAATCCCGCAAGGCCTTCTTCTCATCTTCCGAAAGACCAAGGCGTCGAAGGGCAACGCCTTCTTCAAGCGCTTTTTTTACTTTCTCGTAAAGCGGCATTTTCTCTTTGGATTCTTTATCTCCGGTGCGCGCCAGCTTTTCCGCCTTTTCGTGCCGTTTCGAAATCGTATCGAGGTCCTTTAGGCAGAGTTCGGTATCAATCACCTCAATGTCCCGGATGGGATCCACGTTGCCGGACACATGAATCACGTCCGGATCCTCGAAGCAGCGGACGACATGGAGGACCGCTTCCACTTCTTTGATATGCGTTAAAAACTGGTTGCCAAGGCCTTCCCCTTTGGACGCACCTTTTACCAAACCCGCGATATCGTAGAATTCGATCGTCGTCGGCGTCGTTTTCTGAGGGTGATAAAGCTCGGTCAGTTCCTCAAGGCGCTTGTCCGGAACGGGGACAATTCCGACATTCGGATCGATCGTACAAAAAGGGTAGTTTGAAGCGGGAACTTTCGCTCTGGTCAAAGCGTTGAAAATCGTGGATTTTCCCACATTCGGCAAACCGACAATTCCACATCGGATGGACATGACTCAATTCTCCTTCAAGAAAAAACGCCCACCGCCAATCGATCCAGCTGTTTCCCGGAACGTCCCGGCCGTGGGCGTATTTCGGTAAATCAAATATTTTTAAGTCTTTTTAAGTTTTTACCGCTTCTTTTTCGATTTTTGGATCCCGCAGAAGCAGAAAAATAAGAAAAACCGTTACCGCCAATGAACCCAATCCCACGATCCGGGAATGTTCGTACTTGATCACCAGCGGGATCGCAAGAAGCGCCACCATGTTCATCACTTTGATGAGAGGATTCAATGCCGGACCGGCCGTGTCTTTCAGGGGATCCCCGACCGTGTCTCCCGTCACGGAAGCTTTATGCGCATCCGATCCTTTCCCTCCCATATTTCCGTCTTCGATGAATTTCTTGGCGTTATCCCAGGCCCCTCCCGCATTGGCCATAAACACCGCCAGCAGCTGGCCGGAAAGAATCATTCCGGCGAGAAATCCTCCCAGGGCCTCTTTCCCGAGCAGAAACCCGACCAAAAGCGGCGAGAGAATCGCAAGAAGCCCCGGCCGGATCAATTCCTTCTGCGCGGCGGCCGTGCAAATCGACACGACCTTGGCATAATCCGGAAGTTTCTTCCCTTCCCAGATCAATTTATCCTTCAGCTGTTCGCGCACTTCTTTAACGATCAGGAAAGCCGCCCTCCCTACCGCCTTGATACTGAGCGAACTGAAAAGAAACGGGATTGAGCCTCCGATCAAAAGCCCAATGAAAACATTCGGCCCCGAAACCGACAACGCGGAAGCGATCTGATCAAAAGTCTGCCGTGTGATAGCGCTGATATCCGTGATATAAGCGTTGAAAAGAGAGATTGCCGCGACCACGGCCGAACCGATCGCGATCCCTTTCGTGATGGCTTTCGTCGTATTCCCCACCGCGTCCAGATCCGCAAGTATTTGCCGCGCGTCTTTGTTTAAATGAGCCATTTCCCCGATACCGTTTGCGTTATCCGCAACCGGGCCGAACACATCCATGGAAATATTGTTCCCCGTCAGCGTCAGCATTCCGATCCCGCACATCGCCACGCCGTAAGCGACAAAGGTCGGATTCGTCCCCTGATAAATGAAAGCGGAGATGAGGATCGAAATGCAAATGACGAGAATCGCCCATACCGTACTTTCCAATCCTACAGCAAATCCCGTAATAATATTCGTCGCGTGCCCCGTCTGGCAGGATTCGGCGATATCTTGAACCGGTTTCTTGGAAGGATCCGTAAAATATTCCGTCAGACGATTCACCGTGATAGCAAGCAGAATTCCGACCATGGTCGTCCAAACCGGGCGCATATCCAATCCGGCAATCCCGAGACCGCACCAGAACGGAAGCTGCTCTTTGCCCTCAAATTTCAGATAGAAGAGCCCCACAAGCGTAAACCCTATGATCGAGATAATGGCCGAAAGGATAAACCCGATATTAATGGCCTTCATCGCGTCCCGCACTTCTTCTTTTGCCTTCACCGCGTACGTCCCGATAATGGAACTGAGCACTCCGATTGCGCGGACCAGCAACGGGAAAATAACGCCTTTGTGCCCGAAAGAGGCCCAGCCCAGAATCATGGCCGAGACAATCGTAACTTCATAGGACTCAAAAATGTCCGCGGCCATTCCCGCGCAGTCCCCGACGTTGTCGCCGACATTGTCAGCGATGGTCGCGGCATTCCGGGGATCGTCCTCGGGAATATTTTTCTCGATTTTCCCGACAAGATCCGCCCCGACATCCGCCGCCTTGGTATAGATGCCTCCGCCCACCCGCATGAACAGAGCCAGCAGGGTCCCTCCAAAACCAAAACCGAGAAGCACTTCGTAGGCCTTTTCGCCGTAAATCATAAAAATCAGAGTCCCTCCGAAAAGGCCGAGCCCGTCCGTCAGCATTCCTGTAATCGTCCCCGTGCGGTACGCAATCTTCAGCGCGTCCCCGAAACTCCGCCGGTTCGCGGCCGCCGCCACCCGGACATTCCCCCTCACCGCGAGATTCATCCCGACGAACCCGACCGTCGCGGAAAAAACCGACCCCATCAGAAACGCGCAGGCCCGGCCGATCGCGATATGTTTCTCCCCGGCCGTAAAATAGAGCGCCGCGGTAATCAAAAGGATGAGAAACAGGATGGTTTTGAACTGCCGGTACAGATAGGCGTTCGCTCCCAAGCGGATCGATCCGCTGATTTTCTGCATCTCGGCGGTTCCGGTATCTTCCCGGAGCACCTGAGCCATCAGCATCACCGCATAAAGCAGACCCGCGACCGCCGTCCCCATGACAGTCCACAGAGCAATAATTTCTCCGTGTGAAAATTGTGTAAAAACAGCCATTTGCTTCCTCCTTTTGAATTAGAGCCCTAGAGAAAAAATCTCCCCAAAACGGTTAACTGCCCGCTTGCTATGCGCATAGGATACCTTGTTAGGTATTATCGGCGGGTATTTCGAAAAGATAAGTTAGGAAAAGACGAAAAAAAAGTCAACTACAATCAATGGCGTTACATGTCTCCCATCGGAAAAGCGTCCCCGTAGCTGGCTTCGCGGGGATGTTCTTTGGCATACCGCTCGGAAAACTCCTTGAACGTTTCTTCCCCTTGATAATCCCCGGTTCGGGAACACGCATCCACGGCCGATTCGATCCGGTTGAGAGTGAAAATTCGGGGATCCGCATTGTAGGCTTTCAAAAAATTACCGCAGGCATCCTGATAATACGGCAGACGGGATTCATAGGCAACTTTCTTCAGGCGCAACTCATGGGCTTTGGTATACGCATTTTCGGCTTTCCACATGTAGATATTGGCAACCCAGGAGCGGTTTGAACACCCCTGAGACAAAAATAGCAATACGAAAATCACGCAAAGCGCATTTACGAGTGTCCGGCCGGAAGGTTTCATCGGATTGAAGCTCATGAAGCCAGTTTCTGCTTGAATTCACGCCACGGAAAGCGAGTGCCCGGACATTCGGTATTGGCACCCGGCACGTCACGATGGCCCAAAACATTCTTGTTGGGGATATGGTAATAACTCTGGAGGGTCTTGACCAGAAACACCAAAGAATCCATCTGCTTTTCCGAAGGCAGGTCCTGGCTGAAATTCCCGACCAAAGAAATTCCGATCCCCCGTTCGTTCATATTGCTCGCCTTCGTATGCGCGCCGACCTCCTGCTTGACCCAGCGGGGGCCTACTTCGATTTGCCCGTCGAATTTTTCAACCGTTCCGTTATCGATCAGGAAATGATAGCCCAACCCGTTCCAAAACCCGCGGTCGTGATGCATGCTGTCAATCGTCCGGGCATTTCCGAAATCGGATGCCGTGTGGTGAACGATAATATGCGTCCAGCGCCGGTTCGGGTACAGCGTAATCACCGCCCGGGGACCCAAAGTTTCGGGGATCAGAAGTTTCTGACCATTTTTCAATTGATTCGGATTGTTCAGGTGATTGGCCTGTAAAATCGCATCCGCGTCAACTCCGTAGGTTTTACTGATCCGCCAAAGTGTTTCGGAAGGACCGACTTCATGATAAATGTCATGCGGCATCACGTTGGAAGGATTAGCAATAACGGAAGTAGGCCCCGCCCCGGGCGTAAAGAAAGGGCTTATTTGCGAACTCCTCGCGCAACCCGCTACAAAAGAAATAACGAGAAAAAGGCGCAAATAAGATGTATTTCGTTTTATATAATCCCGCAATAAGAGAAACATCCTCTATCCCCGCATCCCGGCTTCAATCATAGAAAACCTCCGCCGGAAAATCAATTCGTCCAATATAACGCCACTTTTTTCCGTTTTCTTTAATCCCCTTTTTGGGCTTAGCCGTGAAGTGATTTTTTGATTTCAGGATCCTTTCTCAGAGACGCATCCAATCGAACCGCTTTTTTTGCGGCTTTCCTGGCATCCGTTTTTCGCCCCAGAGTTTCGTAAACCGACGCCAAATGGACCTGCGGAAAAGGGTCTTCCGGAAATTGTTTGGCCATCGCTTCATAAATTTGAGCGGCCTGAGCGGGCAACCCTCCCTTTTCAAAAACATGCCCCAATTGCATATACCCTTGCTTTTCATGGGGATAGCGGTTAATCAGAAGATTCAACATCACCAGCC
Organism: Candidatus Omnitrophota bacterium; assembly: GCA_029561555.1. GTDB lineage: Bacteria > Omnitrophota > Omnitrophia > Omnitrophales > Omnitrophaceae > JAKQXH01. Next base: position 19,976 of record JAKQXH010000072.1, read on the forward strand.
TTTGAGGGATATCCCCCATCTGAACGGCAATGTCCACCATCCGGCTCAACGCATGAAAATCGTTCTTTCTCAACGCAAGCACCTGATCATAAATCTTAAGTGCCGGGGCATACTGCCGGGCATCGTATAAAGTATCCGCTAATCCTGATAGGTAAACGCTATTCTCCGGGTCAATCCGAACCGCCGCCCCCATTTCAGCAAGCGCATTCGGAAATATTTCTCTCCTCCGGAATGTCAGGCCGAGATAATAATGCGCTTCCGCCGACTCGGAATTCGAAAGCACCGCTTTGGAAAGGACCGTCGCCGCCTCCTCGTCATTGCCCTCTTCATAATCCAGAATCCCAGAGGCTTCGAGATATCCCGCGTTTTCGGGCGCAATCACTTCCGAAACATTTAACGCCGAACGGGCATCCTGATACATCCTTTTGGCCGTATAGCCACGGGCGATTTCATTGTAAAAATGTTCGTTCTGAGGAATGGGCGGTTCCAGGCCGACTATATTGGGAAAAACAAGTCTCCTGCCTGATTCCAAAAAAAGGAAATTAGGTCTCAGCGTATTTTGATAAAGGTACTTGGGGGCGGAGAATTCAAGATACGGGAAATTATCCCGGTTCAGCCGGGCGCCTTCGCCCAAACGGCGAAGCGAGAAATCATCCAGCCAAAAACCCGAGAAAACACCTTCGGGGGCCGGGATCCCGTACGGAGCAAAATCTTTCTTAACGCCGAATTCGTCAAAAGCACGCCGGAAATAATTGAAATCGATTTCACGGCCCTCTTCGTTTCCCCCGATCAGCATCAAATCAGGATAATACGAAGTCCACAAACTGACGTCTTTAAAAACGGCACAAAACGTCCGGATAATCATGCGAAGATCTTCCGTCGACATGCTGTAGGCGTGAAGCCATTGGCACACCACTCCGCCCGGTTTCAGGCGTTCGCTCATTGTTTTGTAATGCTCATACGAAAAGAGGTTCGCGACTCCCGCAATCCAGGGGTTGGACGGCTCGGAAATGATCACATCGTAGCGGTCCGGGCTGACGAGGAGATAATTCCGGCCGTCATTGACGATCAACCGAACCCGGGGATCCTCGAGGACCCCGCGATTCAAATCGGAGAAAAATTTCCTTGCCGCGTCAATGACCGCCTCTTCCAATTCGACGCAATCAATCCGCCGAACGGGATAAGAAGCGACCGCGGCGGCCGTCGAGCCGCTCCCCAGCCCGATAATCAGCACCTCTTCCGCCCGGGGATTGAGCAGCATGGGAAGATGCCCCAGAAAAAACTGCGTGAACGCGTCGTTGCTCGAGGCATCCACTTTCCCGTTCACCGAAAGGGACACATTGTCCCGGACCCGGTTCACGCTGACCGTCGAGCTGGCCCCTTCCTTATAAAACAAAAGCTCCCGGCCTTCGATCTTCCGGAAAAAATCTTTTTGACTCAACCGGACAAGATCGAAGGGTTTGACCGCCGCATCGCTCGCGATCACGGTCCGGTTCCACGGCTCGACCGCGAATCCGCTTCGGACGACGAAAAAAAGCAGTATCCCGGCCGTCACCAGTCTTTTGAATGAAAAGTTTTCGCGTCGAAAGAAAAAAACGGCCAGTCCGACTCCGGCGTTAAGTGCCGATGCCGCGATCAGGGTATTCTGAATCCCGATGGAAGGAATAATCCAAAAACCGGTCAGTGCCGACCCGAAAATCGTGCCGATCGTATTTGAAAAATAAGCGGTGCCGACTTCCTTTCCCAATGAATCGTTCCGCTGAAAGACATGGATAAAACAGGCAAACAACGCGCCGATACAAATCGTGGGCGGCAGCATCACCAGCCCGCAGAGAAGAAATTTCCCGAATTCAATGATTCCTATCGTGCCCTTGCTCCAGCCGTAAATTTTCACAAAATAATACGGAAGCACATCAAAAAAATTGATCCCGATCAGGGCCAGAAGAGCAGTCAGCATCTCAAGCGCCACAAACGTCATGAAATCCACCTTCAGGTGCCGCGAAACCAGACTGAACCCATAGCTCCCGATTGCGATCCCGACGAGAAACGTCATCAGCATCAGGGAGAAAGCGTAAACGGAACTCCCGAGGATAATCGCGAGAACCCGGGTCCAACCCACTTCGTACATCATGGACGCCGCGCCCGAGACTCCGAATAGAAACAGAAGCGCGAAAGAAATCCATGCCGGCCGGGACGGCATGCCGGCCGGGGACTCTCCGGAGAGGCGTTCCCGATCCCCCTCCTCGTTCATGCCGGGCATCATTCGCAAAAACACGAAACAAGCCAGAAAGATCAGAAGATTGAAAAGCCCCGTCAAAAGCACGCTCTGCCAGACTCCAAGCGCGTAGAGGAGAAAAAACCCGCTCAAAAACACTCCCAGAATCGCTCCCGCCGTATTCAAAGCGTACAAAAGCCCGATCGATCGCCCGGTCTCCCGCCGATCCCGGATGAAAAATTTCGAAATCACCGGCAAAGTCCCGCCCATCAGAAACGTGGGAATGAAAAGCGCGATAAACGCAAGTCCGAATTTAAAAAGGCTCGCGGTGAAAAAAGAGGGTTCGAACAAACGGTAGAAGCCGATATGAATCCCTTCGATCCATTTCCAAAGAAACGGCGTCAGGCAGGCGTAAAGCCCGATCCCCCCCTCCAAAAGCCCGTAGAAGCGGACGGGATCACCTCCCAAATCGATCTTCCTCCCGAAAAAAAACGCTCCGATTCCCAACCCCGCCATAAAACCGGCCAGAACGGTCGCCGTCGCATAGGTCGTGTTCCCGAAAATCAGCCCCATCACGCGAAGCCATGCGATTTCATAAATCAATCCGCAGGCCCCGGAAATAAAAAAACAGGTCAGAAGGGTTCCCCGAATCTTCCGGCCTCCGCCGCTCATAAAATTCATCTTGCCTCCAGATGCTTTTCTACCGCTTGTAACGCCCCATAACAGCCCGACCCCGGCCCGGCAGTACAACCCAAACAATGTTCCCCGGTCCGAACCGGCCGGCCTTCGATTGTTTCCGCATGCGTATTGAAAACCGCCAAGGGATCGTCCCCTTCCAAGCCTTTCCCCAATGCCTGATTGAAATCGCAATCATACAACCGGCCGTCCCATCCCGCGCAAACCGTGCTGCGGCACATCACCCTGTCCAGATTGGCCGGATTAAAATGCCTCTCGAGAAGATCCATATAGCACTCGTATTGATTCAAAACCTGAAGGCGCTTCGCATAACGGGTAATCGGCATGTTGGTCATGACATAAAGTCGATTGAAAAAAATCCCGAAATCACGCCGGAGCGAATCCTTGTATTCCGCCTCTAAAAAATCCTGCGGCGGCGGAAGGCAAGCCGACAACGGGTTGTACACCAGATGAAGGAGAAGTTCCCCTCCCTCCTCCCCGTAACCCAGCCGGTTCAGGCGCCGGATCATTTCAACCGACACGTCAAAAGCGCCGTGCCCCCGCTGGCGATCGGCAACTTTGGAAGCGTGAAAAGGAAGCGAAGCCACGATCTCGACTTCGTTCGAAGCGAGAAACTCGGCAAGGTCTTCCATCCCGGGCTCTATCAGCACCGTGAGATTGCAGCGATCGATCACCCGCATCCCCCGGCGTTTCGCTTCGTGGACCAAAAAACGGAAATTGGGATTCAATTCGGGCGCCCCGCCCGTCAAATCGACGCGTGAGACCTTCGACCCGTCCAGGAAATTCAGGATCGCTTCCGCGGTCTCGGGAGACATGTTTTCAGAAAGCTCCCGAGGGCTAGCTTCCGCGTAGCAATGATTGCAGGCCATATTGCAAAATTTCCCCAGATTGACCTGCAGAGTATTCAACCGCCGTTTATGCAGAGAACCGCCGTACTCCGAAAGTTTTTTTTGAAACCGGTCCTCCGGCAAGGGGGAAGCCGAATCGAAATCATTCTTCATTTTTCATTCAGCGCCCATTCATATTCCAGCCACTTGATCTTCGCCCGCTCCGGAATCTCATCCCGGACGCCTTCCGGAGCATATTTCCGGACAAAGGCCAGTATCCCGTTTTCTCCCCCGAACTCTTCCCGGTGCCATTCAAAAATACGGGACAGGAAAATTTTATCGCCCGAAGGGGCCCTCTCAAAATTTTGGGGTTCTTTTAAAAATCGGCGGCATTGTTCGTCAAGGGTCGTGCTCAACACATCCGGCAGATAGGGAAGATTCCGCAGGCGGGGTGAAGACATGGAGGCATCCGTCAGTGCGAAATAAATTCTTGGGTCTTTGAACTCTCTCGCCAGGATATCCTGCCTGATTTCGTCCAAGCTGTATTGCCGACCGAACACTTTAGCCAATTTCTGTTTCCAGACATTCGGAATTTGCTGAATGCTGTTCTTCGGGTATTTAAACCTTCTCCAATCCAGTCGCTTCACAAACGGATAATAGTCCGAAACGACACGAAGCACGGTCGCGTTGTACACATTAATCCAAAACGCCGTCTTTTCCCGGTCCCGCCACGAATCGTACTCCTCTTTTGAAAGTGCATTGGCGCTTTCAAGAAATCCGTCCAAATCTCCCGGAGATTTTTTCAACCTTTTGTAATTGACCAATCCCTCAACGGTATATTTCCCCAGGACTGTTCCCAAACGGGAATACTGATGATCGAACGCCTGCGCGAGACCCGGCCTCCACCCGGACAGTAAAAAAAGAACCGTCAAAGCAAGCCCGCTTTTTAAAGCCCACCCCCAAGCATTTTCCCGACTTCTAAAATCGCCTTTTCCCATTCTGTGTCTCCGCCTCTGAACAAACATTTCAAAACCGGAACTCCGCAATTCCGGCCTCCGGGAATGAATGGACTCCCGGGGTATTTTATGAGAGAATTCCCGCCATTTATCCGTATTCTATTTCATGGACACAAACGACCCGTTAATAATAGCAAAAGACCTCTGCAAAACCTACGGTAAAATTACCGCGCTCGACCGGCTCAGCTTCAGCCTCAAGCGGGGCGAAATCCTGGGTCTACTCGGCCCCAACGGGGCCGGGAAAACGACCGCCATTCACATCACCCTGGGGGTACTCACCGCGACTTCGGGAGAAATTTCCGTCATGGGGGCACATCCCCTGAAACACCGGACTCAAATCTCCCCGAGATTCAATTTTTCATCCGCCTACACCAATCTTCCGCCCAATCTTAAGGTTATCGAAAACCTGATGCTCTTCGCCCGTCTTTATACCATTTCGGATCCCAAAAAGAAAATCCGCACCCTCCTCGAAATCTTCGAAATCCCCCATCTGGAAAATCGCTTGACCGGACTTTTGTCTTCGGGAGAAAGAACGAGGGTCAATCTCGTTAAAAGCCTGCTGAACGATCCGGAGCTATTGGTCCTGGACGAACCGACCGCCAGTCTCGATCCCGACATCTCCGATAAAGTCCGGAGCATCCTCAAAACCATCCAACTCAAAAACCGCATCGGGATTCTTTACACTTCGCACAACATGTTCGAAATCGAGACCCTGTGCGAAAGAATCATCTTCATCAACAAAGGGCAGACCATCGCCGAAGGCACTTCGGAGAAAATCCAAAAACTCTTCGCGTCGGATTCTCTGGAGCAGGCGTTTATCAAAATCGTCAGGGGCGGGGATCTCGTTTCGGAGGAAACCCCATGAGCCAATCTCTTCGCCGCATCTGGGCCATGTTTCTCCGTTTCCTCTATCTCCACAAGCGCAGTTCGGCGAGGC
>JAKQXH010000076.1 GCA_029561555.1 Candidatus Omnitrophota bacterium
TCTTAGATTAGAAAAAATTAAGGAGAGGCTTCTTTGAAGTGGGGACTTTTTCAGAAATCATTAGGAAAGGAGAAGGACATGGCAAAATCGCTTAAGGGAACGAGGACGGAAAAAAATCTGTTGGCTGCTTTCGCCGGCGAATCTCAGGCCAGGAATCGTTACACCTACTTCGCCAGTAAGGCCAAAAAAGAGGGCTTTGAACAGATAGCCCGGATCTTCGAGGAAACAGCGGAAAACGAAAAAGAGCATGCAAAACTGTTCTTTAAATTTCTTGAAGGGGGGGACGTGGAAATTGTCGCCGGGTATCCTGCCGGGGTCATCGGCGATACGAAAGCGAACCTGGAGGCCTCCGCCGCCGGGGAATATCACGAGTGGACGACCATTTACTCCGATTTCACCAGCGTCGCGAAGGAAGAGGGCTTTGATGAAATCGCCCGGACCTTCGACCAGATTGCCAAGGTCGAGAAATTTCACGAGTCCCGTTACCGCGCCTTGATCAAAAACATTACCAATGACGAAGTGTTCACGAAAAAAACGCCGGTGAAGTGGCACTGCCTCAACTGCGGCTATGTGTACGAGGGGCAGAGCGCGCCGAAAAAATGTCCGGCGTGCCAGCACCCGCAGGCCTATTTCGAAGTCCTGGCCGAGAATTTCTAGTCAAGTCAAAGAGCCTTCCGGAGATCCGTTCGTTCGTTGGATCATGCGGAAGGCTCTTTTCATTCCAAAGATTCCTTCCACGCCTTGATATCCCGAAGGGCCCGCTCCGCATAGCGCATCCCCCGGTATCTCCGGGCCACTTTTCGGTTTTCCAGCGGTGTGAACAAACCGAAATTCACATTCATGGGCTGAAAAGAGGGTTGGCCGGACCGCGTGATGTAATGGATCAGGGCACCCAGCGCCGTCGTCGGGGGAGGAGGGGAGGGTTCTTTCCCCCCAAGGGAAGCGGATACGAAGATTCCGGCCAGGAGACCCGAAGCCGCCGATTCGACATAACCCTCCACGCCGGTGATCTGTCCCGCGAAAAAGATGCGCTTGTCCGATTGAAGGCGGAAACGGCTGTCCAGGATGTGGGGAGAATGAAGATAAGTGTTGCGATGAACGCTTCCGTAGCGGACGAATTCCGCGTTCTCCAGTCCGGGAATCGTCCTGAAAATCCGGCGCTGTTCGGGATAGGTCATCTTGGTTTGAAATCCGACAAGATTGAACAGGGTTCCTTCGGCATTTTCCCGCCGTAACTGGACCACCGCGTAAGGGGCTTCTCCCGTTTTTGGATCGGTCAGCCCGACCGGTTTCATGGGCCCGAACAGAAGCGTGTTTTCGCCCCTTGCCGCCATGATCTCAATGGGCAGGCAACCCTCGAAACAGGCCATGTCCTCGAAGGATTTCAGCGGAACCGTTGCCGCCGACAGGAGATTTTCACGAAACTTCCGGAACGACTCCTCCGTCATCGGACAGTTCAGGTAGTCTCCCGAACCGCGGCCGTAGCGGGATGCGTAGAAAACGTGATCCGCCCCGATCGTTTCTCCGTCGACAATGGGTGAAATGGCATCGTAGAAATAGAGACGGCCGCTTCCCGTGACCTCGGCAA
>JAKQXH010000105.1 GCA_029561555.1 Candidatus Omnitrophota bacterium
GAATTGAAGTCGCGATTCCCGTGACGGTCAAGATCGAAGTGTCGTCTTCCGAGATTTGCCCGACCATCGCTTTAATCACAAACCTCAGCGACGGGGGTTTTTATGCCGAATATCTGGATTTGCAGTCGGCGTTGACGGTTCGCAATATCCGGGACATTAAAAGCCGCCCCGCGCAAGCGGTTTTCAAACCGCCCCTTTCATCTTCAGACCGTACTTTTGACATTGAAATCATTCGAGTCGAAGTCGCAAGTCGTCAGACCGGACTGGCTGTCCGGTTTATCAATAAACAAGAATCGTAAAATCGATTCGGTTCGGGTCGCTTTTTCCCGAAAAAATCAGTCTCAAAAGCGGGAATCCGGCTATCGGTGCAGAAAATCTTCGAAAGTTTTCCTTTCCCCGATCGGGGGGTTCGTGTCTCCTCTTTCTTCGGATTTTTAAAAATATCCGGTTCGGAATTTTGTTAGCCTTCTAATCTAAAGGGAGGAATCCAAAATGAGAATCATTGCCGTGGCGAATCAAAAAGGCGGATGCGGTAAAACAACGGTTTCGGTCAATCTTTCGGCGTCTTTGGCTTTTCTGGGAAAGAAAGTTCTATTGATCGATCTGGACCCGCAGGCCCATTCCACGTTGGGGCTGGGAGTCAAGGCGGAGGAAGTGATCCGAAGCGTTTACGATATTTTTGACGCGGAAGAGGGCTCTTCCGGGCATATCCCGGATCTTCGCATCCCGCTTTCAAACTTTTTGCATCTGCTGCCTTCGGAGATTATTTTGAGCGCGATCGAGCAGAAACTGGCCGGAGCGCCGGAGCGGGAAAACCGCCTATTTAGGAAACTCCAGGAAATTCAGGGGGAGTATGATTTCGTGTTCATCGATTGCCCCCCCAATCTGGGGCTTTTAACGTTTAATGCGTTCCGGGCCGCCGATGAATTGCTGATTCCGATCGAGTGTTCCTATTTTTCTCTCCACGGATTGACCAAAATTTCCGAAACGGTCAAGTTAATGACCGACGCGCTCGGCCATCAGATTACGGTCCGGGCGCTTTTAAACGATTTTGACGGCCGGACCCGCTTTTCCCGCCGGATACAGGAGGAGCTCCAGCGGTTGTTTTCCCGGAAACTCCTGAGGACCGTAATCCATCACTCCGTCCGGTTGAAAGAAGCCGCCGCTTTGGGGAAGCCGATCTCGGAATACGACCGGAATTCGGTGGTCTTTCAGGATTTCCTTTCACTCAGCGCGGAACTGATTGAACCCGAAGAGGAGAAAACGACGATGGATCATTTTGCGATACCGGCGGTTTTAGAGGAGTCCCGTTCCGTGGTCAGTGAAAAGCCCCTTGACGACGCTCAGATGACGCTTTTTTCGATCAAAGCGCCCGGCGCGCGTTGCGTCCAGATTGCCGGTGATTTTAATAACTGGGTTCCGGAAGAACTGCTGAAACCGATCAAGGCGGACGGGGTTTGGAGGAAGCTTTATCGGTTGGGGAACGGAGCTTATCGCTATAAATTCATTGTCGACGGCGAATGGATGTGCGATCCCGTGAATCCTCACACGGAGGCCAATCCTTTCGGCGGGGCCGATTCCATCATCGAGACGGGAGCCAAGACTGTTGAATCCGGAGTATGAGAAGAAAAACAAGAGAACTCTCGAAGAGGTCTCGCACCTTTTTCTCTCGGGCGCCGATTCTCCCAAAGAAACCAAAACGAATCCGTTTATTTTAGGAGCCGTCGATTCCCTGGAAGAATGCGGGCTTTCGCTGATTCTGTCTTTAGCCGAAAAATCAGGGATCCCTTCCGATGAAGTCCTCCTGGTCGATTTTCACCCTGAAACGGGTCCGGGAGAAACGAAACTCCCCGAAGCGTTCATGCCTCCCCGATGTGATTTGATCCGTCTAGATCCTTGGGAGGATTGGCGGCAGAAATCCTATAACCGGCAAACCAAATTTGTTTTTCTGGATATTCCGTGGCTGTCTCCGAATGCCAGGACCGCCGCCGTTTCGAATTTGGATGGGATCCTTTTCCGGCTGGAGCCTTCGCTGCGATGTCTCAAGCATGCTTACCGCTTGCTGAAAGGAATGGCCGGGATTTTTCACGGCCGGATTTTCGTTGTGTGGAAGGAGGGAACGGTTACCGGGCATTTGAACTCTATCGGAGCCGCATGGAGCGACTTGGCGGAAAGGTTCTTAGGAAAGAAAATAGAATGGTGCGGCGGAATCGATTCGGTTTTATCGGTTATCGGACCGAGAAATTTCGGCAGTTTTGAATGGTCTTTGTTCAAGGACCGGATGCCTCTCGAAGAAACATCGGCATTTTTCGACAAAGGGAAGTTGGCCCCTCCCGAGATTGATGCGTTTTCAGGCCTGGTTAGCCCCGAAAGATTTTCCGTCCTTTTTCCCCGCGCACAGTGATTTCGAGGGCTTCCCGGCCCTGCGGATGAGCCCTCCGGTCAGGAAATCTCCTTGTCAGGGCGGAGATTATTCATATAATAGCTTCTCCACGTGCAAGGAAGGGATTTTCATGACCGAAACGACAAAAATACAGCAAGATATCGAAATCTTAAAACAAGTCCAAGTATTGGATAAGGAAATTTACGACCTGACGCAGGAATTGTTGTCTATTCCCGGGAAGATCTCGGCCTGCGAGCTTTTGTGCGAAGAAGCAAAAAAACAGGTGAAGGACCTTGAAAAGCAACACAAGGATTTTCAGCTGAAGCAGAAAGAGAAGGAATTGGAACTTTCCGAGAAGGAGGAGCAGATCCGGAAATTCCAGGGACAGCTGACCCAGGTCAAGACAAACAAGGAATACAGCGCGATCCAGCATGAGATCGCTTCGGTCAAAGCCGATAACTCTTTGCTTGAGGAAACTATTCTGGTTCTGATGGATGACGTGGAAAAATCCGCCCGGGGACTGGCTCAGGGGCGTGAGAATGAAAAACAGGAAGAGAAAAAACTTCAGGACCAGAAAGCCGAATTCAAGAAAACGGAAGAATCCTTTCGGAAGAAAATCGACGAGCTTCAGGCCCAAAAAAAAGAATTGATGAATCAAGTGGCTCCGGAAACGGCCGTTCTCTATGAAAAAATTCTTGCCAAGAAAAGCGGCGTCGCTTTGGTCCCGATCGAAGGTGAAAATTGCAGCTCCTGCCATATGACTTTACGGGCGCAAGTTGTCAATGAAGTCAGGCTGCTTGAGGCGATTGTGGTTTGCGAGAATTGCTCCCGGATTTTGTACGAGCAAAAGTAGAATTAATCCCCATTAATTTCATCCTTCATCTTCCCGAAATTTTCTAAAACTACCCGTTCTCATTCTCTGTCGCTTAATGATTTTTTGCGGTTTCAGTCTTCCGAACCATTTTTGCCATTATTTCTCCCGAAAATACCTACTAATAGGCTCAATTCCCGGAATTAGCACAAAATATAGATTTTTATCAATACTATTAAAAAATATTACTTTTTTTCTTGACACATAAAGTGGAGGGGGATAGACTTACCGTGCCATTTTGTGGTGGAAAGTGGAGGAAAGTGGGAGACAATGTTTTACGGGGAATATGAACATTCACTGGATAAAAAGGGGAGAATCATTATCCCGTCGTCGTTCCGCGATATTTTGAAAGAACGGTACGCGGACAAGCTTTTCATCGCGAGGGGATTGGATCGCTGCCTTTTTTTGTTCACCGAAGACGAGTGGAAAGCCCTTGAGAAAAAATTCAAGGAATTGTCTTTCACCAAGCAGGGCGCGAGAAATTTCAACCGGATTTTCTTTTCCGGTTCGTGCGAGGTGATTTGCGACAAGCAGGGGAGGGTCCTGATCCCTCAGACCTTGAAGGCGTATGCGGAAATCAAGGAAAACGTCATGATTGTCGGGGTCTCGGACCGTATTGAAATCTGGGCGAAGGAAAAATGGCGGGAGTTTATCGATAATTCCATGAATTCTTTTGAGGACTTGGCGGAAAAGCTTTTGGATTCCAATCCGGAGAAGAGTCGTGAATAAAGAAATTGCGAAAGAGCGTATTTCATCAAATCTAAGTTCAGAGACGGATGCCAATGTGCGGGAATTTCCTAAAAGACAAACGGATGATAAGGGGGGTGAGGCTATGGTGTATCACGCAAGGAATGACAGGATGGGGGAGAAGGTCATGTCGGTGGATATTCTGACCTGTTCCTCTCGTCTTGACGCTGCGGCAATGGTCAAGATCAAGCAGAGAATGAACCAGCTGCTCAGGAGAAATCACAAGAAAGTGCTTTTGGACCTTGTGAAAACAAGGCAGGTGGATCTTGCGGGATTGGGGATTCTGATCGAGAGAATTAAGCTCTTACGTTCCCTGAACGGCGACGTTAAACTCTGCAACCTGCACCGTCAGGTTTCGGAGACGTTCCGGATGGTCGGCGTCAGCAAGCTGATCGAGTCTTACAGTTCCAAGGAAGAGGCTCTCCGGAGCTTTTGCCTTCAGTGAGTTAAGGCGTTGCATGTCCCTGTTTTGAGGGAAGAGGTCCTTCAGTTTTTGGAGCCGGAGGCCTCGGAGGTGATCGTGGATGCCACATTGGGCGGGGGGGGACATGCGGAAGCGATTGCCGATCGTATCGGAGAGGCGGGGCTTTTGATCGGAATCGATCAGGACGGCGACGCGATCCGGCGCGCGGAAGCGAAGTTGGAAGGCAGGAAGAATGTCATTATTCGGCGTTGTAATTTCAGGCAGTTCGACGAAGTTTTGAATGAAGTGGGGATCGGGAAGGTTCACAAGTTTCTGTTTGACTTGGGAGTCTCTAGGGATCAGTTGGACGAAGGGGCTAGGGGGTTCAGTTTTTTGAGGGAGGGTCCGCTGGACATGCGCATGGATCAGCGGACCGGGGAACGGGCGGCGGATCTCGTCAATACGCTGCCGGAGGAAGAACTTCGGCATATTTTCTTCCGTTTCGGGGAGGAACGGTATGCGGGAAAGATTGCGGCGAGAATCGTCCGGATGAGAAGGGAGAAATCATTTGAATTTACTCGAGAATTTGCAGATGTCATTAGTGCTGGGGTGCCCCGAACAGGCAGGATTCATCCGGCTACTAAAGTCTTTCAGGCGCTCCGGATTGCGGTTAATCGGGAATTGGAGGCCCTGGAGGAAGGCCTGAACAAGGCGATTCGCTATCTGATCCCGGGCGGGCGCGTGGTGGTATTGTCCTACCATTCGCTGGAAGACCGGATTGTGAAACAGATGTTTCGCCGGGAAAGCCAGGCCGGCAGGATCCGGATTTTGACAAAAAAAGTGGTTTGCCCGACCGCGGGGGAAATTGCGGAGAATCCTTCTTCTCGCAGCGCAAAATTGAGAGCGGCGGAAAAAATAGCTTAAGTTCGCCGGTGCGGAACCGTTCTAAATAATGAAAAGGATTCTTAAGAAGGAGTCGCGATGGTAAAAGTGCTGAGAAGCTTTGCGATTGTGTCCGTGATGACCGCGTGCTGTCTTCTCTACACGGCCTTCCAAATCGAATTGTACCGGGTTTCCTATTCCATTCAGGCCAAGCGCCAGACGTTAGTCCGGATTCAGGATGTGGTGGAGAAAGTCAGAATTCGCGTATCGAAATTAAAGGCGCTGGAGGCGTTGGAGGAAAAAGTGCAGGAGAACAATATTCCGCTGATCATCCCCGAGGAGATCAAGGCTTTCGTGAGTCCTCAAATTGAAGACCCGATCGAGAGGATTCAGATTCCCGCGAAGGATTCATTCTTTTCGCTGTTCGAATTTGTACGCAACGCACATGCCAAAACGATTCTTCCCAAGGGGGAGTGAGAAGCGGAAGAAGGGGTTCCCCCGTTTTTCCTTCATCAGTTTTTTCATCCTGCTGCTGTTCGGGCTCGTTTTCTTCAGGCTTTCCGACCTGGCATTTTTCAAGCGCGCCCGCCTTCTTGAAGTCGCCCGCAAGCAGAATGTGATTGTGATTCAGCTTGAGCCCAAGCGCGGGAAGATCCTGGACCGGAAAGGGAAAAAATTCGCGACGACGATCAAAGCGCTTTCGGTCTATGCCATGCCGCGTCTGATATCGGAACAGACGCGCTCCGAACTTGCCGAGACGCTGGCGGAGATTCTCAGCCTGAAACCGGATTGGGTCGAAGCGAGACTGAAGCGGAATAAAGCGTTTATCTGGATCAAGCGAAAAGTCACGGATCAGGAAGTCGAAAAAATCCGGAAGATCGGGCACCCGGCCGTCGGTCTTCAGCCCGAATATAAGAGATTTTATCCGCATGCGCAGGAATTGGCCCATGTGCTGGGTTTCTGCAATATTGACAATGAAGGGCTGGAAGGGCTGGAGCTTGCCTACAATTCTTATTTGCAGGGGGAGTACGGAAGAAGGTATTCAAGGCGCGACGCGTTCGGAAGGGAGATCCCGGTTTTCGAGGAGCGGATGATTTCTCCCCGGAACGGATGCGACCTGGTCCTGAACATCGATCAATTCATCCAGCATTTGGTGGAGAGGGAATTGAACGCCTCGTTTGTGCAATGGAAAGCCAAAGGGGCCTGCGCGATCGTCATGGCACCGCGTACCGGCGCGATTCTTGCGATGGCCAGCCGGCCCGTGTTCAATCCGAATGACGGGAAGATGCCGGTGGAAGACGCGATCCGGAACCGGGCGATTACGGATATCTATGAGCCGGGATCGATTTTCAAGGTTATCACAATCGCTTCCGCGTTAAACGAGCACAAGGTGACTCCGGAGGACACTTTCTTTTGCGAAAATGGGATCTGGCACGCGAGCGGGAAGCGAGTCGTGCATGACGTTCATCCGTACGGGCAGCTTACGACGACGGGGGTCCTGGTGAAGTCCAGCAATATCGGCACCTGCAAAATCGCCAAATTGCTCGGGGAAAAATTGCTTTATCAATATATCAAGATGTTCGGATTCGGGGATTTGACCGGAGTGGATTTAAGGGGAGAAGTGCCCGGTATTGTCCACCCCCTGAACCGGTGGTCCGGATTTTCCATCACGGCGGTTCCGTTCGGTCAGGAAGTTGCCGCGACGGCCCTTCAGATGGTCCGGGCGATGTCCGTGGTGGCGAACGGAGGATATCTGGTCAAGCCGCGAATCGTACGGGAGCTCCGCGACGAATACGGGGTGATTTTGAAAAATTTTCCCCCGGCCGAGGGGGAAAAGATCCTGTCGGATGAAACCGTCTCCGATATGAGGGGAATGCTGGTAAAAGTGGTTGAGGAAGGGACCGGAAAGACGGCCCGGATCGAAGGGATTCAAGTCGCGGGAAAAACGGGGACTTCGCAAAAACTGAATCCCGGAGGAGGATATTCGCACAGCAATTTCATAGGGTCCTTCATGGGGTTTGCGCCGGCGGATCGGCCGGCATTGTGCATGGTGGTGATGATCGATGATCCCAAACCGCTTTATTACGGGGGAACGGTTGCGGCCCCTGTTTTTCAGAAAGTCATGAAGGAAGCGTTGTTTTACCTGGAACGAACTCAGTCTCCGCTATTGCCGCCTCCGGTACAAACCGAAGAGTCCGTTCCCGCCGCCGTTTCTCCCGCCGCCTGATAAGGCTTCCCGCCTTTTTTTACTGTTTCCCGAAGCGATTTCGCGGCTTATGATATTGTCGTGACGAGGAAGCTTTAAAAGGAGATGGTTTCGGCGAATAGAAAGGGCAGGCCATGAGCACTTATGTGGAACCGGAGGATCTTGAGTCCGTATTGACGGCGGAACAGTTAAAAGATTATTTTCCGAAATTTCGGAAGGCCCGCTCGGCGTATCAAGTCGGAATCGAATGGGAATTATTGGGCGTTCACTCCGAAACGGGGCAGGCCCTGCCTTATTACGGGGAAAAGGGAGTCGAATCCGTTTTGGCCGTCTTAGCCGATCGATTCGGTTACCGGCGGATTGAAGAACGGGGGCATGTGATTGCCCTTGAGCGTGGCGGGAGCTATGTGGCGCTGGAACCGGGCGGACAATTGGAATTGAGCGCCGGACCGGTGCGCACGATCCATGATATCCGAAGCCAGCTTGAAAATTTTCGCCGCGAGCTCAAAAACGTCTCTGAAGGTTTCGGAGCGGCCTGGCTGGGAGTCGGGTTTCAGCCTTTTTCCGGCCGGGAGCAATTGGACTGGGTCCCGAAGCGGCGTTATGAAATTATGAAGCATTATCTCGGCTCACGGGGCCCTCTTGCCCACGACATGATGAAACGGACGGCGGCCAGTCAGGTGAGTTTTGATTTTCAGGACGAACGGGATGCGATGCGAAAACTCAGGGCCGTTTACGGTGCCGGTTCGCTTGTCTCCGCGCTGTTTGCGCATTCACCGATTTCGGACGGAAAACCGAACGGTTTTTTGACTTACCGAATGAAAGTCTGGAGAGAAACGGATCCCGCGCGGACCGGTTTGATCCGGAAATTTTTTGAGGCAAACGCGGGATTCGACGATTATCTGAATTACGCGTTGGACCTTCCCATGATGTTTATCGTAAGGGGCGATCAGTGGATTGCCATGCCGCCGATATCGTTTCGCGAATTTCTCAGCAACGGGTGGGAAAACTTTCCGGCGACACGGAATGATTTCGACCTGCATTTGAGCACGGTGTTTCCGGAAGCGAGGCTTAAAAACCGTATCGAAATCCGGGGGGCCGATGAACAACGCTTCGGGCAGGGGCCTGCGGTGGCGGCGTTTTGGAAAGGGATTCTCTATGACGAAGAATCCTGTGAGGCGGTCTGGAAGCTGACGGAAAATTTTTCCTGGGAGGAGAGGGAATCTTTCCACGTGCAAATGGAAGCTCTGGGCCCGGACGCGTTTCTGGGGACGTACCGGGGATGGGATCTTGTCCGGGAGCTTTACCGGATCAGTTGTGCGGGGTTGAAGCGGCAGGGTGAACGGAATGCTTCGGGGGAGGATGAAACGATTTATTTGGGAAGTATTTGGGAGGATTTTATTACGCCCGAGAAAACTCCCGCTCAATGGCTGCTCGAGAAATGGGAAAAAGAATTCCGGTATGAGGCGGTTCCTCTTGTGAATTTTTTAAGGATTTGAAGAATTTGAAGTGAGCGGATAAGGTCTCTTGTGGTATAATCCCCAATCCCGGCTGGGAAAGAATCTATTGATTCGGAAGTAAGAGGTCTCCTATTTGGGCCTAAGCGGTTTTGTATTTCGGGACGTACCGACTGAGGATTAATGATCGAAAAGCTTTAAGGCAGTCGGCACAAGTCCCGAAAAAGGATTTTTGAAAAGCAATATTATGGTATTTCGGGACGTGGCTCAGCCTGGCTAGAGCGCTTGGTTCGGGACCAAGAAGCCGGGGGTTCAAATCCCCCCGTCCCGATTGTTTTTTGATAAGGGGATTTGAAGGGAGCCGCCGAACTTTTTTTAATGGAGCCGCGACCATAAGGAGTGGCGACGACCGATGAGGCGGCGGGTGGCCGACCCGGAGTCCGAAGCGAAGCGCAGGGCGAAGGGCGCCAAATCCCCCCGTCCCGATTGTTTTTTGATAAGGGGATTTGAAGGGAGCCGCCGAACTTTTTTTAATGGAGCCGCGACCATAAGGAGTGGCGACGACCGATGAGGCGGCGGGTGGCCGA
>JAKQXH010000009.1 GCA_029561555.1 Candidatus Omnitrophota bacterium
TGATTGGTGTCCTGATACTCGTCGATCAAAATATACCGGAAGCGCTCCTGATAGGATTCCAAAACGGCGGGGACCCTCTCGAAAAGTTCGACGGCTTTCATGATCAGATCGCCGTAATCCAGCGCCTGGAACGCCGTCAGTTTTCTCTGGTACAGCTCGTAAGTCTTGGCCGTCACCTCGTCGAAAAAATCTCCGATTTCGGCGGACATCGCGGCAGGTCCCTTCAGATAGTCTTTGGCCCGGCTGATGGCTTCACGGATCGCCTTGGGATTGATCTGTCTTTCGATATAGTGAAGTTCGGCGAGACATTCTTTGATCAGCACCAATTGGTCGTTGTCGTCGTAAATCGAAAAATCCCGGCGCAGCCCCGCGGCCTGCGCCTCCTGCCGGAGAATCCTTAGGCAAGTGGAATGAAACGTGCTGATCCAAACTTCCCGCTTCACCAGCCGCTGAACCCGCTCGCGCATTTCCCCCGCGGCCTTATTCGTAAACGTCACCCCCAGGACATTGAACGAAGGAACCCCTCTTGACAAAAAATAGGCGATCCGGTGCGTCAAGGCCTTGGTTTTGCCGCTCCCGGCACCCGCGAGGATCAAAAGAGGCCCGCCCTCATAGGTCACAGCCTCCCGTTGCGCGTCATTCAAACCCGCAAGGATTTTTTCAACTGTCGCCTGAGACATCTTCCGGTCCTTCCGAATCTTCCTCGTCCGTTTCCGGTTTCAGCGAAAAGTCGAGATTCTCAAGATCGATTTCATATTTTTTCTCGAAGGCCTCCTTAAAATCGTACACGGCGTCAAAATCCGAAACGGAATCCTCTTCCGTCTTCGACATCATCCCCTCCCCAACCAGGATAAAAACCATTTCGCCGAAATCCCGTGTCGTCGTGACCCCCCAGTGCTCCAGCACCAGTCTCGCCAGCGGACCGTACTGGTCCAGGGCAAACTCCCTTAAGCCTTCGCACAGTTCCTGCCCCGAAACATGGCGGGGCGCCGGCAATTTCCGGATCGTATAATTCAGCCCGGAAAGCAGGAAATTATAAGCCTCCAATTTGTACTTGGGATGCTTTTCAATAATCGCTTCTAATTTGGCTAAAAAATCGTTTGCTTGGTCCATGTCATTTAGGGAAAAACCTTGAGTTTTAAGTCACAAGCCACAAGTCACAAGATGAAACTCGCAGAGCCTGAAGAAACATGCGTTAATCACAACTCAACCGGACCGGATTCTATCACAAATTCCGTCCCGAAATAAGCCCGGAACGCCTCTAAAAACCACTGCTTAAATTTTTCATAAAACGAAAGATAACCCGCCCCCTCTTTCAGGAAAGGGGCCAATTCTACGGTGCCCTGATGGAGAAAAATTCCTTTGGAACGTTTCTCCGCGGCGCCGGCAACCTTCTCCGCTTTGAACATCACGTCATTCCGGACCGGATTCGTAAAGCAAAACCCTCCCGGAGCTCTTCGGCCGCCCCCTTTGAACAATTCCGTTTCGATTCCGCCCTTCGCAAACGCCTCCCGGATGATTTCATGGAAAATACGGTAGGAAGTCTCGATCGAAGCAAACCCGGGGTGATGCATCCTGGAAGCAATCACGGCATACGTGAAATCCGTCCCGTGAAACACGAGTCCTCCGCCGGTCATCCGGAAGGCCGATTCAATCCCCGTTTTAATCTTCTGCGCGAGATCCTTTTGAGAATATCCGCAGGTTACGGCCGGATGCCGGAATCCGTAAATCCGGAGCGCAGGGGAAAAATCCCCGGCGGACAGAGCTTCCTCGAAAAGCCGGCCATCGAAGGACATATTGTAAGCGGCCGTTTGAAATCCCGAATCGATCAGACGCCAACTGCGGTTCATTAAAAACTGATACCGGAAACAAGATCCGACCGATCGCGGCGGTCTTGGCGTCCGAGGAAAGCCCGGTAGGTTAGCAAAGGCTCTCTTGCGGCCTTGACTTCGTCCGGATGGCTGACCGGAAAACAATGGGGGGCGTTTTTGAGGCATTCGGGATCCGCCTCGGATTCCCGGACGATTTTCCGGATCACTTCACAGAAGCGGTCCAGAGTTTCCTTGGATTCCGTCTCCGTCGGCTCAACCATCAGAGCTTCCTTGACGATCAGGGGAAAATAAACGGTCGGCGCGTGAATCCCGTAATCCAAAAGCCTTTTCCCGATATTGCCCGCCGTTACCCCGAACCGCTTCAACGGTTCCGAGGAAGCGACAAACTCATGCATGCAAAACCCGCCGTGGGGAATCTCCAACGCCGACTGCAGGTTTTTTTTCAGGTAATTGGCGCTCAAAACCGCGTCCCGGCTCACCTGCTCCAAGCCCTCTTTCCCCAAACGCCGCATGTAGACATAGGCCCTCAGCAAAATCCCGGCATTGCCGTAAAAAGCCTTAACCCGCCCGATGGAATCGGGAAGGTCATCATCCAGCCCGTACCGGTCCCCTTTTCGCGTCACCAACGGCACCGGCAAAAATTTCTCGAGGGCCTTCTTCACTCCGACGGGACCCGCCCCGGGGCCGCCTCCGCCGTGGGGAGTGGAAAACGTCTTATGAAGATTGAGATGGATCATATCGAACCCCATATCGCCGGGCCTCGCAATCCCGAGCAGGGCATTCATATTCGCGCCGTCGTAATACAAAAGCGCCCCTTTCTCATGCATCATCTTCTGAATTTTCAGGATATCGTCTTCAAACAATCCCAGCGTATTAGGATTGGTCATCATCAGACAGGCCGTTTTTTCGCTCACGGCCTTCGCAAGCTCGGCGAGATTCACGCGCCCCCGCGGATCCGAGGGAATCGTAATCACCTCAAATCCGTAAAACGCCGCGCTCGCCGGATTCGTTCCGTGGCTCGAATCAGGCACGATCACCTGCCGTCTCGCGAAATCCCGCCGCGAATCGTGATACGCCCTCGCGATCATCATCCCGACCAGTTCCCCGTGAGCCCCCGCGGCCGGCTGAAGGCTAAACCGGTCCATTCCCGTCACCCCCTTGAGCCATTCCTCCAACTCCCAGAAAATGCGGAGAATCCCCTGAACGCTCTCTTCGGGTTGATAAGGATGAAGCCCCGTAAACGACGGATGGTTCGCGATTTCTTCGTTGATCTTGGGATTGTATTTCATCGTGCAGCTTCCCAGAGGATAAAAATGCGTATCCACCGAAAAATTCTTTTGTGAAAGCCTCAGAAAATGCTGAACGATTTCCCTCTCGCTGACTTCCGGGAAAATCGCATCTTTTTTCCTCGCAAGGCTGTCGGGAATCAGACGCTTGGCCTCCGAAGAAGGACTCGGCACATAACCCGTCGTCCTCTTACCGGAACGGTTTTTCTCGAAAATAAGGATGTTGGGCTCATCCGTCATGCCGCACCATTCCCGTTTTCCCTCTTTCCGAACCGCCGCCTTGTCTTCCATCATCGACGGCTCCCCAAGCCTTCCGTCAGTTCATTCATCTGCGCATCCGTCTTTTTTTCCGTCACCGTAACCAGAAAATGGTCCTTCAATTCCGGATAGGATTTCTCCAAAGCGTATCCCGCGAGAATCCCCTTCTCCCGCAACTTCTCCATCAGCGGTTTCAAGGGCTTGCGGGAACGCACGACAAATTCATTGAAGATATCCCCTCCGAAAGGAATTTCGAATTCGGGGAGAGCGGCAATCCGCTCGCGCAACGCGCGAGCCTTTTCGACATTCAGCATAGCAACTTCCCGGAGCCCGTCCCAACCCATTGCCGCGAGATAAACGCATACGGTCAGCGCGCACAACGCCTGATTCGAGCAAATATTCGAACTGGCTTTCTCGCGGCGGATATGCTGTTCCCGGGCCTGCAAAGTCAGTACAAACGCCCGCTTTCCCCGCCGGTCCGTCGTCAGGCCCACCAAACGTCCCGGAATCTTCCGCATCAACGCCTGACTGGCCGCGAAATAACCGACATACGGCCCGCCAAAGTTCAGTCCCAAGCCGAGCGGCTGAGCTTCCCCGCAAGCCATGTCCGCGCCCCATTCTCCGGGCGAACGAAAAACCGAAAATGAAAGAGGATGCCCCGTCACGAGGAAGAGGCTCTGATTCCCGCGGATCAAAGCCAAAGCGTCCGTCAGATCCTCGACTCGCCCGAAGAAATTCGGATTGGAAGCCGCGACACAACCGACCTCCGGAGTTAATTTTTCCTTCAAAAACTTCAAATCAAGACAGCCGTTCTGCGTATAAGGGATTTCTTCGATGCGATGATCCGTTCCGGCCAAATAAGTCGCGGCGACCGCCCGGTATTCGGGATGAACCGTCCGCGCGACCAGCGCCTTATTCCTGCCGGTCGTACGAAGCGCGAGCAAAACCCCTTCGGCAAAAGCAGTCGCTCCGTCATAATGCGAGCCGTTCGCCACTTCCAAGCCCGTCAGCTCCGCCATCACACTCTGATATTCGAAAATCGCCTGAAGCGTTCCCTGGCTGGCCTCCGCCTGATACGGCGTATAGGCGGTCACAAATTCCCCCCGGCCCGCGATCTGAGAAACCACGGCCGGAATATAATGGTCGTAGCTTCCCGCGCCGAGAAAAGAATTAAACGTTCCGGAAGTTTTGTTGGAAGAAAGGATTGAATCCAAATATCCCCGCAGTTCGAATTCGCTCAATCCCGAGGGAAGGTTCAGACCTCGTTCACGCAATGCCGCCGGAACATTAGCAATCAGGTCGTCAAAACTCTTGGCCCCGATCGCCGAAAGCATATCCTGCCGGTCGGCATCCGTCAGAGGAGAATAATTCATCGGCATGGAAGGAAATTTCTAATGAGCGCTTTCCTGCAGAACGCTCTCATAAGTACCGGCATCCAGCAGGCTGTCCCATTCCCCGGTTTGGGAAGGCTCGATCTCCAAAAACCATCCCTCCCCGTAAGAATCCGTATTGACCAACGAAGGATTGGCCTCCAATGTTTTGTTGACTTTGACGACCTTTCCGGAAACGGGCGCATACACGTCAAACGCCGCTTTCACGGATTCCACCACCGCGCAGGGCTGCCCCTGTTTGACTTCCTTCCCGATCGCGGGGAGTTCGACATAAACCACATCGGATAATTCTTTTTGCGCGTACTCGGAAAGGCCGGCCACCACCACCCCGTCTCCGCGCCGTGCCCACTCATGCGTCTTTGCGTATCTCAACGTCTTCGGAAAATTCATCGATCCACTCTCCTTGCTGCGTGTGTTTTAAAATACTCGGATATTCGCTAAACTGCGTGCCGGTAAAAAGGGGCCTTGACCACCCGGGCCTTGACGGCCCGCTCGCGGATCATGACATCAAATTCGGAACCGATTGTCGAAAGATCGACCGGCACATACCCGAGTCCGATCGCTTTCTTCAGGGAAGGCGAAAAAGTCCCGCTCGTCACCCGGCCGACCGCTTCTCCCTTCCGCCGGATCTCATACCCGTGCCGGGCGATCCCCCCTTTCGGGATTTCAAAACTGACTAACTTCCTCAAGATACCGTTTTCTTTCTGCTTCAAGAGGGCCTGTTTCCCGAGAAAATCCTTTGAAAAATCGCAGGTCCATTCAAGCCCGGCTTCAAGCGGAGTCGTTTCCGTGTCCATGTCCTGCCCGTAAAGTAGGTACTTCACTTCGAGACGGAGCGTGTCCCGGGCCCCAAATCCGATCGGCCGAATCGAAAACGGCGCTCCCCGCTCGAAAATCGCGCGAAATAATTCCGTCGAAATCCCCACCGGCGCAAACAGCTCAAAACCCCGCTCCCCCGTGTAACCCGTCGCGCCGATCAGGATCTTTTCATTCCTGAAAACGACCTCCCGGCAGGAGAAAGACGGGCAATGATGAAAATCGCACTGAAACACTTCCGACAAAACATCCGGGCTCTTCGGCCCCTGCACGGCAAGGATATTCAGCGAATCCATCTGATCCGTCAGACGCACTCCTCCGTCCGAATTCCGGTTCAACCATTCCCAATCCCGCTCGCGGGTTCCGGCGTTCACAATCATAAAATAACGGTTCGGGGCAAGTTTATAAACAATCACGTCGTCGCAGATTCCGCCTTCCGGATTCAACAGCAGGCCGTAAATCGCCTGCCCGCAGGAAATCTTGGACAAGCGGTTTGAAAAAACCCACTCCAGAAAATCCGAGGCCCGGTCCCCTTCCGCAAGAATCTTCCCCATATGCGAGACATCAAAGACGCCCACGTTCTTCCGGACCGCATCATGTTCATCCACGATCGAAGAGTAGGACAGAGGGACCGTCCATCCGGCAAATTCCATGAAATTCGCACGGAAGCGTTCATGTTCGGCGTGAAGGGGCAATTTTTTAACTTCGGACAGAGACATGTTCATTGACTGAGATGTTTTATGACAGCGATTATAACGTTTGATTCCAAAAATGCAATTAAATTGAATTCATTCCGGATTTATTTTGTTAAAAATAGAAAAAATCGCTACAGGATGATAAATCAACTGCCTCCCGTCCTTGAAAATGGAAATATTGCGGATAAAATCCGAGACCTCCCTAACAAATTTCTTTTCAAGCGAACGGACATCGCACTCCAGAAAAAAACTCAGCAAATCCCTGCCGGGCTCCGAGTCAAAGACCGCGTAATCCGTCACATCCAAAAAACTGTCTAAAAATTCCGCCTGATAAGGAATCTTCCGGCGATCCAGGATTTCCCGCAGATCCCGGCTTGAAAACATTTCCGCCGCAGACCCTTTCGCCGATTTCAAGAAATTCCTCTGAATCTGATGAATGCCTTCCGGAGTCTGATGAAAAACCAGAATCAATCCCTCCTCCGAAATCATATCCATCGCCCGCCGGATCGCTCCCTCCCGATCCGGAAGGTAATAAAGGCATTGCGTGAAATGAAGCAGATCAAAGCGCGCGGCGGGAGAATAATCCTCAAACTTCACGGACAAAACTTCGAAGCGGGTTTTGCCGAAAGCCTCCGAGACGATTCCGGTCTCAAACTGCTTCCGATGCGCGGGATTCGGTTCCAGGACTTGATACCGCAGCTCGCGACACCTCGTTTCCAGAATAGGGATCAGCTCAAAATCAAAATATCCGGTCCCTCCTCCCACGCTCAAAACCGAAAGACCGTCGCGAACCGGTAAAAGCCCCGGCAGACAATCCCTCATCCATCTCAACATCACCGGCATCTCGCCGGAAATGCCGTTGAAAATACGGAATCCGTTCGCGTAAGCTTCGTGGGATAGAGAATCTGCGAAACCCGCCCCGTTTCCGGCCGCCTTACGAAGGCCCGAAGCGGCGTTTGAGTCCCTCATTTTTCGACGGCGGTTTGGACCGCGGTAATCAACTGGTCAATCCCGTCCGTTTTGCAGAAAAATCCGGAAATACTTTCGGTGGGAATCCGGCCCCGGTACTCCTTATGGGCCGAAAACACAAAAACTTTCGTATCAGGCCAGGTGCTTTTAATCGTATTCAGAAGATCGTAGCCCATGCGGCCGGGCAGCATCAAATCCAGGATCACGGCCTGCGGACCGAACTCATTTTTCAGAAGTTTCGAAATCGCCTCGATCCCGTTCTTCACAAGCTCGGGCAAATACCCGGCCAGCTCCAGTCTCTTGAACAGAATGTCCGCAATGTCCTCGTTGTCTTCGATCACCAGTACTTTTTTCTTCGATGGCTTCTCCATATCCCGTCGTCTACACGCCGCCCTCTTTCTTCGAAAGCTTTTCCGCATACATATTCCGGTCCGCCTGCTCAAAAAGCTCGGTCGCGTTTTTCAGGTCGCCGTGATAGGTCGAGATCCCCGCGCTGAAGGTTACGGAAATTTTCTCTCCGTCCTCACTCACTTCAAAAGACTTCCCTTCCAGACTTTTCCGTAAACGCCCGATGGCAATTGCCGACTGCGCTTCGTTTGATTCCGGAAGCAGGACGACAAATTCATCGCCCCCGTATCGAACCAAAACATCCGGCCTCCTAAAAATACCCGTCATCACATTCGAGAACTCTTTCAAAATCCGGTCGCCCGCGGTATGTCCGAACGTGTCATTGATTTTCTTGAACCCATCGATATCCAAAACCGCCACCGAGAAAACGCGACCGTATCGCTGGGCGATATCAAAAAAAAGCTGAAGCTTACTTTTAAAAACACGGACATTCTGGAGCCCCGTCATCGCATCTTTCATCGCAATCTCCTCAAAATAACGGCGTCGGCTGATCACCGCTTCGATCCGCACGAGCAATTCCGGCATCTCGAAGGGTTTGGGGATGTAATCATCCGCGCGAAGGCGGAACCCCTTGACCACATCATCGGCCGTCGCTTTGGCCGTAAGGAAAATCACGGGGATTTCCGCGGTTGTTTTCTCTTCGTTCAGATGATTCTTGACTTCGATCCCGTTCATCCCGGGCATCATAATATCAAGCAGGATGAGATCCGGCATCAACATTTTCGCTTGCTGCAAAACGGCGGTCGGATCCGAAACAATACTGACTTCGTAACCGGCGTCAATCAACCGCCTTGCCAAAATCGTGGCGATATCCGCCTCGTCGTCCGCTACTAAGATTCTTCCTTTTTTTATCATGCCGTATTTTATCTCAATTGAGAGGGAGAGTAAAACAAACCTTTGTCCCCTTGCCCGGCTCCGACTCGACCCATATCCGGCCCCGATGCTGTTCGACGATCATCTTGCTGATCACAAGGCCAAGCCCGGACCCTTCGAAACATCTACCTTCTTTCCTGCCAAGCTGCTCAAACGGAGTAAACAATTTGACGATATCGTCCTGATCAATACCGCATCCCGAATCTTCAACGCAAACGGCAACGCACCCCTTCTCCGGCCTTGTGGTCACCAGAACTCTCCCGTGAGCCGTGAACTTAAGCGCATTGTTCAGCATATTCTCGATCACCTGCGTGATGCCGTCCCCGTCAAATTTGAAACGCCGGAGGTCCGGACTCAGCTGCCGACTCAACTCCAGCCCTTTCTTCTCGGCCAGCGGCTGATACAGTTTAACGGCTTGTGCAATCAATTCATTGAGGTCATTCTCCGCAAGAGCGGGTTTCTTCCCTCCCGCCTCCAGCTTGGAAAAATCCAGAACTTCATTGATCAACCTGGCCAGACGTTTCACGTTCCGCTGGGTGATATCTAAATAATTTTCTTGCTCAGCGCTGATGGGCCCCGCGGAACCATCCACCACCATATTGACGCTTTCTAAAATAGCCGTCAGCGGCGTCCGAAGCTCATGAGAAACCATTGCCGTGAATTCGGATTTGACCTGCGAAAGTTTTTTGATTTCCTCATAGGCCCGGAGCAATCGTTCATTGTCTTCTTTCTGGCGAAAAAGTTCCCTGCGAAGGCGGGAAAGAGCAACCGCGGCAATGGAAAAGATAGCAGCCCTTACAACCATCGACCAAACCATCAGGGCCGGATGCGAATAATGCAATCCGGTCGCGATATCGGTCAGATCGGTTACAACGGCACTCAGAAGCGAGAGCGCGATTCCGGTTCGTTCCCCAAAAAACCAGGAAAAAAACACGATCGGGATAAGATAAAAAACATAGGACGCGATCTCAGGCCCGGTAAAAAAGTCGATCAGCTCGATTCCG
>JAKQXH010000014.1 GCA_029561555.1 Candidatus Omnitrophota bacterium
ATCGCCAGCGCCCGGGCCAGTGCGACCCGTTGCCGTTCTCCCCCGCTGAGTGCCGAAGGGTAGCGATCCAGCAAGGTTTCGCTCAGGTGCGTCAGGCGAAGGGCTTCCGAAATTCGTTCGGCTCTAGCGGGGCGCGAGAAGTGAGGGATTCCTTCTTCGAGAATACGGCGGATTTTCCATTTCGGATCCAGCGAAAGATACGGGTTTTGAAAAATCAGCTGGACGGTTGAGCAAAACAATTCCCGGTTTTCTTTCAGCACCCGGCCGAGCGGGCGGCCCTTGAACAAAATTTCTCCCCCGGCCGGCCGAAGGAGTCCGGCCAGTAATTTCACGAGCGTCGTTTTTCCCGACCCGCTTTCTCCCACGACGGCCAGCGCTCTGCCTTCGGGAATGTCTAGATCCATCCGGTCCAGCGCGTGGAGGCGCTGCCCCTTGCCGGAGATCCCGTTGCGGAGCGTGAAGATGCAGGACACGGTTTTCAGTTCCCAGATGAGCGAAATTGAGTTTTCTTTCGGGCGGTCAGTCACGGGAAACCTCGGGGGTGCTGTCGATTAATTCCCGGGTGTAGTTTTGCGAAGGGGTCTTGAATATTTCCCCCGTTGGCGCGACTTCGACAACCCTCCCGTTTTTCATGATGGCGAGCCGGTCGCAAAAAGTTCCGGCGAGCGCGATATTGTGGGAAATAAAAAGAAAGGTGATGCCGGTGTTTTGGATCTCTTTGAACAGGCGCACGATTTCCCGTTGCAGCAGCATGTCCAGGGACGCGGTCGGCTCGTCGGCAATAATCATTTTGGGGGACCGGAGCAGTGCCGCCGCGATCAGAAGCCGCTGTTGCATTCCGCCGCTCAGTTCATGAGGATAGCTTTTCAGACTGTTCCTTTCTCCGGTCAGGCGGACCCGCCTCAGGGCTTCGGTGATTTTGCCGGGATCGGGGCAGATTTCGTTCAGGAATTTTCCGATTGCGCACAACGGGTCGAGTGAAGCCTGCGGATCCTGCGGAATGTAAGCGATTTCTTCCGCTTTCAACGCGGAAACAATGCGGCCTCCGGTTATTCGTCCGTTTTTCCGGGCCAAAAGCCCCAGGAGACAAAGTCCCAGAGTGCTTTTCCCCGCCCCGGATTCCCCGATCAATCCCAGCGCTTCCCCGCTCCGGATCTCAAGATCGAGCGGTCCGACAGCCGGGAGCGTCTTGCGGCCGTTTTCGTATTTCAGCTCCAGTTTTTCGATCCGAATCAGCGGCGTCATTGAATTTCTCCGGACTGAGCGATCCGGTCGCCCAAAAGGTAGAAGCAGAATGAGATGAATGCGAGCCAGAACCCGGGTGCGAGAACCCATGGGCTGAGTTGGATGGAAGGGATCGACATGCAATCCTGCAGGAGGTTCCCGAGGCTGACGTCCGGATCTTGGATTCCCAGGCCCAGAAGGCTCAGGGCGGATTCACCCAAGATGTATCCCGGAATCGCCAAGCTGACGGCCACTCCGAGATAAGAGACAAGATGCGGGAGAATATGGCGGGTGAGGATTCCGAAAGGCCCTCGTCCGAGTACTTTTGCGGCGGCGACGAATTCTCTTTCTTTCAATGAGAGCGTCATTCCTCTCACGACGCGCGAAAGGCTTCCCCATCCGATCATGCTCAGAATCAGGACGATGAGAAGAAAAGTTTGCCGGGAATCGAGACCTGCCGGGAGTGTGCTGCGAAGCGCCAGAAGAAGATAAAAGCCCGGAATCATGATAAAAAATTCCGAAACGCGCATCAGAAAATGATCCGTCCACCCGCCAAAGTATCCCGCGATCCCTCCGACCAGGAATCCGATGGTTGTGGCCAGCGCCACTCCCAGCAATGCGGCCGCAAGCGAGACTCGGGTCCCGAAAAGAATTCTCGAGAAAACGTCCCTGCCCCGCGGATCGGTGCCCAGGAGATAGATTTTGGCGGGTTCGGGCACCGAAATAAAGCGGCGCCCGAAAAATTTCAGGTAAAACTTTTCTCCGGTTTCTTCGGTGTAATGCCGCCGGCGGAGCGAATCGAACGACAACCGGGTTTGGTACACGAAAGGACGAAAGAGCGAGAGCTTTCCTTGACCGTCGCGGAAATGGACCCGCGAGGGCGGATGATACGCATAGGTCCGGGATTCGGCCTGAGGGGAATACGGAGCAAGCCAATCGGCGCCGGCGGAACAAATGAAGACCGTCCCGAGTAGCGCGGCGGGAAGCAACCACCGTTTTATTTTTGTGTTCCCGAAAACGGTTTTCACGAAGTGCTCCTTCCCGGCGGATTCCAGGCGCGAATGCGAGGGTCAATGCCGATCAGCAAAACATCCGAAATCAAGTTTCCGCAGATCAGGAGGAATGAGATGACGAGCATGTTGCCGAGGACCAGAAACAGATCCTGGGACCGGACCGCGGAAAGCATGACTTGCCCCAATCCCGGCCAGCCGGTAAAAATTTCCACGAGCGCGGCGCCGCTGAAAAGCGCGGGCAATTCCATCCCGAACAGGGTTACGAGAGGGTTGACGGCGTTTCGCAGGACATGGCGGAACAGGATTGTCCTGCGGGGAATCCGGCTGGCTTCCAGTTGAAGGACAAAATCCTTGTCGAGCACTTCAACCGTCTGTGCCCGCATCAGGCGGAACAGGTGGCAGGCGGATCCGCCGCCCAGAATCAGCACCGGAATAATCATGTGCTGCGCGATGTCGGTAACTTTTCCGGCCCAAGTCAGTGCGTCGTAATGAACCGAGCGCATTCCCGAAAGAGGCAGTCCTCCCGTGCGATAAGCTAGATACAGAAACAGGAGGCACAGAAAAAAATTGGGGAACGAAAGCCCGAGATAAGAAACCCCTCGCAGAATTCGGTCCTGCCACCGGTTCCGCTTTATCGCGGCCAGAAGCCCCAACGGAAGGGCAATGCCCCAGGCGAACAGAATGGAAGCGCCGGAGAGAAGGAACGTGTTCCACGCGCGGGATTTCAGGACGGACAGCACCGGCTGTTGATAGGCGAAGGAAAATCCCAGGTCCAGGCGCAGGAGATTTTTCAGCCAGTAACCGTATTGCAAAATCAGAGGGGCCCCGAGATGATAATTTTTCTCGTATTGCGCGATGGTCTCGGCCGAAATCTGGGGATTCATGCGCAAACTGTCGAAGTAATTTCCGGGGATGGCGTGCATCAGGCACAGCGTGATAAACGGCAGAAAAAAAAGAAGCGGCAATGCCGCGAGTCCTCTTTTAAAGGCGAACTTTAACAGGGTTTTCATGCGGCCGCCTCTTCCGTCCGGCTTTCACCGATATCGATCTCTTCGATATTGTGAAGGGCTCCGCCCAGAGGCGTCGGCGACACGTGCCGGAGGCGGTTCTTGACCGCATAAACGGTTTTGGGAAGGACCGTGTAGATCAGGGGAAGTTCTCTTGCGGCAATTTCCTGCCATTCATCGTAAAGGGCCTTTCTCGTGTTTCGGTCCGGCGAGACGGCGGCTTGGTCGAAAATTGCATCCAGCCGTTTTTCCCAGTCGGTCCGAATGCCGCCGCGATTCCAGAAATGAAGCGCGCCGTCCGATTTCCAGACCGTGATTCCGAAGTGGGGATCCGGTGAGCCGGTGAGCCCCATCACGGCGGCGCTCCATTCCCCGGTTGCCGTCAGTTTGACGACCAGTGAATTAAATTCAACCGGCAGTAAATTGACTTTCATGCCGATTTCCGACAAATCCTGCCGGATCATGGAAGCAATCGCCAGGCGCTCGGGATTTTCCGAGTTGGTTAATATCGTAAAGTCGATCGAATTCCCTTCCGGGTCTTCAAGAATTCCGTCATGATTGGCATCGCGAAATCCTTCGCTTAAGAGCATTGCTTCCGCAGACCGGGGATTGTAATCCGGGCATGGGATATCCGGGTCGAAGAAAAAAGGGATTCCGGGACTGACGGGCGAACACTGTGGGACGGCAAATCCGTTGTAAATCAACTCGGCCATTGCGCGGCGGTCGATAGCCCGGGAAACGGCTTCGCGAAAGGTTTGGTCCTGAAACCACGCCCGGCGGCCGGTGTTTTTGTCCTGGTGGTTAAAAACAAGAAAGTGAGACCCGACGTCCACTCCCGTTTCGTAGATCCGGAAGTCTTTTTTTTCTTCCAGGGGTTTTAAAAGAGGGTAATCGTTTCCCCGGACGGGATAAACATCGAGCTCTCCCTCCAGAAATTTCAATAGCCTGGTTTCGGGGTTCGGGATGATCAGCAAGAAAATTTTTTCGAGTCGCGGCAAGGCTTTTCCACGGGGATCTTTCCGCCAATACCGGTCATTCCGGACGAGTTCCACCCGCTCGCCGGGCAAATATTTCCCGAGTTTAAAAGGGCCGGTCCCGATAATGTTTTCGGGTTTTTCCCCGATACCCCAGACGCTGGCAAGTTTCCCCTGCGAAACGGCTTCGCGGAGGGCGTGCTCCGGGAAAACCGGATAGTTCAGGGCCATCAAAAAAGGCGCGAACGGTTGCGGAAGAAAAAATCGGACGGTCATTTCGTCCGGTGCTTCGACCCGCAGCGGGTCTCCTTTTAGGGTGAAGATTCCCCGGGCGGGGACCGGGACGGAGGGATTGAGGAGGAGGTCCCGGAACGTAAATAGAACATCGCGCGACGTGAAAGGATGGCCGTCAAACCATTCGACGCCCTTCCGGAGATGAAATGTCCAAGTCAGCCCGTCCGGGGAAGAGTCCCAAGACTCCGCCAAGGAGGGGAGGATTTCTCCGGTTCGGGAATCAAACCGGGTCAGTCCTTCGAAAAGAAGTCCGACTACTTCGGAGGTGGAGGTCTCTTGGGAAATGGCGGCATTGAAAGATTTCGGGTCGGTACCCAAAGCGAGTACCAGCGTCTTTTCGGAAAGTCCCCGGGAAGACATCCCTTCCAGGAAAAGAAGAACGAGGACAATAAGCCTTCCCCATCGCTTGCGCGTTCGCGTTTCATGAGCGTGAAACGGCGAGAGGGAGATCATTTGCGCATGGCGGCAAAATTCAGGTTTTGGAAAGCCCTTCGGCTGCCTGAGGTGCCGGAGCGGTTTGTTCGCCCTCGGTTTGTGCCGGCGCGGTATTTCCCGTAGGCTTGCTTGCGTCGGGATTCATCACACCCAGCACTTTTTGAATGTCTTCGAAAGGAGATTTTTGTGTCGCGGCGGCTTCCTTGCTTCCTTCTGCCGGGGTTGCGGATGTTTCGGCAGTTGCGGCGTTTTCCGGAACGGCGGTTTCTGTTTTTCCGGCCTTGGCCGCTTCTTCCGCTTTCAGCTTTTCAATCACCTTTTTCAATTCTTCCAGATCAATCTTCTTCCCGGCTTGCGCGGCGGGCGCAAAAAGGGATTTGGATTTTCGAGCGGTGACAATATCCAGACTCAGACAGGTGATGACGAACACAACCGCCATCACGGACGTGGCTTTTGTCAGAAAATCGACGGTCTTGGTTCCGAAAACCGTCTGCACTCCGCCTTGCCCGAAGCTTGCTCCCGACAGGCCATGACCCCGCCCGACTTGAAGCAAAATGACGAGAATCAGCGTTAAACACGCGATGACATGAAAAAAAACCAATATTCCTGTAAGCATGATTTTTACCTCGAATTCTTTTTCGCTTCCAACCCCTGAATCACAATTTGAATAAACCCTTCCGCTTTGAGAGACGCCCCTCCGACCAATGCCCCGTCGAGGTCCGGCTGCTTTGCCAGTTCGGCGATATTGTCGGGCTTTACGCTTCCCCCGTAGAGAATCCGGATGCCCTCGGCAACCTCGGCCCCGAACGCTCCCGAGACCAGGGAGCGGATAAACGCCTGCATATCCTGCGCGTCTTCCGGCGTCGCGGTTTTTCCGGTTCCGATTGCCCACACCGGTTCGTACGCGATGACGATTTTTGACATGGCTTCGGCCGAAAGCCCTTCAAAAGTCCCGCGGAATTGACCTTCCACAACCTGCTTGGCACGGCCGGCCTCGCGATCTTCCAGGACTTCCCCTACGCAAACGATCGGTACCAGATTGAACTTGACTGCCGCCTTGACCTTCTTATTAATCAGCGTATTGGATTCCTTGAAATAGGCCCGCCGTTCCGAATGCCCGAGTATCACATAGCGGCAGCGGACATCTTTGAGCATGAGGGGGGATACTTCGCCTGTGAAAGCCCCTTCGGTCTCAAAATGCATGTTTTGTGCGCCCAAATCGATCGACGAACTCTTCAAAATCCCGGATACCGCCTGCAATGCCGTGAACGGAGGGCAAACGACCACATCCAAATCCCCCGCTTCTTTGTGGAGCCCCGCCTTGATTGTCGAAACAAGGCTGGTTGCTTCGGAAGAGGTTTTATACATTTTCCAGTTGCCCGCGATCAATAATCTGCGCATTGCTCCGTCCTTTTCTGTTTAAATATTTAAGGCGTCTATTTATCCTGAATGCAGGCGATCCCCGGGAGAGTTTTCCCTTCCAAAAATTCCAGGGACGCGCCGCCTCCGGTCGAAACATGAGACATCTTGTCTTCCAAGCCGAATTGTTTGATGGCGCTGGCCGTGTCGCCTCCTCCGATAATAGTCGTCGCGCCGAGCGTCGAAATGAACTTGGCGATTTCGATACTTCCCTTCGCGAAGGCCTCCCACTCGAAAACCCCCAGAGGGCCGTTCCAAACAATTGTTTTGGCAGACGCGAGTTCTTTTTTGAATAATTCAATGGTCTTTGGCCCGATATCCAGCCCCATCCATCCGGCCGGAATGGTGTCGCTGACCTTGTGATTGGCGTTTTCCGCGAAGGCATCCGCAATCACGTGATCGCAGGGGAGGATGATTTTCACGCCGGCTTTTTGGGCTTTTGCGAGAATGTCTTTCGCAACCGGCTCTCCTGCCGCTTCAAATTTCGAACTCCCGATTTCTTCGCCGCGGGCTTTGAGAAACGTGTAGGCCATGCCGCCGCCGATGATAATTCCGTTCACCTTGTCCATCAGGTTGTTGATGACTTCGATTTTATCCGACACTTTGGCGCCGCCGAGTATGGTGAAAAACGGGCGGTCCGGCGCGCTGAGCGCTTTCCCGAGATAAACGATTTCTTTTTCCAGCAGAAACCCCGAAACGGCGACCGGCAGGTAATGCGTGACGCCTTCGATCGAGGCGTGCGCCCGATGAGCCGCGCCGAACGCGTCATCCACGTAAACGTCGCCGCTTGCGGCCAGTTGTTTTGAAAATTCCGGGTCGTTCTTTTCTTCTTCGGGATGGAACCTCAAGTTTTCGAGAAGCAGGACGTCACCGTCTTTCATCGCGCCGACTCGTTCCCGAACTTTTGGCCCGACGCAATCCTCCGCCAGGGGGACCGGTTTTTTCAAAAGCTCGGAAAGCTTTTTTGCGACCGGGGCAAGGCTGAATTCGGGTTGAACCTTTTTAGGGCGCCCCAGATGCGACATCAGAATAACTTTGGCTCCCTGTCCGATCAGATATTGCAGGGTCGGAAGCGTCTTGACGATCCTGGCGTCATCCGTAATATTCCCCGCTTTGTCCTGCGGGACATTGTAATCCACCCGGATCAAAACCCGTTTCCCTTTTACCGGAATATCGCGAACCGTTTTTTTTGCCATTTCGAATCACTCCGTGTCGTTATCGTTTCGTATTGTAAACCGTTTCACCGATCAGTTCAATGGATGAATGCCCTTGCCGGAAAATTTCGTCATTCCCGGAGGCGTTTGTGAAGCGCGCGGCATTCCTCGCCTAGTGCGGCGGGCAGGTGATCTCCGAATTGCCCGAAAAATTTTTCAATTTGAGATGCCTCTTCCTGCCATTCGGTCCGCTTAATATCGAGAAGCTGTTCCAAATCCTTTGCCGAAAGATCCAGCCCGTCCAGACAAAGCGCGTTCTTCCCCGGCAGGAGTCCGACGGGGCTTTCCGCGGCGCTTCCTTTCCCCTCGGTCCGCTCGATAATCCACCTCAGGACGCGGATGTTTTCGCCGAAGCCGGGCCACAGGAACCGGCCGGACGCATCCTGCCGGAACCAGTTCACACAGAAAATTTTCGGAGGATTCTTGATGAGAGCGCCCATTTTTAGCCAGTGCGCGAAATAATCTCCCATGTTATAGCCGCAGAACGGAAGCATGGCCATGGGATCCCGGCGTAGAACACCTACCGCTCCCTGCGCGGCCGCCGTCGTTTCGGACGCCATCGAAGCGCCGATGAAGGTTCCATGCTGCCAGTTGAACGCTTCATAAATAAGCGGCGTCAGATGCGTCCGCCGGCTTCCGAATAAAATGGCGCTGATCGGAACACCTTCGGGGTTTTCCCATTCCGGTGAAATCGAAGGGCACTGTGACGCCGGTGCGGTAAACCGGGAATTGGGATTTGCGCCCTTGGTTCCGGCAGACGGCGTCCACTTCTCGCCTTTCCAATCGATTCCTTCGGCGGGGACTTCTCCGTCCATCCCCTCCCACCAGACCGTGCCGTCCGGACGCTTCAGCACATTGGTGAAAATCGCATTTTTCTCAACCGAAGCCATTGCGTTGGGATTGGACTTCCGGTTTGTTCCCGGCGCGACACCGAAGAATCCGGCTTCCGGATTGACGGCCCAGAGCCTTCCGTCTTTACCGATATGCAGCCAGGCGATGTCATCGCCGACCGTCCATATTTTATATCCGGTTTGTGACGGGGGAGGCACCATCATGGCTAAGTTCGTCTTGCCGCATGCGCTGGGGAAAGCCGCCGCAATGTAGGTCGTCTTTCCGGACGGATCTTCGACGCCAAGAATCAACATATGCTCCGCCATCCAATTCTCGTTTCGTCCCATGTAACTTGCCAGCCTGAGGGCGAGGCATTTTTTTCCGAGAAGCACATTTCCGCCGTATGCGGATCCGACACTCCAAATCGTATTATCCTGCGGGAAGTGGCAAATAAAACGCCGGCTCAAATCCAGATCCGCGCGGGCATGAAGACAGCGGGTAAACCGGTCCGAGTCTCCGAGCAAATCCCATACCCGGTTGCCGATACGGGTCAAAATCCGCATATTGAGCACGACATACAAACTGTCGGTCAACTCCACGCCGATTTTGGCGTAAGGGGATCCCCAGGACCCCATCAGAAACGGAATGACGTACATCGTCCGACCCTTCATGGAGCCGTCAAAAATTTTCCCCAGTTTATCATAAGCTTCGGCCGGGGCCATCCAGTTGTTGGTGGGGCCGGCCTCGTCTTTTGTGGGTGTGCAGATGAACGTCAGGTGTTCGGTTCGGGCGACATCATTTTGATGGCTCCGGTGAAGGTAACATCCGGGAAGCTTTTCCTGATTCAGGTCGTGAAGCTCTCCGGTTTTCAGAGCATCTTGGGTAAGCCGTTTCTTCTCCTCTTCGGAACCGTCGCACCAGTAGATTTTGTCCGGTTTACAGAGTTTGGCCATTTCATCGACCCACAGAGCGACTTTTGTATTTGGCATATACGATTCCTTTCCTTGCATAATCCGTTTTTTCAGTCCGGTTTTCCGGCTTTTCGCTGC
Organism: Candidatus Omnitrophota bacterium; assembly: GCA_029561555.1. Taxonomy (GTDB): domain Bacteria; phylum Omnitrophota; class Omnitrophia; order Omnitrophales; family Omnitrophaceae; genus JAKQXH01. Next base: position 9,461 of record JAKQXH010000014.1, read on the forward strand.
CGTTCCCTTTATTTTCTCGCTATGCAACGAGGGCGAGAGGGTATCGCACCCCGGCTTTTTCAAATAGTCAACAAATTAGTGGGTACTTATACAAAAATCGCCTGCGTCCGTCAATACAAAATGCGGAAATACTATTGACCTAGTCGGGATCCGGCTTCCGGCTCCGAATCAGCCTGAAGCGAAAATCGGAACGGAACGCGGACCATCGAAGCGGCGGGAAGATTATTTGGTTTGGCGGGTATGAACCGGCATTGCAAAATCGCCTGCCGGGCCGCTTGGTCCAATATCCGGTACCCGGAACTTTCGATGACCCGGACCTTCTCGGCCTTTCCGGAAGAATCAACGGCGATTTCCAGGATTGCGGTCCCCTGCCACCCTTTTTCCCGGGCAATTTTCGGATAGTAGACTGCGGAAGACGGAAGGGACCGGAGGTCGAGCGCGGTTTCAAAAAAAGCATGTTCCCGGCCGCCGAAGGTTTCGATTGCCGAATCCGTCCCTTTTCTGTTTGTCTCGCTAAATGAGACATCGGGTAGCGCGAGGGCCCAAAGCGGATTCTCTGGGGCCGCAACGGCGGAGGCCCCGCGGATTTCCGACGGCACTGCCATCAGTCCCGCCCAGGATCGTTCCGCGAAAATCGCAACGCCCCAAAGCAAGACGCCCAAAAAAATCCGGGCCGCGAATAATTTCCGCCGGAGGCTCAGCTTCTTTTTGCGCAAAGCTTCCCGTTTATTTTTGATGTTCGGCAAAGGCATTACCTGCAGCTCCTGCAAATTCCAAAAAGCCTGTGGTCGTGACATATCGGCTGAAACAAATACTCCGAAAACACTTTCGCCTGAAACGTCTCGATCTCGGGGCATTTGAATTCGATGATTTTTCCGCATCGGACACAAACCAGGTGGTCGTGATGGCCTTTCGCGCTGGTCCGCTCAAAGAATTCGCGCTTGCTGAGCCCCGCGGATTTTTGAATCACCCCGCTTTCAAGCAGCAGCGGCAGGGTCCGGTAAACGGTGTCCCGTCCGATCCGGGACCCTTGATTCTTAAACCTCTCATAGAGGCTGTCCGCGTTGAAGTGTCCGCTGAGCCGCATCACTTCCCGGTAAATTGCTTTCCGGTCAACGGTGTACTTGAGTCGCCGCGTTTTAAGCAGCGCCTTAAACTTTTCTTCTTCTCTCGATTTTATCGCCATGCGGAGGGCCTGCAATCATCCCCGAAAGAAAAGTACCGTGAGTAGCATAAAAAGAGGAATCAGAAAAAGCAAGCTCCAAAACAGGTAACCGAAAAAGCTGGGCATTTTCCAGCCCCGGTGCGCGGCGATTGACCGGACCATGAAATTCGGGGCGTTTCCGATATAGGTGCACGCGCCGAACAAAACGGCGCCGGCACTGATCGCCATCAGAATGTTTTCGGGGATCGCAAGATAAGGACCTCCGGCGCCGAGTCCCTGCCCCAATGCGACGAAAGTCAGATAGGTCGGCGCGTTGTCCAGGACGGAAGAAAAGCCGCCGGTTGACCAGAAAAATTGCCACGGGGCCGTGACGCCGAGTTCCCCGCCCCGGAGTCTCAGCAGTTCAAGTGCCGGAACCATGGTGATAAAAATTCCCAAAAACAGGACCGCGACTTCCTGAATGGGCATAAAATTGAAATCATTGTCCCGGTGATATTTTGACGGCGTTATTTTGTATGCGGTCAGCGCGGCGGCCACCATGACGAGCTCGCGAACGGGAGGCGGCAGAAAAACGGCCGCAACGACCGCAACGAGACAGGCGAAACTTCGTTTGCCGTAAATTTTGGGCGCGGCCGGTTTATCCCCGTGGTTCAGTTTGGGCGCCGGAGTTTTGCGGTGAAATTTTTTATCGATGAAGTAGAACACGATCAAGAGAAACGAAACCGAAACGAACCAGATCGGGAAAAGCTTTAAGGTCCAAAAAAACGGAACGCCCAGCAGATAGCCTAAAAATAACGGGGGGTCTCCCAGAGGAGTCAGCATCCCGCTGGCATTGCTCACCACCATGATAAAAAAAATCGGAAGGTAGGCGTGGTGGCGGCGATGCGCGTTCGCGGACAGCAGGGGGCGAATCAGGACCATGCTGGCGCCGGTGGTCCCGACCAGATTGCTCAGGATCGCTCCCGCTCCGAGAAGCGCCGTGTTGGCCCGAGGCGTATTTTTTAAGTGTCCCGCCAGATGAATTCCCCCGGAAACGGTGAACAGGGCGCCGAGCAAAATCACGAACGAGACGTAGTGCTCCATGCTCTCAAGAAATTTATGCGGGGCGTAACGTCCGCACAAAAAAATAACGGGGAGAGAAAATAAGGCCGACACCATTGCTTGATTGCGGATGCGGTGCCAGAACGCGGGGGCAAAAAGCGGAAAAAGGGCGATCGAGAGCAAAAGCCCGACAAAAGGCAGTACCATCCATATTTGCGGAATCCATTCGGAATGCATTGACCGGTCTCCGTAATTTTTTGCGATTATAGCATTTTGAAAGTAAAGCGGAAGAGGAATCGGATCGAAAAAAATTAGGCCGCGCGGGCCAACGCGCGGCGAACGGCCTGAGTCTCGGCGAGATCGTTCAGGATTCCGATCAAGCCGTTCAGGGCTTGGTGGTCCAGCACAAGAAATCCTTGCGGGGATTCTTTCAGCCGGAACCGGAGCGTTGATCCGGTGACGAGCGCCAAGAGTTTGACCAGCGCGGGGGCGTCGAGCCGTGAGGCGGAGACCGCGTCCGTCTCCGCATAAATTCCGTTGCGGCAAAACTCCGGCCTGCCGTCGACCGGAATTTTTACCGGTGTTCCGTGCGCCAGAATCATGAGAGGGCTTTTGCTCTTGAGATGCAAACGCGCGGGAGAGATCGGGCGGTGCCGGTCATAGCGAAAGATGCGAAGGCCGACAAAATTTTGACGAAGGCGAGAGGCCAGTCTTTCTCGTGCTTTTGGATACGGGATCACGCATTCTTTTTCCTTCGTGATATAGCCGTTCAGAAATGCCGAGAGATCGTCGAGATCCGCTTCGCCTTCCCCGCAGGCGGCAAGTATTTCCGCATCCATAACGACTGCCGGGTGTTCGGCAATGCCGGCAGAGGAAGGCCCCGAAGCCGTTCCTTCAATCGCGCTTCCGTTCGGCTTTTGTGTCCTTTCGGCCAGCGCAGCTTGCACGATCGGAATCAATGCGTCGAATGGTTGGGCAATCAAAGCGCGCGCGGCTTCGGACAGCCGCGCGTTTTCCGAGGGAAAAGACGCCGGGCCAAAGGGCTCTCCCGACCATTCCGTCCAAACCTGACGGGTGATATTCTCGACTTCGTTCGTCCCGAGAATGGCTTCCAGCGGGCGCAGCTGAGCCCGAAACTTTCCGGGGTCCGCAAGCCAACCCAGAAGCTCCCCGCGATTTTGGATCGAATGGAGGGCTTTCCGAACGGCTTTTCGAACCGCTTCAAACACCTGATGGTCCGATTCAGTCAGTTCTTTTTCGGACGATGCCTTCCAGGTTTCGAGAATTTGCCGGATCTGCGGCCATGCCGTTTCATGCGGCGACTCGCCAATGACCTCGAGTTTACGGAACGCATCTTGAGCGGGTTCCGGAATCAGAATAGGAGAACGCTCCGTCCGGCGAGAAGTTCCGAGGCTTGCGCCCCGGGCATAAGCGTCAGCGAGCCGGATCAGCAAATCGTCGACGGTATTCATGGAGTAAAGAAACTCGGTGAAGTCCCGGGATTCCCGAGTCCATTCGCGCAGCTGGCGGTACCGGTCAAAATGATTCCAGTCGCCGGCCAAATAGTGAGCCGCTTCCCGCACCGAACCGAACCGCAGTTCTTCAAAGGTTTGCCGGGTGTCGCCGGATGAGGCCCTGCGTTTGGCGATGATCGATAAAAGCATATCCCGTTTCTGGTTGTGGGTCGCGTCATAACCGTCATGCAGATAAATTCCGCCGCAGCCGGCCGTTTCAAGCCAGGAAGAAGTCCCGGTTACCAGGGCGGGAAAATCGATAAAAAGCATTCCTTTTTCGTCCCGGAATTTTTTAAAACAGCCGTTGAGTTCGGACTGAAGCGTGACCAGCGATGCATGGTCGATTGCTTCATACAAAACAACCGTCAGAGGAACCCGGGGAGCATCTTCCGGACAATGAAGAACGCCCGTGCTGTCAATGACCGCAAATCCCATTGATGTCAGTGCAATTAAAAGTTCTCGGGTGCTTAAAGTTTTCTCCGGATCACCGGGCGACTGCGCCCATTCTCCCGGAATCAGATGGAACAGGATTTGCCTCCCTCCTCCGTCACGGAACGGAATGTCGTTAGCGTACCGGCTCGAAAGGAGAGCGGAGAGGATTGACATCTCCTCGATAAATTGAGGAGTGCTCTGAAAATACCCCCAGGTCCATATCGCCCGCAGAGGGTTCCATTTCTCCTGCCGGGCGATGCCGTCCAAACTCGATCGGCGGGTCGATTTTTTCCCGATAACCCGATTGAGCCATTTCGCGCGAGCCTTTTCCATTTGAGCCAGGGGCCACGAGTCCCTTGCTTTCCGGCGTTCCAAGAGTCCGGGGTCAAGATAAACGGACCCGTCAGGATCCAGGAGATCGTTTGTCGCGGCCGATCGATAGTAGCGGGGAGAATTTTTCCGGTACCCTTGAGCAACGGTAAAAGTGGAAAAATCGACAACCTCGTCATCCGGTTCCCAGAAGCCGTAATCGGTCCCGACCTGAATATGCAGAGGGGCGCGGCTGTGATATTTCCAGACGGAGATTTGGTCTTCGCTCCCTTCCAGAATCCGGATCCCCGGTTCCGCCGCGATTTCACGGGCGAAGTCGTCGCCCGCGACTTTTTTCCCGTGGATCCCCATTTTCCCGGGAATGTTCGATTCCTGCGCGACGAAAACATTAACCTTTAGGGCGGGAACGCGATGCACCAATCCCTCGGCCAGCAATCGCGCCGTTCCCAAAAAACCCGCTCCGATCGTATTGATGACGTAAATATTAACGGTCGGTTCCGGGATTTCCGCAAGTTTCCGAATGGCGGAATCCGCGAGCAAAACGCGCTTTTGGACGGCCTGACGATGAAGTCCGGCATGATCATTTCTCGTTTCGACCAATGCGCCAAAAACCTGCTCGGCAGCCGCCAATCTTTTTTTCAGGGCGTCAACCTCCGGACTGGGGTTGATCGGGGGAGCCCTTTTTGCCATCAGCTTTTCCGCATTGTCAATCATCCAATCGTCCTCTAACGCCCGGTCCGGCAGATGGGCATACCGCGCGAATTTCGAACGGATTTCCGGGGCTGGGGTGAAAAGTCTCTCGAGGATTTCCCTCCGAAGATCGACCAGGACCGCGCTCAATTCCGCCAGCTCTTCTTTCCAGGGACGGTCGATTTGCCCGGCGGCAAAAGACCGGAGCAATGCCCCGTCGGAATCAAACTCGAACCGCGAGTCCTCCGCATAAACGATCTTTCTCCCGTTCGCTTCGTAGCGAAAGCGGGCCCGGGAAGCCAGTGCCTGGTAATCCTCGTCCGCTTTCCCCAAAGATGAGGCGGATTTCCCCGGTTCTTCCCGATAAGCTTCGGCAAGTTGAATCAGGAGATCGTCCGCCGCATTGAATAAATAAAGCGATTCCGCGTGTTTTCGGGCGGCGCGCGTCCAATTTTCGAGATCGGCATATCGGGACAGACCGCGTCCCTGCCCCATCAAGAAATCCTGCGCCCGGTCACCGGCCATGGCGCGCAATTGTGCGAGCGACTGCTTGCCGTGCCCTTCGAGATACAAAGCTTTAACGAGATAGTCTTCGAGGACCTCCCTTTTCGCAAAGCGTTCGATATCGAAATCGTCATGCAGGTAAATGCTTTCGCTACTCAATGCCTCCAAGTGGGATGCCGTGCCGGTCACGAACGCGGGAAAATCCACGAAAAATTCTCCCGAATCGTCCCGGGTTTTCGACAGGGTTCCGTTCAATTCGCATTGCAGCGTCTCCAGGCGATCGTGTTGGACTCCGTAATACATGAAAAGGGTTACCGGAATTTTGCGTTCGGGAGGAGGTTCGGTTACGGTTCCGTCGCGGTCGATGACCGTGAAACCCATTTGGGCGAATTCCCATGGAAGCAGCGGAGCGGTGAGCCATCCTCCCGGAATCAGGTGGACGAGCAACTGCCGGCCTCCGTCCGCAAACGGGACCCGATCAACCGGTCCCGGTGAAAACGCTTTAGCCAAGGTCCCAAGCTCTTTTGTGAATAATTCCATGTCCTGAAAATACCCCCAGGTCCAGATAGCCTTTTCCGGCTGCCAGCCGTTTTGCCGGGCAACCGTCCGCAATTTTAAGAGCCTTGTTTTTTCCCGGGGGGTTTGAAAAGTTTCCTCCAGCCACTGATCGCGATGCCGTACTAATTCTTCGGGGGACCATCGGTCCCGGTGCCGTTTGCGGGTTCTCAGGCGACCGTCCAGAATAATGGTCCCAAACGGGTCTCTCATATCAAAACTCACGCGATGACGGCGCCACGGCATGTGATTTCTTTGCGGGTACTGAAACACGTGAATCGGGCGGGTTTCAAGCCGGGTCAGCTGAGCGGGTTCGACGACCATGACGTTCATGGGCGCGGGATGCTGATGGGCCCATTCGGTCGTGTAATGATGCGTCAGATTCAAAAAGCGGATCCTGGGCGATGAGAATTCCAGCATTTTCATGGACGGACTGGTTCGGGTGTCGTTGGTGTACACAATATTGACATGCAAATTTCCCAACTGATGCACCGCGCTTTCGGCCAAGAGGCGCGCCATTCCCAAGACTCCTTCGCCGACATGGCTTTCGACGAAAACGTTCAAAACGGGATGCGGGACATTGCGAAGCTGGCGCAACGCCTCGGTGAGGCGCTCTTTTCGCTGATCAATTGCCGGATTAATAAGACGGAGTCCTTCCTCTTGATCCCATTGAAAGAGCTCGATGATTTTTTTTGCCGCAATCAGCCGGCCGAGGCATTCGGAGAAATCCGGATCTCTCCGGAATTTTTCGACAAAATGGCCGTCGCTCAAAAGCTGGTCGAGATGAGTGATTTGCGTATCGTCTTCGCCGTGATAAGAAAGCCCTTCGCGGATATTTTTGTAGGTGAGATATCTTTCGGGGTCCAGCGCAAGTAGCCGCTCCAGAATCCCGGCCCGGATCGTTTCGATTTCACGGCTTATTTCGAACAGTTCGCTCCACGGACGGGCGGGCGCATCCGCCTCCACCTTCCCCGTCAGTCTTCCGTCCGGAGAAAACTCATAGCGCGTCCCGTTCGCATAAAACACTTTCATCCGCTCCGTCTCATATGAAAAATCGCATGCGCGTTTCAGCCTTTCATGGATTTCTTCCGCGCTTTCTTTCCCCATCGAATCCCCCAAAATCGCCTCTTTCACGGACCATTCCATCGCTCGGAGAAATTCCGCGGAGTGATCCTTCTCCAGGTACCAGATTAAGTCCTCGCCGACGCTATAAGATTTCAATCCGAAATTCCGCGATCCGAAAAACTTTTTCACCCTTTCTTCTCCCAGTCGCTCCTCGAATCCCTGCCGCGTCATGGAGGAATAGAAGCTTTCCGCTTTATAATTGTCTCCGTTCATTCCGAGATCAATTGCGCCGCCGACACCCGGAATGCTCCGGCTTAGCCTGACTGCGGCTTCCATCAGCCTTGTGCCGACATATTTCAAAGCGCGAGACTCTCCGGCTATGGCCCTGTAATCATCAGCGACCGACAAGTCGTCGATCCCAAGCGATGGCAGGCCTTCATGCTCGTCGATCTCATAGTAAAGGACGCCGGCAATCACGGAAGCCCCATCCGGAGTGAAGGATTCGAGGACCAGAACTCCTTTGGATGCGGGTTCCCGGGAGGGCCGAATTTGGTATTCCCGGTTTTCTTTTGATCTTCGGAAGCGGTCGTTTTCCCGCGACAAACGAACGCGCGCGCGAACCGGCTGCTTCGAAACGGGATCCAGGACCTGGGTCTCAAGCTCAAATTTTGAAAGTGCCGTGCGAAGTTTTTCGTCTTCTCCGAGGGATGCCGCTTGCGGTAGAGGAGCCGCTTTAATCGCGGCAAGATTTATGACCGGAATCTTCGGATCGAGAACCAGTTTCGGAGCGAACTGAGAAACGCGTTTCGCGTCCTGACCGTAAAACAGCTTTTGAAGTTTTGCGTTTGCGGAAGAACCTTTTTGGGCCATCACGCGGATCCGGCGGATCATGAAACCATATTGCCGCCGGAAACGCTCGAGCAGGTGCTCTTTATTTTGATTTTCCGCCCGGTGAAGGGCGCGTTCGATAACCTTGACTGCTTTGGCCCTACTCGGTTCCCGCGACAGGGTTTCCGGATTTTCGAATCGCTGCCACAGCAGATTGTCGAGGATTCGGACATAACGCGAAGATTCTGAGATGCGGCCGTTTTTCGAGAAAAATCCGAGAGTCCGATCTCTCCAAAGCTTTAGCGTTGCTTGAAATCCGTCCGGATCCAAGCTCCGGCCAAGCCGGGACGCCGCGTCAGCCAAAAAAGATTCGTACCCGTTCCGGCTCGAATCCCCGCCGTAAGAGGTTTTGCCTTCCATGAGGGCCCCGTACTTTTCCTGCCCGTCCGGTGTCTCCGAATTCGGGCAAACAACCGCATAGGAAAACCCTTCCGCGCGCAGACGGTTTGCAAAACCCTCCGTGTGAAATCCGCCCAGAACGGTAACCGCCGCATTCTGCCCCGTTCGCGCCAGGAGCGTTTTAAGGTTTTGGAATAATTTCCCGTCCCGTTTCAGTGCGTTTCGGTAAAACTCGATCGACACCATGCTTCGCCGAGAATCCGAGAAAATGTCTTGATAGTCTTTCCGGTTCCTTTCAAACACAAGATACTGCTCTCGCGTAATTTTAAGCTCGATCAGATCTTCGAAGAAGCGAAGGTGGCTGAATTTCCGGGCCAGTTCCCGTTCTTGGGGTGTTTGGCAGATATTCGTTTCGATTTTATTTGCACAGGCCTCGATTTCCCCGAAAAGGAGAGGGCCTCGCAGGGATTGGATTCTGCGTAGACGATCGAGCTCCGCGCGCATTCGTGCCGTCAGCTTGACGCGCAATCCCGCTGAGCGCGCCGTCCTAACCAGCAATTGGAGGAAAACCGTCGCATCCAACCGACCCGTCAGGAACTCCTGGCGCCAACCGTTTATTTTGTTCTGCGCGGACGGAGACAGGCATTTGTATCCGCTTTTTCGGAAATCCGATTCAAGCGTTTTGACGGCCAGGACAAAAGATTCTCTTTCTTCAGTCGATACCGGTCGAGTCACGGAAATGAATTTCCCGAGCTCCGGATAGCGCTCTTTCATTTCCTCCGGTTTAATTAATTTTTCGAGATAAGCAGCAAAAACCGGGAGACGGTCCGGTCGGCCGGAAAATGCGATGCGCATTTCGTGGAACTCGTTATGCTCTTTTGAGTAAGTCAGCTTCCTCTCGGCATCTAACCGCACCCGAATTTTCCGGAGGGCTTCTTTTGCGGCCGGTTGCGCTTCGACCGCCTTCAGGTATGCCGTGTAATTCCGCATATACAGCTCCCAATCTTCAATCCCGTAACAATCAAGATCGGACGGACTGAAAATAGCGGCCATTTCGGGTCCCGTTAATTCCCCCGCTTCCAGATAACCGTCCATTGTCTCACGTAAAATAGGCTGATCCGGAAAGGCGCGGAAAAATAGCGTGTCCAGCTTCCCTTTTCCGCCTTCCAGCGCAACCAGATTGATGCCGTAGCGCTCCTGCAGAAAGAGGGTCAGCTTCTCGATGTTTTTTTGAGCGTCTGTCACGGCATGCGCGTCCCGGATCAGCACGACAAAAGGCCGATCGCGTCCCTCCCAATTGAAAGACTCAACCGTTCCGATGGATGAGGGGATGAGAAAGGTTCCTGCAAAATCCGTTTTCGTGCAAAGCGGTATCGCCGCAGAAGCCGATTCCACCTCCGAAAAGACCGGCTTCCCCGAACCCCCAAAAAGCATGAGAGCGAGCGTCGCGGCCAGGAGTTTCTTGTAGTTTTTGCTTTGTTTCCTATTTAGGATAGGCATAGCGCTTCCAATACATCTCAAACAAATTATCCATTTATAAAGGGGTTTTATTAAGTATAACACATTGCGGCGTTTTTTGAATGGCTGCCGCATATGGAATAAGCTATAAGATATTCAGATTATTAAGTTTGCGGAGATTTTTATAGGTGAAAGCAAGGAAGGATTTACGGTTTAGCTGAGGACATCCGGAACATTTCCCGGACTCCTTTGGTTGCCTCAAGGAACTCCGGCCGGTTGACGCAAAGTTCCCGATTCTTCAGATTAAGCTTTTTGAATTGCTTCTCGAGCTTTTGCACTCTTTTGACGCTGATGGGGCGGGAATTGTAATAGTCAAAGATTTCATCCATATCCCCTTTATCGGTTTCGGCAAGACGGGTCAGGATATCGAAAAGACTTTGGGGGTCATACCCGGCTTCCACCAAATACGAAAGCGCCAATTTGTCGGCGTAAATCGCACGTCCCGTTTTTGTCTTCTCGGAAACCGTCAGCATGCTGATCCCCCGAACCCCCAGAAATGCCAGTGCCCCCAGGGGCCCCAAAATTCCGGCCGCAAGCGCCGCGGCAATTTCAAGCGCTTCCATGGCCTTCTTTTTATTCGAAAACCTCGGTTCCTGATACTGAAGCTGCCCCACTTCATGAGCGATCGCAGCCGCAAGTTCCGACTCATTTTGCAAGAAATTAATAAATCCCGTTGTGATGTAAATATATCCGCCCGGAGCCGAAACCGCATAGATTTTCTCGCTGACCAGCACCGTAACCTGATAAGGAAATTTCCGCTTGGCCTGAGAATAAATTTTCTCGGCAACCGAGTTGACGTAGTGATTAAGATTGGGTTCCGTATAAAGGTAATAAGTCGAAAGAATCTCCTGATGGATGGAATACCCGAGCTCGAGCTCTTTTTGTTCACCCGACGAAAGAGAACCGACAGAACTCTTGTCCTTATCTTTGGAAGAGCTGGCGCATCCCGAGAAAACAAGCGCAATCACCAAAAGAACCGAAAGGCATTTCGTGGCGCAGGAATTCAGCAAGTTAGCTCCCTTAGTTGACAGAGACTCTTTATCCCAATCTCGGTTTTTTGAATTTTGGCTTTAATCGCGATTCACTCTTTTTAATTTCTTTATTCAACTTCCCTTTTTTATTTAGCTTTTCACATTTTTAATTTCGCATTTTACATTTTGAATTACTTATTGGCGCGCCCGCCGCGTCGAAAGCTCGTGCTTTCGACACTCCGGGCAAATCTTGTTGATTTGCCCTTCGGGACTTAACTCGACCCGTCCTTTCTCTGTCACAAGTTATCTTTCGAACAACAGTTTATTGGCGCGCCCGCCGAGGATCGAACTCGGAACCTACAGGTTCGAAGCCTGTCACTCTATCCAATTGAGCTACGGGCGCAACATACCTTAGCGTTTCTTTTATCAATATTTTGTTGCGACAGTCCTTGCGGAATGGCTTGCATGTTTCTTCACGCAAGGGCGGGCGCATCTTTTCTACCCGCACCCTATGACGGGGCGGGCGACCGCCTTAAAATGCAAAATGTTAAATTCAAAATGCAAAATAAAAACCATTACGACTCGTTTGGCGCGCGCACGATTATAGCAGTTTCACCGTAAATTCAGTAGAGCCAATTCACCTGCGTAGAGAAAATACGTTAATATTCCCTTCCCATCCCCGGATTGCCCCGCTAGAAACACCTCCTTTCCAACGATAATGAGGATCGGTTTTTAATTGCTGTACCAGAAACCCCCATCTGGCCTTCGAATCGTCGAATACAATTAGGCTTTCAGCGCCTTCCCGGAGGAGTTCCTGCGTCAAGGAAGAAGCATTTTTTGACAAGGGAGAACCCAGAAAGGGGCGGTTCAGATAATAAGCGACATAAAACACTCGGGGCTTGGCCCCAATAACGGCAAACGAGCCGTCTGACAGAAGAGGGTTCAAGCGCGACGCAACTGACCGGGAAACATTTCCGGTTTTGGGGCGGACGCACAAAACGACCGATTCGCGGAATGCCCGGAAAGTAGGAAAAATAAACAGCGCGGCAAAAAGCATTAAAAGCCCTCCCCCAAGCAACCGCACGGCTTTGTTTTCCGTTTTTCGGAACGGTATCATGCGAAACGACAGGATGACAATCAACGGAATCACCGGCCAGTAATAGCGTTCCTGATCGGCATAACAGAAGGAATAACCGGAGAAAAAGACGACAAGGGTTGCGAAAGTCCAGAGTGTCGGGAATAAATCCCCGAACGGTTTTCGCTTCCACAACAGGAATGCGCCTGAGAGAATGAGCCAGGCCAACCCCGCCGAAACTCCCCGGTGATGAAGGATTTTTATGATTCGCCACGCGTTCCCAAGGCAGAGATTGATCTGATGAAAAAAATATTTTTTACAGGCGATCGGCGACCAAGTCTTATAAGGCATTTCGGACGGATCTTCCCATGTGTGAATGGCGTACGGAGGAGGACGATGCAGACCGACAAAGCTGGGGTGCGCCCGGCCCATATCTTGCGGTCCGGCAATGGCGTGGGTCGCAAGTCCGGCCGTTCCGATGGTCGGGCGATGATGTTTGACGGAAATCAGAATCAGCCAGGCGGCGGCTACGACAAAGAATCCTCCAAGGCCCGCGAGAAGACTTTTTCTGATGTTTTTTACCGTCCAAAACTTAAGGGAAGACCGGGAATTTTCGATTTTCCTCAGCCAGAGAGTCAGCGGAAAATGAACAAGAAAAAACGGGAGCGCGAAATGCTTGGCGAGGTACGCGGTCCCCGCGAGCAGGCCACAGTGAAAAGCCTTCCGAGGGTCGGTCGGAAGGCCGGGATCCAGCACCCCGTAGAAATAAAACGCGAGAATTGCCGCCAAGAGAATGTCGGGAGTCGGAGCGAGGCTTGTCCAGTGTGCGATAAAAAAGGTCGTGATTAAGACGGCCGCCGACCGGGAAATCTTTTCAAGCTTGAAGCGCAGAGTCAGCAATAAAATTCCGGCTAGAAAAACTCCTCCCCCGAACATGCGGACGGCCGTCAGGGCCGTCAATCCGTCGATTCGGAGCGCAAGCAAAGGCGCCGTCAGCCAGGTGATTAAAGGTCCCCAATAGGCCGTAACGGAGCGCCAGAACTCTCCCTGCGCGAGATACCCGGCCAGACGCAAATAGGCAAACCCGTCCGGATTCCTAAGGGGAACGGCCGTGGCGGCAATATTAAAGACGGCCGCGGTGAATCCGTAAAAAATAAAAAGCAGGGCAATCTCGATTCGGGAAAAGTTTTGGTTTGGGATCGCGCATTTCTTTCGGAGGGACAAGGTCGGCTGAGGCATGGGAGGCTATTTGATTCTCAGATAAAAAAAACTCAGCGCAAATGACGCAAAAACCATCTGAACGCCAAAAAGAAAAAAGGTTATCCCAAAACCGGCAAGGTCCAGCCGGAGACAGTCGGTCAGGTGCGGCAGGGCTCCCGAGTAGAAAGAAGTTGCGAGATACGTAAAAATCAGGATACCGGCCAAGACAAAAAGCCCTCCCCATAAAATTCCCCGCTCCAGCGAGAACCATTTGCGAATCGCGCGCATCGGCCGGCTTCCGAAATCGAATCGTCGCGAGAAACTGTAGGCTTCGGCGATTGCGCCAAACCAGATGACTTGCATTCCCGTTAGAAACATCATCATGCCGGAAAGAACGTGCTTGGAGTCGAGCCGGGGCAGCCATCCCGGATTCAGGATGTCCCGAAAAAGAAGCATTCCCATGCCAACAAGACCCGAAATTGAGAGAATGAGGCCCGGCACGAAAAAAGTCCAAAAGGTTTTAAATAGAAGCATAAAACGGAGATGCCTCCATCCGTCCCGCCAGCTTCTGAGATGAGGGCTCCGGTTTCGCAGCCCCCGGCGAAGATCACAGGGGACTTCGGTTGTTTTCACGCGGAGCGCGGCGGCTTTTGCGATCATTTCCGTTGCAAACTCCATTCCTCCGGCCTTAAGGTGCAATCGAAGGAAAGCGTCCCGGGACAGCCCCCTCATTCCGCAATTGACGTCACCGATCTTTACGCCGAAGAGGACCTTTGCAAACAGGGTCAGAACCGGCGTGCCGACATATCGATGGAGTGGCGGCATGGCACCGCTTTCGATTTTCCCCCGAAAACGGTTACCGATCACAAAGTCGTATCCCGCCTCCAGTTTTTCAAAAAAAAGGCCGGCATCACCGAACGAATAGGTGTCATCCGCGTCCGCCATCACGACGAAACGTCCCCGGGCGGCTCGGAACCCGGCCGTCAGGGCCTTACCGTAACCTCTTTCGGGGACATGAATGACCCGGGCGCCTTCCCGTTCCGCCACTTCCCTTGTCCGGTCCGTCGAACCGTTGTCGGCGACAAGAATTTCCCATGCGACATTCTCTCGACAGGTTTGTTTCAGAAAATCCCGTGCCTTTTCTACGCAGATCCCGACCGTTTGCGCCTCATTGAGGGCCGGAATAAGAATGGTGTAGCGGATTTCTCGCGGCACGGGCTTGCCTTACTTCCTGTTTTCCAGTACCAACGCCGCGGCCCCGAGACTTCCCACGTAACTGCCGAGAGCCGTCAGGCGGATTTCGCATGCGGCCAGGGCCATCGGCCAGCTGTTTTCGCGAATAGCCCGCATCATAGATTGCCAAAAGTAGGCGCGAGCCTTCATGACGCTGCCGCCCAAAACAATCATTTCCGGGTTGACCACATTGATGAGACTTGAAATGCCGATCCCGAGAAAGCGCCCCGCATCGGATAAGATCTCTTTTGCTTTCATATCGCCGAGCCTTGCCGCTTCAAAAACAACCTCCCCGGTCACTCGCCCGCGGGATTCCACGACGGACCTCAATATGCGAGAAGGACGTTTTCCCCGCAGATACTTCCTGGCATCTGCCGCAATGGCCGTACCGCTTGCGTAAGCCTCGAGGCATCCTTTTTTTCCGCATTGACAGTGATTCCCGCCGGGAACAATGGTTGCATGCCCGATTTCCCCTCCGCAGAAACTTGCGCCCCGGTGAATTTTCCCTCC
>JAKQXH010000023.1 GCA_029561555.1 Candidatus Omnitrophota bacterium
AGAGGCGTATCCCGGCGTCAAGTGGTTTGAGACGATGTTCGAATCCGTGGCGGGCGTGAACCGGGAGGTTGCCGCACTCGAGACCCCGCTCGCGCAGGCCTATACGGCAAGTCTGGCCGCGCATGCTTCCGGAGGCCAGGCGTTGCGTCAGGTGACGATTGACTCGGAAACGGTCCGCTTGCTGAGCGAACGTTTGAGCGTTTCCGAAGATCCCGCCGAGGCGAGAATGCTCGCGGGCCTGATAGCGGAGAAGATCGGGGACATGGATGCGCTGAAGGATGCGATGCTGCTTGCGATGTCGGAGAATGCATCGGACGCGGATTTCGCGCTGAATTACTCCGAGGCCACGGCCTGGCTTGAAGCGGCCATCGAGGCCCAAAGTGACGCATTGGATTCGGCGGACAGTAAAGGAATCGATTTTAGCGTTACCGACGATCCGGAAGAAAGATTGCGCTGCCTGACCGAGTTGACGAATACCCTGGCCGGTTTTGATGCTGCGATTTTGGATGAGACAGGAATCGAGGCCCTGGAAGCGATCGCCGGTTTGGCCGTGCGTGCGGCAGGCGGGGACCTTTCGGCGGAATTGCAGTCCGCGGCGGATGAAATGTGCCGGAAGGCCTTTGAAATGATTGCCCTGAAGACGGACGGTGAAGGCGTTTTGGAACGGCTTGCCGGAAACACCCAGGCGGCACAGATGATTCAGCTGCTGAGCCGGGATTCAGTTTCCGTGGATGCGGTTGCGTTTCTCTCCGGCGTTGCGGATGATCTTTTTAACGCGAATGACCGGGCCCGGATTGTTATGACGGCGCTTGCGGAAGAAAATTCGATGCAGATACGGCTTGCCATGAACGCTCAGAAGGCCGATTCTGAGGCTCAATCGGCCAGCGTGGCGAGCGGTCTTGTCCGGCTGAAACTCGGCGAGGTCAAAACCGATGCTCTTAAAAATGCCGTTGCGAGCGACCGGATGTCGGCGATTGCGCAGGAAGCGTTCGATCATGTTCTTTCGGCCAAAGATGCCGCGGAGGCCTCGACCGCTTTCAATGCGCTCGAGGATGTCAGAAATTATTTTGCGTCACGCGCGGAAGAGCTTGAGAAAAATCTGATGGCTTCGCCGAATGATCCGGCGATTCTGATGGATCTGACCCTGGCCGGGACCGCGAAAGGGGTGCTGGACCAGATGATTTCGGAAGCTGGGACGGCTTTGGCCGGGAAAAAGAACCTCTCCCGGACGCTGGACGGGCTGGATCAGAAAGTTTCTTTTACCCTCCAATTGGCGGAACATCTGACCTCGGTTGAGGGGAACCTTTCCCTGACACTGAATGCTTTCGGAAAGATCTCAAGAGAAGCTTCGGAGCGCGCCGAAGGCAGTCTCGCGGAATTGTTCGATGCTTCCCGTTCCGGATTTGCCAGTGACCGCCTCAGCGCGAGATTTTCGGACATCCTTGGATCAATCCAGGTTTGCCGGAACATTCTCGAAAGCGACCGGTCTCTGAGCGAAATCCTGAAAGGGCTTGAGACGAACGGACAGTCGCTGGAGGACCGTTTGACCGGCACCGCAAAACTGGCCGAACTTCTTGCGGATTGGATGTCACAGGGAATGGACTTGACCGCGATGATCGGATTGGCCCATGTCTGGGATGAGATGGATCGCGGGATGGCGGAATTGGCCGCTTTGATTTCGACCCTCCAAGGAGATGACCCGTACAACTCGGTCTGGAGTAATCTCAGCGCAAAACTTTCCGTGACCGGCCAGGAAATCGAAGCGCTGAAAGCCGAAGCGGATCAGGCCATCGCGGATGCGAGGGGTTTGGCGGAAGGGGTTTCGGCACAGGCCGAAATTGCCGGGGAAGCTTATGAGCGCGCGTCCGTACTTTATCAGGAAATTCAGGGAACGGCAGATTTTGACATGATCCGCGAGTGGCAAGGGGATTTGGCGGCAATACGGGATGAATTGTACGCGTATCTGGAAGCCGCTCAGGCGCTGGTCCAAGGAATCGACGTGAGACCCGATATCCGCGAGGAGATGGACGGCATCCGCGAAAAAGCCGCGCAGGTGGATACCTGGATCAAAAAGATCCGCTTGGATTCCGGATATCAGGAAGCGGTGACGACGAAAGGCGCGTCTCTCATCGCGCTGGCTGAGGCCGGAATCAACGCGCTCGATCAGCTGGAAGCGAATATCGGTGAAGTCCCCGCCGATGCATTGGAGACATTTATGGCGGAGGAGAAGATTCAGTCGGGAGAAATAGCGGCTCTGGAGCAGATGATTGCCGATATTTGGTGGAAAGAGACCGTGAGCGCGGAATTTGAGGCAAATTTGAACGCGGCCGAAGATTTGGTCGCGGAATTCAGATCCCGCGAGGATACTTTAGCGCTGAAAATGGCCGAAGCGCAGGCGAGGGCCACGAAAGGAGAAAGTCTTAAGGCGTATGCGGAGGGCTTGCGCAGTCAGATTGCGGCCTACGCCGGGGATATTGCGGTGCAGGATGACATCCGGATCGTTTCGGTCGCCCGCAATTTGCAGGACGCCGTCTTAGGTCAATTGAGCGCGATCCGGGATCTGGGCGACCGGCTGATGCTTGAATTCGCGGGCGATGCCGACTGGGAGAAGAGCGTTGAGGCGGTCAAGACGATTTTTGACGATGCGGAAGCAAGGGTTGCGGGGAGCCGCGAACGGGCGGACCTGAAGAGCCTGCAGGCCATGAAAGTCCGGGCTGAAGCCTACCGGGGACAGATGGCGCAGGCACTGACGGCGGTGCAGGGTGCCGTGGAACTGATCGAAGCGGATGCGTGGCTCACGGTAATTGACGATCTTGCCGTTCGCATGAACCAGAATTTATTGCAGGCCGAATCCGTATTCCGCCTCCACCAGAAAGACGCGACTTTTAGCGGAGTGTTTGCCGGGATCCGGACGCTGACGGATGAAGCCGCGGAAATGTCGGCAGAGGCCCGGGAGGCGTGGTATGGTTTTCAGGCTCAATCATCGGAAAACGGACTCCTGCGCGACCGGGCGGAAGATTCGCTCGCGCTGTCCCGGCTTGCGACTGAAGTGGCTCAGGGGCTGCAGGCGGAAAATCCGGAGGTCGCCGGGTTGTTGAGCGAAATCAGCCAGAATGCTTCGGACGAGGCGTATCGGGCTGCTTTGGAGGCGAGAGCTTTTGCGGCCAAGGAGCCGACGGTTGCGGCCCGTGAGAATCTTGATGCTGCGGATGCTGCCTACGAAGAATCGCTTGCGGCGGAGTCTTCCGCCGATATCGCGGCGCGTAAAGCGCAAGCGGTTGCGACATCCGGCGCGGCGACGGTTGACGAAGCTCAGACTGCTTATGAGGCCGCGGAAACCCTGCTGGCCCGGGCGAAGCGGGAATTGGCTGTTTGGGGGGAAACGGAAAGCCAGGGAATCTTTGCTGATCTGATCGCGAAAGAACATGAAAGCATGCCGCTTGATGAAGTCGAGGACTTGGTGATGCAGTGTTCGGAGGAGCATGTGGCATTCGGTTCCTGGACGGATCTGCGGAACGTCAGTGAGCAGGAATTCACGGCGTTTATGGACGGAATCCGGGCCGTGCATACGGAAACCCTGCTAATGTTTTACAAGGGGTTGATGATTGTGATCGGAACCGGGAGTCAGGACGAGATTCGCGCGTCGGAAGAACTCGCGGGGCTCATGGCCAAGATCAAACGAGAGAATCCCGATGTGATCGTGGCTCATACGCATACCAGTCCGCTTAATCAAGCGGGCCCCAGCGCTTTTGATAGCGAAGACGCCGGTTACGGGGCCGAATATATTGTCGCCGCGCTCAGTAACAAGCTGATTTCTTACCGCAAGGATGCGCAGGGGCAGTTGGTTTCGGATTCTCAAGACGGCGCGGCTCAGGCCCTGTACGCATTGACTCAAAGTCAACGGCTTGAGTCCAGGACTCCGGAGGAGGAAGGCGCCTTTCGTCAGTTGGCCGGGCAAGTGGTGGAACTGGCGAACGGCGAGATCCGTTCCGCCATTTCCGGGGCCGAACCGGAGATCGACGTGAGAAAAGAAGCCGCCTCCGCCTATCAGACGGCCGCTTCGATCCGGGAGCAATTGCTGGCCTGGAAGGCTCAGGCTTCTTCGGTCCTGAATCCCAGCGATGCAGAGGCGCAGGCGAATATCGGAAAACTGACCGCGCTGATTTCGGAAATGGATGCAACCCTTGCGCAGGCCAAATCGGATCTGAATAGCCTGCTTGCCGCGCATTGGTTTGGAATGGGCAGTCAAGACGTCTCGACGATCCAATTGACGGATCAGGAGACGGCCGTAATTTTGGCGGAGACCGCGAAAATATTCAGTGATGCGCTGGAAAGCAAACTGGATTTGTCTTCCGTGCTTGCGATGGGAACGGACGCAGCCCAGAATGCTCAAATCGCAAGCTATATCATCTTTGCCTCATCGGGCGCCGCTCAGACCGCGGCCTGGAACGCCTATCTGGCTGCTAAGGCGGATCCTAACAATGCGTCTCTCTCGGCGGCAGCCGCTGCGGCATCTGCGGCGGCGAGCGAAGCGGCTTCGGTCGCGGAGACGTCGTCCGAGAGGGCCTCGCTCGAAGCGTTCCGTTCGTGGATCGAATTCGATGAGATGAAAGAGCGGTACAAGTCGGCAATTGAGGTCCTGTCCGCGAAGATTGATGACTCTCCGAGCCTGGAGAAGTCCCGGAATTACGTTGAATTAATGAAGCGGGTCATGACGGACTGGACGTCCAAAATTCATGAGATGGAGGCAATTGCCGATACGGCACCGGCTTCGGACCCCATTCACACCGCGCTGACGGAAATGAGAGCTCAATTTGCTTTGAGCCAGGGGGCGGTCAATACCGACCGGTCCGAAGTTACGGCGGCAGAGGCAACGGCGGATGAAGGCGCCGGCTTGATTGAGGAAGCAAAGGCGCTGCTGGCTCGGATCAGGGCCGATCAAACAGCGCTCAAGGGTGCCGCCAGTGTGCTGACGGCCGGCGACGCGCTGGACAAGCTTTCCGATTATCTTGAGCAGTTGGGCGATTTGAACGAAACCATGGAGTCCCTGGCCTCAGCCAATGTCGGGAACGCGGTAATCGATGAGCGCCGTGATACCCTGCGGGCCATGGTCGCGCAGGCGACCGCGCTCCGCGACGATGCGGCGGAATTTTTCAAGACTCTTCTGAAGAGTGACGAATGCCGGGATAACCCCAACTCCGCGATTGCCGCGATGGCGCTTTACCTGGGCAGCATTCAGGCGGATGCCGGCATGGCGGGCAATGACGTTCAGAAACAGCAGGCCTCTGCGTTGGTCCTTGAGATCCTGAAGGCGGCACGGCATGAGGCGCGCACCAGCCGGTCCGCGGCAACCCTCGCGTCGACTGCGGAGATGGCCGCAATGACGCTTGCAAGTGAGGCCGCGGCATCAATTGCAAGCGGGGTGGATGCGGCCTCTGTTTTGGCGACTCACGGCGAACTGGCTTACGGAAAACTGGCGCTTGGACGGAGCCTGATCGTGGATGTCCTTTCGGCGAAACTCGCGGCCGCCGCGACAAGTGCCGCCGCGCAAAACTTTCTTGCCTTGGCGGAAAACATTCTTTCCGGTTCTCAGGTAATTTTGAACCAGATGATCGGCGTTTATTCTTCCCATCCCAAGGACAGCGTATTGCTCGGAAATATCGGCAGGGCGAAGGTCGAAATCGAGATCATGAAGGCCAATATTGAACAAATGAAAACAAATTTGGCACGCAAGCAGAGAGATGAAACGAACGGATTGAATCTGCGAAGCGCGGCGGTAACGGCTTTCGCCCAATTGCAGACTTTTGTGGCAAACGCGAACGCCGCGACCCGCTCGTCGGTGATCCGTTCCTGGCTGGACAAAGCGGAGAAAGAGCGGCAAAAGATCGGAAACGATCTTGAACTTTTGCTTGAGCTGGGCGATTCGAATCCCACGGTTGTCGGGTATCAGAATGAGCTGAAGGCCATGTACGATGAAGGGACAACGGCCAGTCCGGATGCGGAAATGCGCATTGAGGCCGCAACGGCATACTATGACGTGATGAAGCAGAAAGAGGACCGCGCGGCGACCTTGTATCGTGAAATCCTTCAGCGGACGGAGAAAGTGACGGCGATTTGGAATGTCATGCCCGGCGCGACGAGCGCGAAGGCGGCCAAAGAGTTTATGGACGAATTGGACGGCCTGAAGAAAGAAATGGAGTCGTATTTCCTTGAGCTGACGACATTGAGCGCGGCCGCGCCGGCCAATTCGCTGGTGAGCGAAACTCTGACGGAAGCCCGGAAACGCACGGTCGGCGTGGCGGGTTTCGCGGAGTTGAGTTCTTTTGTGAAGATTGCGAACGCAAAAGAGGCCTTTTATGACGCCATGGTCACCAAAGAGCGCCAGGCGAAAGAAGCGCTGGCCTCGGCGAAAGTTCAGTTTGATTTGATCGAGAAGCTGGAGGCCCAATCGAAAACCACGGTCAGCAGTTCGCAGATCATGACCCAGCTGAACAACGCGAGGACCGCACTGGCCGAAATCATGAATAAGCTGACTTTGCTGACGCAGTATCTCGATGAAAGACAGTCCTGGCCGCAATGTGCGCCCAACGCACCGCAGGCATTCTCGAGAAATCTGGTCATTCAGGATTACCGGAATCAGATCCAGAAGTTGTATGCCCGGGCGACTCCGGTTGTCGCCGGAATGGAAGCGCGGGCCAAACTTTATAACCCTGCGATGCCCACCAGCCTTGCCGCAACGCTTGGGTTTACGTACGATCCGCGCTGGACGACTCAACGCTATCTGGATTTGGCGGATATCAATCATGACGGAATGATCAACGGCCATTCCATTGTCGTTGATGCGTCCGGAAATGCCGCAATCCCGGGATTGGGGACCGTCAATGTCGGGCTTTCGGCGGGGACTTACGGAGATGATTCGGTGATGCTGGCTTTCGCCAAGACGAGAATGATTGATATCAACGGGGACGGCGTCCGCGATATGCGCGATCAGGAGATTTGGGAGAAAATGCTGCCCATGCTGAATTTGGTGAGTTTCATGGGAGACGCCAACGCTTCGTCGGCCGATATGAATTCCGACGGAAAGCTGACTTCGAGGGATGTGGACATTTACGAACAGGCTCTCCAGTCTTATCGCGATGTGAACCGGGACGGAAAAGTTACAAATGCCGATATTTCGGAGATTAGCCGGTATCTGAATCAGGAAATTTTCTATTACGGCAAGGTGGAAAGCGTGACGGTGTACGAATATGTCGGAGACACCGAAGCGAGAAGCCCGACCCCCGTGCAGCCGGGAGAACAACCGCTCGAGGAAACGATCTTTCAGGTGATTCAGTCCGCGAGCAGCGATATTTTGAGCGAAGCGGCGATCGAGAACCTTCCTTCCCAAAGCGGGGTGTTTAGCTTGCGCATGAAGGATGTGGTGGACGCAGTCTCGAGAACGGAAGACGCCGAAACGCTGAAGAATCTGATGGAGGACGCCGCCGCGATTGTGCAGGCGGCATTGGCGGGGCAGGATCTGCTTACGGTGGCATCGACGGCGGCTCTTGATGATCCCGCTACCGGCTTGCTGCATACGCTTGATGTGGCTTTGGTTAATTTAAAAACTGCCCGCCGGGATTATGAGGCGGCTTCGGAGTCGGCCCGGCCGGCATTGTGGAGCGCGTATCTTGCGCAGCAGACGGCAATCAAAACCGGCGCTATTGCGAATTTGACGGCGGCGATTGACGCTTTGGAGACGATGGATTCGATTTTGCCCAGCCTGCGGGAAGAGTATCTGGAAATTATCCGCGGACTGAATGCGGCTTATGATGATCTGATCAGTGCTCAGCAGAAGCAGGCTTCCGGGGACCATAGCAACCTTTATGACCTGGATGCCTGCAAGAACTTTATGACCTGGATTGAGGACCTCTGGAAGCACGGCGAATTGCTTTCTCTTGCCGGAGGGATACGGATGACTCCGGGAGCGGATATCGGGCCGGATTCAAACGAGACGCCGGCCGAACTTGAATTTCTGGCCGAGAAGAAAAGGGCCCTTCTGGAGGAGTGGGACGCCCGGTCGATGCGGAGGAAGAGACTTTGGGAAGACGCTCAGGAAAATTTCGATCAGGCCGCGGCCACCCTGGAGTCGCTTTTGAATCGCGTGGCGGCAAGGGAAATTTCACCGACGGATCCCGCGGTGATTGCCGCCCAGAACAATTATTCCCTGATGCTGAGCCGCATGAGAAAAGCGGAACTGGATTATAAGGAGACCGAATCGGAAGTCGAACATCTCGCCGCGGTGGTCCGGACGCTCGAGGCAATGGCCCGGAACGCGAATGACGAAGTCGCCTCAACGATGAGTTCTCTTGAGGAACTGGCCGCACAGTGGGAAAAGACTTCCTTGGACGGGGCGGCGGGATATTTCGCGTTTGTGGGACTGGGGCTTTCGAATACGGCCCGGGAAGAGATGCTTCGGATCGCCCGGTATCAGAAGGACGCCGTCGGAACCCGCATCAACAGCGCTTTGACGTCCCTCTTGACTGCCATGAACAATCTGCGCAGTGTTTATCTGGCGAATCCGACGGAAGTCAATCTGAAGAATTACATCATGGCGCAGACCGATGTGATTCAGATCGCGAAGGACCTGCGAGATGATTTCGCGGGCGCAAAAACCGCGGCCGAATCGACCACCCCTCCGGGGACCTCGGCGGAGAGGACGGACTTCCTTGCGGCGTATGAGAATTTTGAGACGGCCGCCCGGATCTTGATCGACTCGCAGCGTTACGGAGAAGGAGTGACCGGAGGCGAAGGGGACGAGGTGGCATATACGCAGCTCTATAATTCTCTGACCGAGCTGAAGACGAAGGCCCTGACGCTGCAGGGCGTTTTGACCGATCATACGGCCGAATACAACCGCCTTGCAAATG
>JAKQXH010000029.1 GCA_029561555.1 Candidatus Omnitrophota bacterium
GTCGGGCAAGTGGTTTTTGCTGATCGCGATTTATTTCAATCTGGGCCTTGCGGTTTTCAATCTGATTCCGATTCCTCCTTTGGACGGGGCGAGAGTGCTGACGGGATTGCTTCCGATCCGGTTTGCCCGGGAGTATGTGAGGTTGGAGCGTTTCGGTTTTTGGATTATACTGGCTTTGGTTTGGTTCGGGGCGGTTTGGCGGGTTGTTATCCCCTTGATTAATTTTTTCTGTATGCTGCTCGGAGTTCCGCAAATCCGTTTGGCTTGACGGCCTTTGAGTGCGGAATATTCGATAAGAAAAGGAGTCTTGGCGCATGAAGAGACGATTTGAAACGTTGAGATGGAAAAAGAACTATCTGGAGCTACTTGACCAGACAAAACTTCCCGCGAAAGTCATTTATCTTCGATGCCGTACTGAGGACGATGTCTGGCGGGCGATCCGGACCATGAAGGTGCGCGGTGCTCCTGCGATTGGGGTGGCCGCCGCTTATGGCGCCGCACTTGGCGCGGAGAGGATCAAGGCCCCGGACCGAAAGCGGTTTTTGCAGCGGTTTAGCCGGTTGATTTGCAAGTTGGCATCGGCACGACCTACGGCGAGGAATTTATTCAGCGCTTTGGAACAAGTTGAACGGGCCGTTCGGAAAAGTTCGGCTGTTTATGTGGAAGATTTGAAAAAGGTGGTTCGTTGCGAAGCTGAACGGTTTGATCGGAAGGATAGATGCTTGTGCGAAGCGATTGGCCGCTTTGGGGAAAAGCTTTTTAAGAGCGGTGATACGGTTTTAACGCATTGTAACGCGGGCGCGTTGGCGACGGCGGGAATTGGGACGGCCTTAGGGGTACTGTACACAGCGGCAAAGCGCGGAAAAAAGCTCAAAGTTTTTGCCGATGAAACGCGGCCTTTTCTACAAGGCGCCCGCCTCACCGCTTGGGAGCTTCAGGCAAACGGTCTGGATGTGACGTTGATTTGCGATAATATGGCAGGATTTGTGATGCGAAACGGGTTGATTGATAAAGTGATCGTAGGGGCGGACCGGATTGCCCGGAACGGCGATACGGCCAATAAAATAGGAACCTACATGGTGGCGGAACTTGCGAGGAAGAACCGGATTCCGTTTTATGTGGCTGCCCCGACCACCACATTTGATTTTTCGTTGAAGGACGGGAGAGGGATAGAAATCGAGATCCGATCCGGAGGCGAAGTCTACTCGGCTTTTGACGGGGGCATCGCCCCTCGAGGGGTTAAGATTTACAATCCCGCGTTTGATGTTACGCCTCATGAATTGATCAGCGGAATCATTACGGAGAAAGGCGTGGTTTTTAATCCCGACGAGAGGAAGCTTAAGCGATTGGGGAAATTTCTTCGAAAGGGCGATGAATAAAAAACTTTTGCTGAAAGATGCGGGAGAGGAAGGCCTGATCCGGCGGCTGCGGATGTTTTTCCCGCCTTGTCCGCGGATTCCCATGGGGATCGGCGATGACACGGCCGTTCTTCCATATACGCGCCAGGCGTATTTACTTTTCACGACGGATGCTTCGGTGGACGGAATTGATTTCCGTCTGGCCAAAATCGGGCCGGAGGCAATTGGACGGAAGGTTTTGGCGCAGAATTTAAGTGACATCGCCGCCATGGGCGGGATCCCTTTGTATGGGGTCATGACGCTCGGCGTTCCGCCGTCTTTTCCGGTTGATTTTGTGGAAGAGTTTTATGCGGGAGTGAAGAAACTTTCCCGCCGCTTCAATATGAAAATTGTGGGCGGAGATTTTTCCCGTTCAAAAGTTTTTTTCGCTTCTTGTGCGTTGATCGGAGCGGTTGAGAAAAAATACGCGGTATTCAGAAAAAATGCCAGAACGGGGGATTTTATCTTTGTCACCGGTACGCTGGGAGGTTCTATTCTGGGACGGCATTTTTGCTTTGCCCCTAGGATACGGGAAGCACGCTTCTTGGTCCGGAAATTCAGGCCTCACGCCATGATTGATGTTTCGGACGGTCTGACCCGCGATTTGGGACATTTGCTCGACGAAAGCGGGAAGAGCGCCGTTTTATACGCCGACCGGATTCCGGTATCGGAAGCCGCGAAGGTTCTTGCCCGGAAAACGGGAAAAAAACCTCTTGAACACGCGCTTGGAGACGGGGAAGATTTTGAGCTTTTGTTTACGGTTTCTCCGGGTGATGGAAAGAAACTAATGGCTTTGAAGAAAGTGGCCGGAACGGCGGTTCACTTTATCGGAAGGGTCCGGAAAGGAAAGGGGCTTTTTATTCAATCGTCCGAGAAATCTCTTGAAAGGAAAAGGATCCCGTGCAAAGGCTTCAGCCATTTTTGATCACCTGTTCCGCCCTGCAGACCGTTGAAGCCGGGAAGGCGCTCGGGAAGAAACTGTCTCCGGGGCAAGTTTTGGCGCTTGTCGGTACACTCGGAAGCGGAAAGACCACATTTGTGAAAGGTTTGGCCGCCGGATTGGGCATGAAAGACACGGATGAGGTGACCAGTCCGACTTTTGTTTTGCTTCACCGGTATTCGACGAAATATCCTTTGTTTCATCTGGATCTTTACCGGCTGGAAGGTCTGAACGACGTTGAAGAAATCGGATGGGACGATTTGCTCGCTTCCGGCGGTATCGTCGCGGTGGAATGGGCAAAGAAAATAGACGGCTATCTTCCCAAGGAATACTTGGAAATCCGTTTCCGATTCAAGAGCGAAAACGAACGGGAAATTTCCTTTCATCCGCACGGTGCGACCTACCGCAATTTAGTGAAGTAACCCGGTTTTCCCCGTTTCTAATTTCTTGAAGTTTTGAATCAGAAGTCTTAAGATGAGCGCTGCAGATATGAAACTCCGGACGAAAACAGAAGAAACTCATGGCCTGAATGTTCTGGCGTTTGACACCAGCAGCCCGGTATTGACGGTTTCCTGCGTCCGGTGTGACGGAATCCGTTCCGAAGCGAATTTGACGGGGCCTTATCAGCATTCCGAGAATTTGTTTTCGCTGATCGATCATTGCCTGAAATGCCTTAAACTGGATTTACGCGAGATCGATGCATTCGGGATCGGCATGGGCCCCGGCTCTTTTACGGGACTGAGAATCGGCTTTTCCTGTCTGAAGGGCTTTGCGCTTGCGTGTGGCAGGCCTCTGTACGGGATTTCCAGCCTGGATTTGATTGCCGAGGGAGTCCCCGCGGGCATCGGACGGCTTGCGGTGATCGTGAACGCTCGCCGCGAGAGAATTTACTGCGCGTTTTTCCGGTCCCGGGACGGCGTTTTTGAACGAGAATCCCCTGAGGACGAAGTTTTGAGTATTCATGATTTAAAAGAAAAAACGAGAGGCGAGATTGCTTTTACGGGAGACGCGCTTCTTGAATACGGAGATGCGCTTCGTTCAGGAAATCCTGCCGCGCGGTTTCTTGAGGGGAAATTCTGGTATCCGCGCATTGAGCCTTTAGTTCGGATGATTCAGAGCCGATCTAAGAGGATGAAGCCATTGGATCTTGAAAGTCTGAAACCGCAATATTTGCGCCTTTCCGAGGCGGAGGAGAAGCTGCGTGCAAAACGAGTTCTCACAAACGCTTAAAGGGGGCAAGCTGACCCATCCCCTTCAATGGATCGAAATCCATTTGGGAAATCTTAAGGATAATCTGAGAATGCTGAGGGCCTTCCTGGGGGATGACGCGTCGATTATGGCGGTGGTAAAGGCCAATGCATACGGGCACGGACTGATTCCGGTTTCCCGCGCCCTTACGGAATTGGTCGATTGGTTTGGCGTCGCGAGCTTGGAGGAAGCGATCGCTCTCCGGAAAGACGGGATTTCTCATCCGATTCTTCTGTTCGGGCATACTCCCGTGGATCATGTCAAGAAAGCCTTGGAATGGGATCTGACTCTCAGTGTTTCGGATATGGAATACGGGACGTGGATTGACGAAGAGGCTTCCCGGCACGGGCTGAAGGCAAAAGTACACGTGAAAGTGGATACGGGCATGGGCCGGTTCGGTTTTGTGGGTGAGGACGCCGAAGGGAAAATTCTCCAGCTTGCGAAATTCTCCAATCTTGAGGTTGAGGGTCTCTACACGCATTTTCCGCAATCGGAAATCAAAGAGGACCTTTTTACCCGTGAACAGATAGAAAACCTTTCGCAGTTGCGGGAAAGGTTGCGGCGACAGGGGCTTCAATTTAAATGGGTTCACGCGTCAAACAGCGCGGCAATCGTTAATTATCCCCAGTCGCATTTTAATTTGGTCCGGCCGGGACTGATGTTATACGGAATTTACCCGGATCCATTGCTGCATAAGGAGATTTCCCTGAAACCGGTTTTGTCGCTGAAGGCCAAATGGGCTTGCATTAAAAACATTAAACGCGGAGAGTCCGTGGGCTATGGACGGGCGTATATCGCGCCGCGGGACACGATGATCGGAATTTTGCCGGTCGGATACAGTTACGGTTATTTGTGGCGGCTGACCAATAAAGGGAAGATCCTTTTCGGCGACAAAATGTATCCGATTGTCGGCAGGGTTTCCATGGATTATATTGCCGTTGATTTAGGGCTTGAAAGCGGTGCGGCGGTCGGCGAAACGGCGGTTCTAATCGGTGCCGGGCTTCGGGCGGAGGATTTGGCAAAAGACGCCGGGTCTATCCCCTATGAAATTGTCACTCGTCTTTCCCCCACGATCGAACGCTTTTACATCAATTGATATTCCTTTTTTTGAGGCATGTGTGCGATACCGAATCCATCAATTTCGAACGCTGACTTCCACCAATGATTTTGCGCTGAAGTTGGGAGCGGCGGGCGCGGAAGAGGGGCTGATTATCCGTACGGATTTTCAATCCAGGGGGCGAGGGCGGTATTCCCGGGAATGGATTTCGGAGGAAAGGAAAAATCTTCTTTTTACTTTACTGATTCGACCGAGAATCCGCGCCAATCAAGCGGCCTTATTGACTCATGTAGCCGCCGTTTCCGTGAGAGAGGGAATTGAACGGATTTATCCTGAAATAAAGTGCGCGTTAAAAAAGCCGAATGATGTCTTGATTCGGGGAAAAAAGGTCTGCGGAATATTAGTCGAAAGCCGCACGATGTCCGATTGGATTGATTTTGCGGCTATCGGAATAGGGATTAATACGGATTACTATCCGCTATCTTTGGCGGAATATGCAACGTCGATTTCAAAAGAAATAAATCGAAAAACGGAGAAAGAAGCCGTTTTCGATGCTATAATCAAGGAAATTAGCCTGAAATACGATGAAATGTTCTCGAAATTCACTTACGGTTCAGAATAATGAATGCTTCAGAATTATTAATCCGTTCAATTTTATAAGGTTTTAATTTATGCGTAACCTAATATGGTTAATAGAGATAGGTAATTCAAGCATCTCGGTTGCCCGTAAATCGGGGAGGGATGCTGTTTTAATGAAAGTTTTTAGAAGTAACGATATCCCACTTTTGGCCAGTTTTATAATGAAAAGTGGTTCGAAATCATCAAATAAAGTAATTATAAGTTCAGTTTCTCCCAAAACATCTAATTTTTTAATTAATCGACTGAATTCTTTTAAAAACTGTTCCTGCCTTGAAATCGGGAAGGATATCAGGTTTCGAATAGAATCTAAGTATTTTAAATATAACAAGTTGGGTTTAGATCGGAAAATTAATGCGTTTGGGGCCTTGAAAATTTTAAAACCGCCTTTTTTGATATTTGATTTTGGAACAGCCACTACTATTGACTATATATCGCCAAAGGGTGTTTTTGAAGGGGGGCTAATTTGTCCGGGAATCGATACTTCGCTGGAATGTATGAGCCGTTCGACTGCTTTATTGCCGCGTCCCGGTTTGAAACGTATTCGCTGTTTGGCTGGGCGCAGTACGGCAGAGGGAATGTTGGCCGGTGTTCTGCAGGGGTATGGAGCGATGGTGGACGGCTTGACGGATCGGTTCCGGCGGGAGTTTGGCGTGCCGCATATTAAAACTGTAGCTACGGGCGGACTAGTCGATATAATAAGCGGGTATTGCCGGAAATTTTATCATCAGGACCGTTTGCTCACATTGCGGTCGATGGCTTGGATTTACGAAGAATGGTTGAATGCCGGGAACGGCAAGTAGAATCGTTCTTTATGTTCACCGCCTAAATCGGGAGCTTAAGATATGTCAATTGATGCCAATGTTGAAAACGCAACCAAATCCGGTCAACGCAGGAAAATTGTCGGGCTTTTAGTCAATAAAGCGCTGATCAAGCGTTATGTGTTTTTGGTGGTCGTGATCATGATGATTGCCTCGATTCTGATCGGGTTTATCATCAACCAAACGATCAAGCAAACTCTTGAGAATGAATCCCGGCGGGCTCAGAAAGTCGGCGTCTATGACGTTCTGATGAAGGTTAATAATGAACTCCTCGTAAGGGTTTTCTTCGTTCTTTTCCTGAGCGTGATCGTGACGGGAGTTGCCGGGATCATGTTTTTGCACCGAATCGCGGGGCCGATTTACCGGATCCGAAGTGTATTGAAAGCGATGGCGGACGGCAAAATCCCGAGAACGGATGTCAAGTTGAGGGAAGGGGATTTCTTCATGGAAGTGGCCGACGAGCTCAATCGCCTGATTCATAAGCTTCGCGCTAAGGAGCAGGGCGGCTAACCTTCGTTTGAAGAAATTCACCGCTTTTTTGATTCCTCACCCTATTTTTTGAAGGTTTGCTATCCTTCCGTTTGAAGTGAAAGCTCCGAAAGTTTATGCCTACTTGAGCGGTTTTGATCGACTGTCTGATTCCACTTAAAAGTTAATCTGTTAGAACGTACGCTTTTAAAAAAGCGCTTTACAATTGTGATTTTATCATGTACACTACTTAGCAGGTATGGAAACTATACAATGAAAATTTCATATAAAGCCGAATATGTTTTGAAAATAATGCTGGATTTAACGGAAAATTATCCGGAGTCACTGGCTCATGTCGACGAAATAGCCAAGCGACAGCAAATCCCCAGAAAGTACTTGGAGCAAATCCTGCTTTTTCTTAAGAAAGGCGGGTTTCTGGAGAGTAAAAAAGGTCCGTTGGGCGGATATGCGCTTTCCCGGCCTCCCAAGGAGATTACCTTAGGGGAGGTTATCCGTTTTGTCGAAGGTCCTTTTCTCTCTTTTTCGTCGGCGAATTTTGCGACGGGCCGGCAGGCTTCTTTAATTAGAGGTGTGTTTACCGAAATCTGGCAGGAGATGAATGAAGCGATGTCGCAGGTTCTCGACCGCTATAGTTTCGAAGATTTGAAACAACATGTGTCCCGTCTCTGCGAAAAGCAGACTCTCACCTACCATATCTGATTCATTGAATTCTTTCGGGGGCGTTTAGAAATGACGGAAAAACATTGGAGAAGTATCGCGAAAGCGGTTTCTTATCGCATTACGGGAACGATTACGACTATCGCGATTTCCTGGGTGATCACACGGACCTTTGCATTTGCGATTTCAATCGGGTTTGCGGACGTGGTCATTAAAGTTTTCGTTTACTACTTGCATGAGCGGGCCTGGAATAATATTCATGCGGGCCGGCATGCTCAGGATTATCAGATTTGAGGTGTGAAATGTCAGAAACGGAATTGCCGAGCGGGGAATTGAACCGGGCTGAACCGACCCGGATTTTGTCATGGGCGTTGGAACGATTCGGAAGGGACGGAATTTTACTCGCTTCGAGTCTGGGGGCGGAAGATCAGGTTTTGACGGATATGTTGCTGAAGATTGAGCCCAAGGCTGTGATTTTCACGCTGGATACGGGGCGCTTGCCGCAGGAAACGTATGACTGCATGTGGGAAACCATGAAAAAGTACGGGTTCCGGTATGAAATTTATGCGCCGGACACAAAAGCGGTGGAAAATATGGTTTCCGAAAAGGGACCCAACCTTTTTTATGAGAACGTGGAGAATCGGGAATTTTGCTGCAGGGTCCGAAAAGTAGAGCCGCTCGAACGGGCTCTGAAGGGAAAGCAGGCATGGATTTGCGGCCTTCGCCGTGAGCAGGCCGTAACGCGTGCGGAACTGAATGTCATTGGGTGGGATGAAGCCAACGGCCTGTATAAAATTAATCCGCTGATCTATTGGACGGAAAAACAGGTATGGGACTATCTTCGCCAAAACAATGTGCCTTACAATCGGTTGCATGATCACGGTTATCCGAGCGTTGGTTGTGCGCCATGCACGCGGGCGATCAAGCCGGGTGAGGATGCCCGTGCGGGGAGATGGTGGTGGGAATCGCCGGAGAAGAAAGAATGCGGCCTTCATATTGAAATTAAGGAGAAAAGGATTAAAAGAAAGGGAAACTGATGGACTCGCTGGGAAAGCTTGAGGCTCAGAGTATTCATATTTTGCGGGAAGCCTACAAGGAATTCAAGGACCTGGTCATGCTTTGGTCGATTGGAAAGGACAGCACGGTTCTTTTATGGCTTGCCCGGAAGGCTTTCTTCGGGCATGCCCCGATTCCCCTATTGCATATCGATACTCATTTTAAAATTCCCGAAATGATCGAATACCGGGACCGGCTTGCGAAAGAATGGAAGCTGAATCTGATGTACGGGGAAAACCGCGCAGCCCTTGACGCGAAACAGACTTTTCCCGACGGGAACGCCGATCGCATCACTTGCTGCCGCTATTTGAAAAGCGAAGCGTTGCGGCACACCCTTTCGGGCGAATGGCCTCGCTATGTTTTTAATCATGTCGAAGGGAAATATATCCCCGATCCGGATCCGAAACCGTTTACCGGCGTGATTGTCGGAGTCCGGGCGGACGAAGAAGGAAGCCGTTCAAAGGAACGATATTTCTCACCGCGCGATAAAACCAGCGAGTGGGATATCGGCGATCAGCCTCCGGAATTATGGAACCAGTACAAAACGGATTTTGCGCCGGGGACGCATGTGCGCATTCATCCATTGCTGGATTGGACGGAGCTCAACATTTGGGAGTACATTGGCCGGGAGAATATCCCGGTGACTCCGCTTTATTTTGACCGCGGAGACGGCAAGCGGTATCGTTCTCTCGGGTGCTGGCCCTGCACAGGATCGGTGGAGTCGCGTGCGCGGAGCGTAAAGGATATTATCGAGGAGTTGAGGACCGGCAAATTTTCCGATATTGCGGAACGATCGGGGCGCGAACAGGACAAGGAAGACGGCGGCGGGCTGGAAACTCTGAGAAGAGAGGGGTACATGTGAGCATGGACCGCGAACGGATGAACATTGTCATTGCCGGACATGTGGATCACGGAAAAAGCACGGTAATCGGAAGGCTTCTCTCCGACACCGGATCTCTGCCGCGGGGTAAGCTGGAGCAGGTCAAAGCGATGTGCGAGAAGAACGCCAAACCTTTTGAATACGCTTTTCTTCTGGATGCGCTCAAGGATGAGCAGAATCAAGGGATTACGATTGATGCGGCGCGATGCTTTTTCAAGACCCGAAAACGGGACTATATCGTGATTGATGCGCCGGGGCATGTCGAGTTTTTGAAAAATATGATCACAGGCGCCGCGCGTGCGGAAGCGGCTCTTTTAGTGATCGACGCGAAAGAAGGGATTCTTGAGAATTCGAAGCGGCACGGTTATCTTTTGTCCATGATTGGGGTGGAGCAGGTTTCCGTTCTGGTTAATAAAATGGACTTGGCGGGGTACGATGAGAATATTTTTCTTTCCATTAAGAGTGAATACGAGAAATTCCTGCGACACCTGAACATTCGACCGATTTCGTTCATTCCGGTTAGTGCGCGGGAAAGCGAAAATATTGTCACCCGGTCCGATAAAATGCCCTGGTATCAGGGGACTACGGTCCTTGAACAGCTTGACTCGTTTGGGAAATCGGGCGAGAGGAGCAGCCTTCCGTTCCGATTTCCGGTCCAAGATATTTATAAATTTACAGAAGCAGGAGATGATCGGCGTATTGTCGCCGGGACTGTCGAAACGGGCCGTATCAGATGCGGCGAAGAAGTGATCTTCTTGCCTTCTCGGAAGCGGTCCGTTATTCAATCGGTCGAAATGTTCAATTCGGATCTGAGGGATTCCGCGGAAGCGGGAGAAGCCGTCGGGTTTACGCTGATGACGCAGGTTTACATCAAACCCGGCGAGCTTATGGTGAAAGTAAGCGAACCCTTGCCGGTCGTGAGTTTTCGCTTTAAGGCGAATATTTTCTGGATGGGGAAAGCCCCTTTGATTAAGAGGAAAAAATATAAACTCAAGATTGGTTCAAACCGGGTTTCGGTTGAATTGGTTCAGGTCCTGAATGTGCTGGATGCCTCTGATCTGACTTCCATTAAGAATAAGCAGCAGGCGGACCGTTACGATGTGGCGGAATGCGTTTTTGAGACAGCAAAACCCGTTGCGTTTGACAAAGCGGGTGAGATTCGTGAGAGCGGAAGGTTTGTCCTTGTCGACAATTATGAAATAGCCGGCGCGGGGATCATCCTGGAAGATCGGGCCGATCAAGATTCCATCCTCAAAGAGCACGTTTTGCAACGCGAGAGCCTGTGGGAAAAAAGTTCTATCACGCATGAAGAACGGGCGGCGGTTTATCGGCACAAGGCGAAGTTTGTCGTATTTACGGGACCGCAGGACGTCGGGAAGCAAAAGATTGCCCGGGCTTTGGAAAGGAAGCTTTTCGAACAGGGACATAAGGTCTATTATCTCGGGATCGCTAATATTGTACATGGGCTTGATTCGGATCTTGCCAATGAGGCTTGTGACAGAGAAGAGGCGGTCAGGCGGTTGGGAGAACTCGCAAGGATTTTGACCGATTCGGGACAGATTTTCATCGCCACGATTTCCGACGCGGACGATTATGATATCAATGCGCTGAAGACTTTGAATGCCCCCAATGATATTTTTACCATCGGCGTCGGGGGAAATAATTTTGACCGATTTAAGCCGGATGCCGATTTGGAGCGCATGGATGATACGAATGCGGCCGTCGAGAAGGTCTGCCGACTTTTAAAGGAAAAGGAAGTTTTGCTGGAGTATCACTTGTGAACTCGTGCTATGAAAGGGACGTAATCCGGAAAATTTAAGGAGAGGATGATGATTCGGGAAGAGGAAATAAAATCGAAATGCCATCCTTTAGATGCTTGGGACCGCTTGGTTCAGGCATCCAAAGCCGGTTTTGGGAGTATTCACCCCGATGATTTCCTGCGGTTTCGCTGGTTTGGACTTTATCAGCAAAAGCCTAAGACGGATCCTTATTTCATGCTTCGCATTAAAATCCCTGGAGGGCAGCTGAATTCGAGACAGCTTCGTGTCGTTGCCGGAGTTGCGCGGGATTATGCGCGGGGCATTACGGATCTTACCACCCGGCAGAATTTTCAATTCCACTGGCAGAGTATCGAAAATATCCCCGCGAT
This sequence comes from Candidatus Omnitrophota bacterium, assembly GCA_029561555.1. GTDB lineage: Bacteria > Omnitrophota > Omnitrophia > Omnitrophales > Omnitrophaceae > JAKQXH01. Next base: position 11,331 of record JAKQXH010000029.1, read on the forward strand.
TCTGGAGAAGTTTAATCGGGCAGGCATTACTTCGCACGGAGCTTGCGGTGATACAACCCGCAACATTGTCAGTTCGCCCATGGCAGGCTTGGAAGTCGGCGAAGTGGACGACGTGACGGATATTGTTAAGGAGCTTCACAAGATTCTTTCCGAAGAAAAGACCTGCACCAATCTTCCGCGGAAATTCAAGATTTCTCTGAGTGGAAGTCCCCGAGATGTCTCTCTGCCCGAAATCAATGATGTGGGAGTTTACGGATTCTGGAGGACGGTTATGGGAGTGAAGAAGCCTGCGTTTGCGTTGCGGGTCGGAGGAGGGCTTTCCGCGACTCCCATGTTTTCGAGACTTCTGCCCGTTGCTTTGCGGCGGGAAGATATTGTTCCGGTTGTGCTGGGAGTGGCCGGAATTTTCAGGGATTTTGGGAACCGGGAGAACCGGAAGAAGGCCCGGATGAAATTTTTGCTTGAGGATTGGGGGGCGGAAAAATTTCTCAAGGAAATTGAAAGAAGGCTTGGAAGAAAACTGGAATATTGTGGGAACGTTCCTCCCGTCCAATATGACGCGGGCGATTTTTTCGGGGTGCTGCCTCAAAAGCAAACAGGCTTATATGCGATCGGGTTGGCGGTGTTGGCCGGGAGGATTCGGGCGGACCGGCTGATGAAATTGGCGGATTTGAGCGAACAATACGGAACGGGAGACTTGCGGACGACACAGCGGCAGAATATTGTTGTGATCAATATTCCGGAAAAGAATGTTGACTTGCTTAAGCGGGAATTGATCCGGGAAGGGTTCAACCTTGGAAGCAACGGCATTTATCGGGCTGCGGTGACTTGCACCGGAATTGAATTTTGTAACTTGGCTTTGACTGAGACCAAAATATTCACTCAGTCCCTGATTGAATATCTTGCGTCTAAATTTCCGGATATTTGCGATACGGTTTCAATTCATGTAACCGGATGTCCGAATGCCTGCGCTCAATACCAAGTTGCCGATATCGGCCTCGTGGGAACGGTTCGGATGGATGGGGCGGTTCGGCGTGAGGCTTATCACATTGCGGTTGGCTTTGCCCTGGGAGTTGGCGAGCATTTTAACCGGCATATTTTCAGCGCCGTTCCGGCCGAAGAAGTTCCCAAAGTGCTTGAACGGATGATTTATGTCTATTTGTCGCAGAAGAACGCGAAAGATTCGTTTGTGTCGTTTTGCAACCGCTTTCCCAGTGAGGATTTGTTTAAGCTTTTTGGGGGATTCTCTGCCGGTTCGTAAATCCCTCCTTAATTCCTCCTTGTTTCTTGCTTCGCAAAAAGTTTGAAAATTTCCCCTTGATTTTTTTATGCGGTTTGGTAACATTACACCCCTGTTAGCACTCCATTGAAATGAGTGCTAACGAAAAGCTTTCGAGTGGAAAATTCTTATAAAAAGGAAGTACGGTAAACAAGTAAAGCGGTGCTTTAAAAGGAGGAAGAACAATGGCGAAGCAACTTCTTTTTCGTGAAGAGGCTCGGCGGGCGATCTTGAAGGGAGTCGATCAGCTTGCGGATGCCGTAAAAGTGACGTTAGGCCCCAAAGGGCGGAATGTCGTATTGGATAAAAAATTCGGTTCACCGACCATCACCAAAGACGGCGTGACGGTTGCCAAAGAGGTCGAGCTTGAGGATCCTTATGAAAATATGGGAGCCCAGATGGTGAAGGAGGTCGCCGAGAAGACTTCCGATAATGCCGGTGACGGAACGACGACGGCAACGGTTCTGACGCAGTCGATTTTTCGGGAAGGCCTCAAGAACGTGACGGCCGGAGCGGATCCGATGGCGATCAAGCGCGGGATCGAGAAAGCCGTGGAAGCGGTGGTCGAAGAACTCGGGAAGATGTCCAAGCCGATCAAGGACAAGAAGGAAATTTCCCAGGTTGCCTATATTGCGGCCAATTCGGATCAGACCATCGGGAATTACATCGCCGATGCGATGGAAAAGGTCGGCAAAGACGGCGTGATTACCGTTGAGGAAGCCAAGGCGATGGAGACGACCCTGGAAGTGGTGGAGGGAATGCAGTTTGACCAGGGGTATCTGTCTCCGTATTTCGCGACGGACACCGAGAACATGGAAGCCGTTCTCGAAGATCCGTACATTTTGATTTACGAGAAGAAAATTTCGGCAATGAAGGATCTTCTTCCCATTCTGGAGCAGATCGCGAAAGCCGGGAAGCCCATTTTGATTATCGCCGAGGAAGTCGACGGCGAAGCGCTTGCGACATTGGTCGTAAACCGGATTCGCGGGACTCTCCAGGCTTGCGCCGTGAAAGCTCCCGGATATGGGGATCGCCGCAAAGCGATGCTGGAGGATATAGCGGTGTTGACCGGCGGAAAGGCGATTACCGAAGATTTGGGGATCAAGCTCGAGAACGTGGGCATCAAGGACCTCGGCCGCGCGAAGCGGGTGACGGTGGACAAGGAAAACACCACGATTATCGAAGGCGCCGGAAAGACCGCGGACATCAACGGACGCATCGGTCAGATCAAGCGTCAGATCGACGAGACGGATTCCGATTATGACCGTGAGAAGTTACAGGAGCGTCTCGCAAAGCTTTCGGGCGGAGTGGCCGTGATCAATGTCGGCGCGGCGACCGAAACCGAAATGAAAGAGAAAAAAGCCCGCGTGGAGGATGCCCTTCATGCGACCCGGGCTGCGGTTGAGGAAGGCATCGTACCGGGCGGAGGGGTTGCGTTGATCCGCTGCGTCGGGGCATTGGACAATATAAAGCTTAAAGGGGACGAGAAAATCGGCGCTCAGATCGTTAAACGGGCGATCGAAGAACCTTTGAGACAGCTCGCGGAAAACGCCGGCTTTGAAGGCTCGGTGGTGGTCCAGCGGGTGCTCGGCGAGAAGGCGAATGTCGGATTTAACGCGGATAGCGGGGAGTTCGAAGATCTTCTTGCGGCGGGAGTGATCGATCCGAAAAAGGTCACGCGGACGGCCCTCGAGAATTCGGCGAGCATCGCTTCGCTGCTTCTCACGACCGAAGCGCTGATCACCGAGATTCCCGAAGAGGAAAAAGCGCCCGCGATGCCGGGCGGGATGCCTCCGGGAGGCGGGATGTATTGATTCTGAATCTTCCGATTTCGCGGCGCATTCGTTCCCGGATCCGGGAGATGCGCCGCGGGACCGGGATTTCGGGGTTTCGAAAATTTCTAATACATGATAGGAGGAGAAGGAAATGAAAATCAGACCATTGAGCGACAGAGTTCTTGTGGAAATTCTTGAAGCGGAGGAAAAAACCAAGGGAGGGATTATTCTTCCCGATACTGCCAAAGAAGAAAAGAGCGAGGGAAAAGTGGTGGCGGTCGGAAGCGGGAAACTTCTGGAAAACGGGCAGATTCATCCTTTTGAAGTGAAAAAGGGCGACCGGGTCATTTTCGGAAAATATTCCGGCGATGAAGTCACTATCGACGACAAGAAACACAAGATCCTCCAGGAGAAAGACATCCTGGCAGTCTACGAAGCCTAAGGAGGTCTGTAATGGCTGCAAAGTTGATAACATTCAGTGAAGATGCCCGGGTTGCTTTGAAGCGCGGCGTGGATATCCTTGCCGACGCGGTGAAGGTGACGTTGGGTCCGCGCGGCCGGAATGTCGTGATCGACCGGAAGTTCGGTTCTCCGCTGGTCACAAAAGACGGAGTAACCGTGGCGAAGGAAGTGGATCCGAAGGATCCTTACGAAAGCATCGGGGCGAGGCTGGTCCGCGAGGTGGCCGAGAAGACTTCCGATGAGGCCGGAGACGGCACGACGACTGCGACGGTGTTGGCGCAGGCGATTTTGCGCGAAGGGATCAAAAACGTCATGGCCGGAGCCAATCCGATGGCCCTGAAGAGGGGAATCGAAAAGGCCTCGGCCCAGGCGATCGAAGCGGTTCGGAAAGTCTCAAAGGCCGTGAAAGGCCGGGAAGACATTGTTTCGGTCGGAACGATCAGCGCCAATAACGATTCTGAGATCGGGAAGCTTCTGGCCGACGCGATGGAGAAAGTCGGCAAAGACGGCGTTATCACCGTGGAAGAGTCGAACACCATTAAGACGGAACTGGACCTCGTCGAGGGAATGGAATTCGACCGGGGATACCTTTCGCCTTATTTCGTGACGGACACGGAGAAGATGGAATGCGTTCTCAAAGACGCGGCGATTCTGATCTATGAGAAGAAAATCGCCGCGGTCAAAGATCTGATCCCCGTGCTTGAGAAAACGGCGAGTTTCGGGAAACCGCTTTTGATTATCGCCGAGGAAGTGGAAGGCGAAGCCCTCGCGACGTTGGTGGTCAATAAACTGCGCGGGACGATCAAGGTTTGCGCGATCAAGGCGCCCGGATTCGGCGACCGGCGGAAGGCGATGCTGGAAGACATCGCGATTCTGACCGGCGGAAAATTTGTCTCCGAAGATTTGGGAATCAAGCTCGAGAACGTCGAATTGGACATGCTGGGGACCGCCAAACGCGTTGTGATCGACCGTGAAAACACCACGGTCATCGAAGGCGGCGGGAAACAGCAGGCGATCAAGGACCGTTGCGAGCGGATCCGCAAAGAAATTGACGGGACCGATTCGAGCTACGACCGAGAGAAACTTCAGGAACGCCTTGCCAAACTTTCGGGCGGAGTGGCGGTAGTCAAAGTCGGTGCGGCGACCGAGACTGAGATGAAGGAAAAGAAGGCCCGCGTGGAGGATGCCCTTCATGCGACCCGTGCGGCAGTCGAGGAAGGAATCGTTCCCGGAGGCGGTGTGGCGCTTTTACGTGCCGTATCGGCGGTGGTGAACATGAAGCTCAGCGGTGATGAAAAAGTCGGCGCGGAGCTTCTCAGGCGCGCTCTGGAAGAGCCAGCGCGGCAGATAGCCTCGAATGCGGGTTTTGACGGTTCCGTGGTGGTCGGAAAGATTTTGGATGAGAAGGGGAACTTTGGATTCAACGCTAATTCGGGTGAATTCGAGGACTTGGTCGAAGCCGGGGTTATCGATCCGACCAAGGTGGTCCGTCTTGCGTTGAGCAATGCTTCAAGCATTGCGTCTCTCCTTGTCACGACGGAAGCGGCTGTGGTCGAGAAACCGAAAGACGACGAGGACGAGAAAGACAAGAAGGATAAAAAAGCAAAGAAGAAATAAGCTTTTTTACCGGGTGTTTTTCAAAAAAAGCCCCACCGTTTTTTGCGCGAAACGGTGGGGCTTTTTTATTGACAATGAGGGGTGCGATTTGTATGATGGGCCAAATATTTCTAATTCGTTTTGCAGTTTAAACTTATAGATTCCAATCACAGGGAGTTACCAACCCGTTTTCGTCTGAAGCGGCAGGCAATCTCAGGAGGAGTTTTTATTTATGGCAGAATGGATCGGTATCAGCAGAAAAGCACGGCGCGCGTACGGTTTTGACGAAGTCGCTCTGGTTCCCGGTGAAATTACCGTGAACCCGGACGAAGTGGACACAACGCTGGAGATCGACGGAAGAAAATTCGCGGTACCGATCCTTGCGTCCGCGATGGACGGGGTTGTGGACACGAAATTCGCGATCGCGATGGGGAAACTCGGCGGGATTGCCGTTTTGAATCTCGAAGGCGTTCAGACCCGTTATGAAGATCCCGCTTCCGTTCTGGATGAAATCGCCCAAGCCACTCCCGAAAAGGCCACTCAGCTGATTCAGAAGCTTTATGTGGAACCGCTCAAGGAGAAGTTGATTCCCAAGAGAATCGAAGAGATCAAAAAGGCGGGCGTTCCGGCGGTGGTCAGCGCGATTCCCCAACGGGCGGAGAAATTCGGAAAAATCGCCCAGGAAGCCGGAGCGGATATTTTTGTGATCCAAGCGACGGTTACGACGGTCCGACATTTGTCGAAAGCCTACAAGGTGGTGGATTTTCAGAAATTCTGCAAGGAGATGAAGATTCCCGTCATCATCGGAAATTGCGTCGGCTATAAAGTGGCGCTGGAACTGATGGATGCGGGACCCGCGGGACTTTTGGTGGGAATCGGGCCCGGCGCGGCCTGCACGACCCGCGGCGTTTTGGGGATCGGGGTGCCTCAGGTGACTGCGATTTGCGATGTGGCGGCGGCCCGGGACTTCTACCAGAAGAAAAGCGGTCGGTATGTGCCGATTATCGCCGACGGAGGGATGACGACGGGAGGAGATATCTGCAAGGCATTTGCGTCCGGTTCGGATGCGGTGATGGTGGGTTCGGCTTTTGCCCGGACCAAAGAAGCACCGGGGCGCGGGTATCATTGGGGAATGGCGACGCCTCATGCCAATCTGCCGCGCGGCACCCGGATTCACGTCGGGACGACCGGTTCATTGGAGGAAATTCTTTTCGGCCCGGCGAAACTCGACGACGGAACGCAGAATCTGGTAGGGGCGTTGAGAACCTGCATGGGGAATGTGGGGGCGAAAACGATCCGCGAACTGCAATTTACCGAATTGGTCATTGCTCCGGCGATCCGGACCGAAGGAAAAGTTTTTCAGTCGGCTCAGCGCGTTGGAATGGGAAAATAAAATAGCCGAAAGATTTGTGGCGTCGAAACCGGTGAGAAATAAATCCAAACCAAAATTCAGAAAGGGGCATTCCGCCTCGGGCAAGAAGCTGTCCCGTTCCGTTGCCATCAAGGTTAATCCTTCCGAAACCGTTGTCATTCTTGATTTCGGTTCCCAATACACTCAGCTGATTGCCCGCCGGGTCCGGGAACACAAGGTTTTTTCGGTGATTCTCCCGTATCATTCTGCCTTGGAGACCATTCAAAGCTATAAGCCCGGCGCTTTGATCATGACGGGGGGACCCGCGAATGTTTACGACGCAAAAGCGCCGCTCCCGGATCCGCGTATTTTTGATCTCGGCATTCCGGTACTGGGCATTTGCTACGGACTGCAGGTGATCGGCCATTTGCTCAAAGGCGGGGCGGTTGAGAAAAGCGAACGCAGGGAATACGGGCACGCGAAAATCCAAATCGCGCGGGGGCAGGATCTTTTCAGGAATTTTCCGGCAGAAACGGATTGCTGGATGAGCCACGGGGACAAGCTTTCAAAGGTCCCGGACGGTTTCGAAATTCTCGCGCATACATCAAGCGCGCCCATCGCGGCCGTCGGACATCGCGCGAAGAGAGTCTACGGGGTTCAATTCCATCCCGAAGTCGTTCACACGCCGCTGGGGAAGGAGATTTTCAGGAATTTTCTTTTTGAAATCAGCGGGTTCAGAGGGACTTGGACTCCGCAGTCGTTTATCGAAAACACCGTGCGGGAAATTCGGGAAGTGGTGGGCAATGGGCGGGTGGTACTGGGAATGTCGGGGGGAGTGGATTCTTCTACGGCTGCCGTGCTGATTCATAAAGCGATCGGGGACCGGCAAACGTGTATTTTCGTCAATAACGGGCTTTTGCGGTTGGGGGAAGCGGAAAGGGTGCTTGAGACCTTTCGCGACCGCCTGAAATTGAATCTGCACTACGTGAATGCGGAAGCGCTTTTTCTGAAAGCGCTGAAGGGCGTTACGGACCCGGAGAAAAAAAGAAAAATCATCGGGCGTTTGTTCATCAAGGTGTTTGAGAAGGAAGCGCGAAAAATCGGGAAGGTGGCGTATCTGGCTCAGGGGACGCTTTATCCGGATGTGATCGAATCGGTTTCCGTCCACGGTGGGCCGACCAGCACGATCAAATCGCATCACAATGTCGGTGGCTTGCCCAAGAAAATGAAACTGAAGCTTTTGGAACCGTTCCGGATGCTTTTCAAGGATGAAGTGCGCGAAATCGGCAGGGAACTCGGAGTTCCGGTTGAGTTTATACGGCGGCAGCCGTTTCCGGGGCCGGGGCTTGCCGTCCGGATTCTGGGGGCGGTTGATAAGAAACGTCTGGAGCTTCTCCGGAAAGCGGACTGGGTCGTGATCGATGAGATCAAAAAAGCCGGGTGGTATGAAAAATTATGGCAATCGTTCGCGGTACTTTTGCCGGTCCGGTCGGTCGGGGTCATGGGCGATGAGAGAACTTATGATTACGCAACGGCGATCCGGGCCGTTCATTCGAATGACGGGATGACCGCGGACTGGGCCAAATTACCGCCTGAAGTGCTGGGCCGGATTTCCAACCGGATCATCAATGAAGTCCGCGGCATTAACCGGGTCTGCTACGATATCAGCTCCAAACCCCCATCGACGATCGAGTGGGAATAAGATTTGTTTCCGGCCGAGATTCCCTTGCGTCCGGCGTTTCAGACAAAACGGGCAGTGCTGCCTTTTAGTTTTCTTGAATTTATTTTTTAAACCCCGGGATTTAATTTTATCTAGCCAGGGCCATATTTAATGGAACATTCTTCTTTTGCCCATCTCCATCAACATTCTGAATACAGCCTTTTAGACGGGGCCTGCCGGATCGACCTTTTGATCCGACGCGCCTGCGAACTGAGATTTCCCGCAATCGCTTTGACCGATCACGGCAACATGTTTGGCGCGATTGAATTTTATCAAACGGCCGTGAAGCAGGGGATCAAGCCGGTTTTGGGGATCGAGGCCTACATTGCGTCCGGATCGCGTTTTGAAAAAACCGCGCACGGGATCCGGGACGCGTCGTTTCATTTGACGATCCTGGTCAAAGACGAACAGGGGTACCGGAACCTGATGAAATTGAGCACCTTGTCGTATCTGGAGGGGTTTTACTACAAGCCTCGCATGGATAAGGAAATCCTCAGGAAATATCACGGGGGACTTCTTGCGCTTTCCGGATGCCTGAAAGGCGAGGTGTCTCATTATATCCGGAATAATCAGCGTGAGGATGCGGTCCGGGCGATTCAGGAATATCAGGATATTTTTGGAAAGGACGATTTTTTTCTCGAAGTGTACGATCATGGGCTTGAAGAGCAGAAGAAAGTCGTGGAGGTGATTCGGGAGCTTTCCAAAGAACTCAAGGTCCCGATGGTGGCGACCAATGACGTGCATTATATTTATCCGACCGACTACGAGGCTCATGACGCCCTGCTTTGCATCGGAACGGGTGCGAATATTTCGGATACCGACCGCATGCGGTACGCAAGCAATGAACTTTACCTTAAATCGGCGCAGGAAATGATCGACCGGTTTAAGCATATTCCGGGCGCGATTGAAAATACGCTTGCCGTGACGCAGAAGTGCAATCTGGAGCTTGATTTTTCAAAGACCTTTTTGCCCCGATTCGATCCGCCTTCCGGGAAGACCGGGATGCAATATCTGAGGGACTTGTGCGAAGAGGGGCTTCGACAGCGTCTGGGGGACATTTCCCCGGATTACCGGACGCGCCTGGAGCATGAATTGGCCGTGATTCAGACGATGAAATACGTGAGCTATTTTCTGATCGTCTGGGATTTTATCCGGCATGCCAGGGAAAAAGGGATTTCTGTCGGGCCGGGACGCGGTTCGGCCGCGGGGAGTCTCGTGGCGTGGGGGCTCGGGATCACGGACATCGATCCGATCCGGAACGGATTGATTTTCGAGCGCTTTCTCAATCCCGACCGGGTCAGCATGCCGGATATCGATATCGATTTTTGCTATGAGCGGCGAGATGAAGTCATTGAGTATGTGAAGAAGAAATACGGGCAGGACAACGTCGCTCAGATCATCACGTTCGGAACCATGATGGCGAGGGCGGTGATCCGGGATGTGGGGCGCGTGATGGGTTTGGCCTACGGAGAAGTGGACCGCATCGCGAAATTGATTCCGGCCGATCCCAAAATGACGCTCGAGAAGGCACTGGGGGCGGAGCCGAAACTCAAAGAGCTGGTCGATACCGACGTGCGGATTGCGAAGTTGGTGGAAGTGTCCCGCTCGCTTGAAGGGCTGACCCGCCATGCTTCGACGCATGCGGCTGGGGTGGTGATTTCGGATGTGCCTCTGACGGAACATACGCCGTTGTTCAAAACCGGCGATCAGGTAACGACTCAATATTCCATGGAGGATCTCGAGAAAATCGGGCTTTTGAAAATGGATTTTCTCGGTTTAAAGACGCTGACGGTTATCGCGCACACGCTCCGGATTATCAAAAGGCGCCAGAACACGGAAGTCTGGATCGAGAAAATTTCTCTGGAGGATTCGAAGACCTATGAATTGCTTTGCCGCGGGGAAACATTCGGGGTTTTCCAGCTTGAAAGTTCGGGGATGCGGGATCTGGTCAAGAAGCTCAAACCGCAGCTGTTTGAGGATATCGTCGCGTTGCTCGCGCTTTACCGTCCGGGACCTCTGGGGAGCGGCATGGTGGATGATTTTATCCGCCGGAAGCATAATCCGGCGCTGATCCAATACGATCACGCGGCTTTGGAATCCATTCTCAAAGAGACTTACGGAGTCATTCTGTATCAGGAGCAGGTGATGCAGATCGTGAGCAAACTCGCCGGATTTAGCCTGGCGAAAGCCGATTCTCTCAGGCGTGCGATGGGGAAGAAGATTCCGGAGGTAATGGAACGCGAAAAACAGTCGTTTATCGAAGGCGCCAAGGTGAACGAAATCAAGGAACGCGTGGCGGAAAAGATTTGGAATCAGATCGAATACTTCTCGGGATACGGATTCAACAAGTCGCACAGCGCGGCGTATGCGCTGATTTCTTATCGGACGGCTTATTTGAAGGCGAATTATCCGGTTGAATTTATGACGGCTCTTCTGACTTCCGAAAAGGACAATACGGATAAAATCGTCCGGCATATCGAAGAATCGAAGCGTATCGATATCGGAGTGTTGCCGCCCAGCGTTAACGAAAGTTTCTCCGAATTCACCTGTCTTGGGGTGAAAGAAGGGGAAATCCCCCATGTGGGCAAGATCCGCTTCGGCCTTTCGGCGGTGAAGAACGTGGGTCTTACGGCGATTGAATCCATTCTGGAGACCCGCATCAAAAGCGGAGCGTTCCAGTCTTTCTATGATTTTATCGAACGGGTGGATCTTCGCGTTTGTAACCGGAAGGTCTTGGAAAGCCTGATCAAATGCGGGGCCTTTGATGAACTCGGGCTTCAACGATCCCAGCTGATGGCTATTTTGGACGATGAATTGGAGCGGGGCGCCCGGCTTCAGAAAGACCGCCAGAGAGGGCAGTTCTCCCTCTTGGATGAAATGCAGGAGGGCCCTTCGCCCGTTGGGGCCCGGAAGATTCCCAATATTCCCGAATGGCCCGAAAGCCAATTGCTTGCTTATGAGAAAGAACTGTTGGGGTTTTACGTAAGTGCTCACCCGCTCACAAAATACGAAAAAGTGCTCAAAAATTATGCCAGCGCGACGACTGCCACTCTTTCTGAATTTCCGGATCAGGCGGAAGTCACTCTTGGGGGGATTGTGGGGCAATTCCGGGAGATTACGACCAAGAAAGGGGATCGCATGGCGTTTTTCACGCTCGAGGACTTAAGCGGTTCGCGTGAGGTGGTTGTGTTTCCGGATCTTTATAAATCCGCGCAAACGCTTTTGCAGCAGGAAGAAGCGCTGTTTATCAAGGGGCGGATCAATATGCGGGACGATGAACCTAAGATTATCGCCGGGGAAATCATTCCGCTTCAGGAAGTTCAGAGAAAATTAGTAAAAGTTGTATCGGTCGATCTGATGACGACCGGGCTTGAGATGGGAACACTGGTTAAACTGAAAGAGATATTGGGCCGGTATAAAGGGAAAATCCCTCTCTATCTTACGTTCCGAAATCCGAACGGACAGGCAGTGGTCGTATCGCCGGCGGAAACTTACCGCGTCGAGACTTCCGACGAATTTTTCCGAGAAATTGAAAATTTGCTTGGCGAGAGCAGCGTCAAAATCAAGACTTGAAAGAAACTACTCTATTTTAAAATTTGACGGAAGCTATTATCAGGATTGAAGTTATACGAGAAAGCGCTTGACACACCTTTCTGAATTTGATAGTTTCTTTCAGTGTAATAAGTTACGTAAATTTCTGCCCTGTGAGAGGTTAGGCGGATTGATGCGGCGGGGATAACGCGTAAGGGTTTCAATCATTCCACATGTGAGAAGGAGGGCCTTTGCATGACGAAAAAAGATATTGTGATGAAAGTGTCGAACGATACGAATCTCACCCAAATCGATGTCAAAAAAATTGTTCAGAGGACTCTGGACACCATTCTTGAAAGCCTTGAGAAAGGCGAAACGGTTGAACTCAGGAATTTCGGGGTCTTTAAGGTGAAAGGGCGGAAAGGCCGATTGGGACGCAATCCCCGCACGGGCGAAGAAGTTCAGGTCCCGGAAAAACGGGTGGTTGTTTTCAAGCCGGGATTGGTTCTCAAGCATCGCGTGAAATAACATTGTCTGAAGCGGTTGAAATTCAGGATTTTAAAGGGAGGCCGGAAGCAAAATGCCAGTAACGGGTAAAGTGAAGTGGTTTTCGAATGTTAAAGGATACGGATTCATTGAGCAGGACGGGGGAGGACAGGACGTGTTTGTCCATTATTCTTCGCTGACGAACGAAGGGTACAAAAAGCTGGAGCAGGGTGATACCGTGACGTTTGAGCTCGTGCAGGGAGAAAAAGGCCCTCAGGCGACTCAAGTGGTTCGAGAGAAGAAAAAGAAAGAAGCGGATCAGGACCAGCCGGGCGCGCCGAAGGCCTCCAAATCCAAATAACGTTTTTCCCTTTTGATCCCCGGGGACAAAATCCTACGGGGATTTTCTTTCCCTTTTGAAGAGAGGAACCGGGAGGAACTGGGGCAGGCAGGCCTCCTTGATTTTTGAACCGGGATTCGGATATCAGCGCACGGCGCAACAAAGCTCTTTCGCGTTTAAGAATTACGCAATCTCGTCTTGAGAAATCTTCCGATCGTTTTCGGATGGGAAGGATGCCCAATATCAGGAGAAGAAAATGATTCGTGAGAAACGTTTTTTTGTTCGGGATCAGGATTTTAAAAGTAAACGGATTGTGCTGTCTTCGGAAGAATCGCATCATTTGAAGAATGTGCTTCGCGGGAAAAAAGGTGATCCGGTCATTCTCTTCAACGGGGAAGGGGAAGAATTTACGGGCCAAGTCGCTTCCTTGGGGCCCGGCAACGCCGTCATTGCGATTGAGAAAAAACGGCGGGAACGGATCCGGGGGGCCATTTCGATCGTGCTGGTACAAGCCTTGCCGAAGAAGAAAAAGATGGACTTTGTGATCGCCAAGGCCTGCGAATTGGGCGTGGAAGAAGTTATGCCGCTTGAGACCGACCGCACGGAGTGCAAGCTTGGCCAGGCCCAGCTTAAGAGGGTTTCGGAACGGTGGGAACGGATCGCCGTGCAGTCCTGCAAGCAGTCCTGCCTGGACTGGGTTCCCCTCATCCATCCGCCCGCGACGTTCAAGGAAATGATCCATCGGGTGAAGGGATTTGAAGCGGTCTTGATTCCGCATCCGGACGAAGCGATGCCTAAGTTTTCGGAAGTGATCGCTGAGGTCAAAGCGAGAGTCGGAAAAACCTCAAAACCGGCGATGCCACGGAAAATTGCGGTGGTGATCGGCCCCGAAGGAGGATTTTCGGACCGCGAAATTGCGCTTGCGAACGAGCATGGATTGAATTTTGTTTATCTCGGAGATCTGGTGCTTCGGACGGAGACGGCTTCCATTGTCGCGGTTTCTCTGGTGAAGTACGCTTTCAATCTCTGCTGAATTTTTCGTGAGAAGGGGTTCGCGCATGAAGAAGGTTTATTTCAGGACTTTGGGATGCAAAGTCAATCAATACGAAACCCAGTCCATGAGGGAACAATTTCTGCGGGCCGGTTTTGAATCGACGGAAGACGCTCGGCGGGCCGATTTGATGGTGGTCAACACCTGTACGGTGACGCAGGAGGCGGATCGCAAGAGCCGCGTTCTCATCCGCAGGCTTTCACGGGAGAATTCGCGGGCGTCAATCGCGGTGACCGGCTGTTACGCGACGCAGAATGCGGAAGAGCTTGAGAGACTTCCGGGGGTGCGGTTTGTCATTCCGAATCTCGGGAAGGAAAAAATCGTCGAATCGATCGGATTGAAACCGGAAGCTTGCTGTTCGAATCCCGATCCCTTTTTGGGCGAGACCGTTCCCGGAATTTCCCGTTTTGCGGACCGGACCCGCGCTTTTGTCAAGATTCAGGACGGATGCGATCATGCCTGTACCTATTGCAAAATCGTGCTGGCCCGGGGCGCTTCAAAGAGCCGTCCTTTTTTCCAGATCATGTCCGAAGTGAAACGACTTGTTGCGGCCGGATACCGGGAAATCGTGCTTGCCGGGATTCAATTGGGCGCATACGGCAACGATCTCTCGGACGGAAACGATCTGGTGCGCATTCTTGGAAACCTGAGCCGCGTTCCGGGCTTGGGCAGAATTCGTTTGAGTTCTATTGATCCCTCGGATGTGACGCCGGAATTGATCGCATCCATGAAAAACGGATCCAAGATCTGCCCGCATTTCCATTTGCCGCTTCAGAGCGGGGATGACGGGGTTTTGAAGAAAATGCGCCGGGCTTACCGGATCGCTCGCTACAGGGAAATCGTGACCGCGCTCCGGGACGCGCTTCCGGATTTTTCTCTTACGACGGATGTGATGGTCGGATTTCCGGGCGAAACAGAACAGGCTTTTGAGAACACAATCGAAATTTTGAAGGCCATACGCCCTTTGAAAGTGCATATTTTCCCGTTTAGCCCCCGGAAAGGAACGCCGGCGGCTTCTTTTCCCGGCCGGGTCAGCGGCAAGATTTTGGAAAGCCGTATCGGACGGTTGCAGGCGATTTGTCTCAATCTTGCTCAGGACTTTCAGAGGCAGTTTATCGGCCGTACGATGGAAATTCTGGCTGAGGGAGAAAGTTCTCGGCCGGGATGGCAGATCGGACATACGGCGAACTATCTCGGGGTTCATTTCGCGTCTGACAGATCCTTTTCAGGGGAAATCCTGCGGGTTAAATTGAAAGAATCCCGTATTGGCTACATGCTGGGCGAGATTGTAAGTGATTCAGAATAGAACGGTTAAAGGTTTTGTTGCCGTTTCGGCGATTTGACTTGAATGTGCTGAAATGCTAAATTCAATGCCCGTAAATTCTATGGATATATTTTCGAAACTAGGATGGATTGACGTCGTTTCAATTCTTCTAATCCTGTGGGGATTGGGAAGAGGGCTGGCCAAAGGTTTGGAAGAGGAATTCCCCCGGTTGGTTTCCGTCGTTTTTGCGACGATCGTGACCCTTCACTATTACGAAGCGTTTGCCCGTTTGATTACTTTTGAGAATCCGCTCGTTCAATATGCCGTGAAGCTGATTTCATTTATTCTGACCGCTTTTCTGAGCATCATTTTGACCCGGTTCTTTTTTTCGATTTTGGGTTCGATCGCGACGATTAAATTCAACGGAGTGATTTCAAAATTAGGGGGGGCGATCGTCGGTCCGGTGCGGTTAATGTTGTTTTTTTCCTTGGTTGTTTTTTTTCTGATGCTGACCCCCCTGGCTTTTTTCAAGCAAGCGCTCGGATTTGAGCGTTCCGTGTCCGGAGGGCTTCTTCTGCAGGCCAGCGAGAAAATGCACGAGGTTTTTCTGAAATTTCTTCCTTCTCATCCGGAGGAGAAAACGGGAGCGTAAACTCCGCCGGACCGGGCGGGGGCGAGGAATCGAATCCATGCGATACGACGATCAAACAGTGGAGAAGGTTCAATCTCTGAACGATATCGTGGAGATCGTCTCGTCTTATTTCCCGTTGAAACGGGCGGGGAGGAATTTTAAGGCGAATTGTCCTTTTCATCAGGAGAAAACGCCTTCGTTCATGGTGAATCCGGAACGGCAGATTTTTCATTGTTTCGGATGCGGGGTCGGAGGCGATGTGTTCAGTTTTCTGATGAAGTACGAAAATCTGACCTTTCCGGAGGCGTTGAAGCAACTGGCCGATCGGGCCGGTGTTCAGCTTCCGGAAAGGACTTCGGCCCGGCAGGAGTCTTCCCTTGCCGGAAAGCTTTTTGAAATTTACGAGGCCGCCGCCCAGTATTACCGCAGGAATCTTGAAGATAAAACTGTGGGGCGGGAGGCCCGTGCGTATCTGGAGTCCCGGGGATTTGACATCGGGGCGTTGGGAGAATTCGGAGTGGGCTATGCGCTTCCGGAATGGCGGGGGCTGTATGATTTCCTGTCCCGGAAAGGTTTTTCGGAAGATTTGCTCCTCAAGTCGGGTTTGATTGTCCGCGCCCCGCAGGGCAATCTTTATGATCTCTTTCGCAAACGTGTCATGTTTCCGATTTTCAACGTGCGCGGCAAAGTGATGGCGATGGGGGGACGGGTGATCAGCAAGGAGGATTCCCCCAAATACATTAATTCTCCCGAGACGGAGATTTTTCAGAAGCGGAAGGAGTTTTACGGACTTTATCTTGCGAAGAGGTTTATTACGGCCGAGGATCCCCGGGTTTTCATTGTCGAAGGATATTTGGACCAATTGCGGCTTTGCCTGGCGGGATTTAAAAATACGGTTGCGACTTTGGGAACCGCCCTGACGATTGATCATCTCCGGATTCTTAAACGGTACGCCGCCGAAGCGGTTTTGGTTTACGACGGGGACAAGGCCGGTGAAGGCGCCGCTCTGAGGGGACTTGAGCTTTTTCTGGAAGAAGGTCTCGGCTTTAAACTGCTTGCGCTTCCGGACGGAATGGACCCGGATGATTTGATCCGGGCGAAGGGCGCGGAGGCCTTCCGGGCTTTGGCGGATCAGGCGCAGGATTTCTTTGACTTTAAGTTGACGTCGCTGAGGCGGAGATTCAAGAAGGACGACAGCCTCGGTATTGTGCGAATGACCAATGAATTTTTGGAGACTTTCGATAAAATTCAGGATCCGATTCTTCTCGACTGCTATATTCGAAAACTTTCGCTGGCGCTGAATATACACGAGGATTCCATCCGTCAGGAAGTTTCCAAACGGCGGAAGAAAGAAAAAGTTTCGGCTTCGGGGAAACCGGAGGAACAGAAGCAGCCGGCAATCTTGGAACAAGAGGAAGTGATCCTTTTAAGCCTCATGCTTTTGAATGCGGGGATCCGGGATTCGGTTTTCGAGAGGGTAGCGCCCGAAGAGCTCCGGAATCCGGAGTGCCGGAAATTTTTTTCGGAAGTGCGATCCGCGCAGAATTCGGGCGGCAAAATTTCGTTTCCCGCTTTGCTGAACCGGATTGCGGATCCGGAGTTGAAAATTTCCTTATCCCGGCTCTCATTCGTCGATTTGGGAGAAAACGATTTGGCCAAAGCCGTTGAAGATTGCGTGGCGAAGATTAAACGGCGGAACACGCAGAAAAATATGTCGGATTTGCAAATGAAAATCAAGCAAGCGGAAGCCAGGGGGGCGGAGCAGGAAGTCTTGGCCTATATGCGGGAATACCAATCGCTGTTGGAAGCTCTTCGCTGATTGTCCCGCGGTTCGTCGCGTATTTGACTGAGTCCGAAAATAATCTGATTATTAAATGAAGACAACCGAAGTGAAGAAGCATTCGAAAAAGAAAGGTCTTAAATTGAGCAGAGGAAAAAAGATGGTGAAGCCCAAGCGTTCAAAGAAGAAGACGGTCGTGCGTAAAAAGAAAGAGAGCCTGCTTTCGCCGAGGGTCATTAAAAAGCTTCTCAAGCGGGGGAAAAAGCAGGGTTTTATGACTCACGAACAGATTCAGACGATGCTCCCCGAGAAAGAAAGGACTCCGCAATATCTGGAAGAAGCGATCGCTCTTCTTCTGCGCGAAAAAATCGAGATTCGTCAAGCTGCTCAACCCGCAAAAAGCCGGCCGGCGGTTTCAGGTGCGAAGGAGTCGCAAAGTTCGGATGACGGATCGGGGGATTCGGAAGCGGATGAGGAGTTGCCGCGGGCAATGAAAATTGACGATCCGGTTCGCATGTATCTGAAACAGATGGGGCAGATTCCTTTGCTGACGCGGGAACAGGAAATCCGTCTGGCGCAGCGGATTGAGGAAGCGGAAGAAAAGCTGAAGAGGATTTTCTTTGCCGCCCGGGCGGCCCGGCAGGAGGTCCTGCTGATCGCGAACCAGATCGTTAGTGACGAGGTCAGCCTGGAGTCCATGGTGGAAAGCCTGGGCGAAAACCCCGAAGCCAATATCGCAAAGATGAAGCGCCGGTTTAAGGTGCTGACGCGTCGGCTGAGGGCGTCCCGGAAAGACGCGGATTTGGTCGAATTGCTCATGCAATTTAATCTGAGCATGGATATTGTGAATCGGATTATCGATGGGCTGCGTTCGAAAGTGCGGGAACTGAACCGGAACCGCGAACTCATGAAGGAATTGCGGCGGGGGAAGGCGAAAAAAGAGACCCGGCAGAAATATCAGACTTTCGCCAAGCGGAATCGCGAACTGCTTGTGATGCTCGAAGAGCCCGAAAAGCGGGTCCTGGAGCATTTGAAACTTGTCGCCAAGCAGGAAAAGGAATTAGTCCGTGCCAAAAAGGACCTGGTGGCCGCGAATCTCCGGCTGGTGGTCAGCATCGCAAAAAAATACACCAACCGGGGATTGTCTTTCCTGGATCTGATTCAGGAAGGCAATATCGGGTTGATGAAGGCGGTGGACAAGTTCGAATACAAACGGGGATATAAGTTTTCCACTTATGCCACATGGTGGATCCGGCAGGCGATCACGCGCTGTATCGCGGATCAGGCGAGGACGATCCGGATCCCCGTGCACATGATCGAGACTATTAATAAATTTTTCCGCGCATCAAGGCATTTGGTGCAGGAAACAGGGCGCGAACCGATGCCGGAAGAAGTCGCCCGCGTGATGAGGATGCCCGTCGACAAGGTGAAGGGGATTCTGAAAATCGCCCAGGAACCGATCAGCCTTCAGACGCCGATCGGGGACGACGGGGACACGACTTTCGGGGATTTTATCGAAGACAAGTCCGCGGTCTCTCCCGCGAACGCGACCGCTTATTCCATGCTGAAGGAACAGATGGATGACGTGCTGTCCACGCTGACGGAACGGGAAGAGAAGGTCCTTCGACTGCGTTTCGGGATCGGCGACGGATATCCCCGGACTTTGGAAGAAGTGGGGCAGATTTTCAGCGTGACCCGGGAACGGGTCCGGCAGATTGAGGCAAAGGCGCTGAGGAAGCTCCGCCATCCGACCCGTTCGAGAAAATTGAAGAATTTTCTTGATGTCAGACTGAACGGTTGATTTCCGGCGAAACCGGCCGGCGGGGGCATTGTCCCGCTTTTAAAAGAACGGATTCCATGAATATCGGAAGATTTTTAAGAAAATCGGCTTTCGGAGCTTGCGGAATCTTACTGCTGACCGGGAGCGTATGGCTGATTTCATTCGCGCGGTCTTTGCGATCTCCCGTTGAGAAAAGCGTTCAGGTTCCTGCCGGAGATTCGAAGATTCAGGGAAAGGCGAACGCTCCCGTTCAGATTGTCGAATACAGCGATTTTGAATGCGTGGCCTGCGGGGCTTTGCAACCCGACCTGAAGAAGGTTTTGGAAACCTATCCGGATAAAGTTTCTCTTGTGTTCCATCACTTTGTTATCCGTTCTCACGTTCGATCGCCTTTGGCGCATGAAGCCGCCGAATGTGCCTGTGAGCAGGGAAAATTTTGGGGGTATTACGATCTGTTGTACCAATATCAGGATCTCTGGTCTCAAGCCGCCGATTATACGGAGGAACTTTTGAACTTTGCGCGAGACCTTGATTTGGATTTGCCCAAGTTTGTTGCCTGTCTCGGAAGCCCTACGGTTATCGATAAAATTAAGCAGGACACGGTTTCCGGCGAACAACTGGGGATCAAGTCGACTCCGACGCTTTTTATCAACGGGAGGATGTTTGTGGGGAAGAAACAGTTTGAAGAAGAGGGAATGGAATTTATCCGTAAAGAATTGGCTAAGTCCGATGACAATGCGGCAAAGTAAAAATTTTCTGCTGCTTCTGGGCCGGCTGATCATCGGTATTATTTTTGTGTATGCCGGGTTTACGAAACTCACCGAACCCGCGGAGAATTTCCGGGCTATCCTTGGGGAGTATTCCATCCTTCCCAAAATGTTGATTCCCTGGATAGCGCTTTTTATCCCCTGGGCGGAATTTCTCGGTGGGGTTTTTCTTGTCGCGGGCTACCTGACTCGCGCCGCCGCGCTGTTTTTAACCGGCTTGAATCTGTCGCTTGTGGTGTTTCTCGCGCTTTCTTTCGGGTTTGGGACTTCTCCCGCGGATTGCGGCTGTTTCGGAACCGGCGGGATTCATTTGAGCCCTCATCAGATGTTGATGGTCGATTTGATGAACGGGATCATCGGCATTTGTCTTATCAGGGCTTCCCGGCATCCTTTTGCCGTAGAAAATCTTTTTGAGGAAAGATCCAGCTGCCCGAAAACGGATTCCGACTGAAAGATATTCGGATGGAAGCCTCTATCATGCGACTTTCACTGAACCGGTTTTTGATTGAACTCCGGAGAGCCGTTTGATGGATAGCCTTCCTTTTCTTTCTATTATTGTGCCCGCCTATAACAGCGAAAAAACGATTGAATCTTGCCTGAAAGCTATCCGTTCGTCAGATTACCGGGAGTATGAGCTGCTGGTTATTGACGACGGAAGCCGGGACCAAACGGGCGAGATTGCGAAGAAATACGCGGATCGGATTTTGGGGGGGGGCGACAACCGGGGCAGGGTGAGTGCCCGGAATGAAGGAATCCGGTCGGCGAGGGGCGAGATTATCGTGAATGTGGACTCGGATGTTTTGCTCCGTCCCGATAGCTTGAGTCAAATTGCCGGGTATTTTATCCGCCATCCGGATGTTTCCGCATTGACCGGACTGCTTTCCGGTGAATGCGTCGAATCGGGTTTTTTTAGCCGATACAAAAATCTTTACATGAATTACATATTCAAACAACTTCCCGAACGCGTGTCTTTCCTGTACGGTTCGATATACGCGGTCAGACGGCGGGAAATCGAAAAAATCGATTCATCCGTGAAATTGGCGGATGATACGGAGTTGGGACAGGAGCTTTTCTCGAAAGGGAAGAGAATTGCTTTCTTAAAGGATCTTGAGGTGACACATCTTAAAAGATATACGCTGTTTTCTTTTCTGAAAAATGATTTTCAAATTCCTTTTGATTGGGCCAGGATTTTCATAAGGAACCAGGCATGGCACCAACTGGGAAAAAATAAGACCGGCTTCGCGCATTCGCCTAAAAGCCAGATTGCAAGTGTTGTGCTCGTTCCTTTCATGTTGCTTACGTTACCGCTGATTTTCAAAGGGTTTGGAGCGGTATTTGGGCTGGCGTTTCTGCTTTGGATTGCGTTAAATTTTAAATTTATTTCTTTTCTTGTGAAGGAAAAGGGATTGATCTTCGGTTTCTTTGCGTTTGGGGTGACGTTAATGGATAATCTAATCATGGCGGCCGGTATTTTCTTCGGTTTTTTGGTCGAATTTTCTTCACCGAATCGGAAGCATAAAGGGAAAACGGCTTGAAATGAGCGAAAAACGGATTGCTATTGCCGGCGGGGGACCGAGTGGGCTTGCCTGCGCCTACACGCTTGCCCGGCAGGGTAAAGAGCCTTTCCTCGTCGAAAAGGAAGATCAGGTCGGCGGGCTCTGTCGCACCATCAATTTTCACGGCTATCTTTTTGACATCGGAGGGCATCGTTTTTTCTCGAAAAACGCGGAGATCTTGGAGCTCTGGCGGCATGTCATGGGAAATGACATGCTCCATGTGGAACGGAAATCAAAAATTTATTATCGGAAGAGGTTTTTTAACTATCCCCTGTCTTTCTTCAACGTTTTCAAGAACTTGGGGCTATGGGAATCTTTCCGTTGTGTGTTGAGCTTCATCCTGAACAAATATTTCAGGAAACGGGACGAAAGCACTCTGGAAGGCTGGATTACCAAACAATTCGGAGAGAGGCTATTCTGGATTTTTTTTAAGAGCTATTCCGAGAAACTTTGGGGGAAATCCTGCGAAAATATTTCATCCGATTGGGCGGAGCAACGGATACGGGGTTTGTCTTTGCGAGTTGCGATCCGGGACATGCTTTCGGGAAACCGGAAAAACGCTCCAACCACTCTCGTCCGGCAATTTTTGTATCCGCGCACCGGACCCGGAGAATTTTATGAGCGGCTGAAGAAAAATTCGGCGGAGCGGGGAGCGACGATCACGACCGGAAGGAGGGTCGTCAGAATCCGTCACGATGGGGCCCGAATCGTTTCGGTTGTGGCGGGAGATCCGCGCAGCCGGAGCGGGGAGGAGGACATCCCGGTAGAATATCTTTTTTCAAGCCTGCCTCTTCCTGATTTGATCAAGATGCTTGATCCTCTACCTAGTTCCAAAGATGTCCTTGTGGCAGCGAGAGGGCTCCGTTTCCGTTCGATTTTAATTGTTAACATTATTCTCGACCGGAAGGACCTTTTTCCGGATCAGTGGATTTACGTGCATTCGCCGGAAGTTAAGTTGGGGCGGATTCAGAATTACAAGAATTGGAGCCCCGCGATGACGCTGGATCCCAATAAGACATCATTGGGGCTCGAATATTTTTGCGATGAAGGGGACTGGTTTTGGAGGATGAACGATGTCGATTTGATTAATTTTGCGATCAACGAGGCGGAGAAAATCGGCATTACCTCGAGACGGCATTTGATCGATGGGTTTGTGGTGAGGAATGCTTACGCTTATCCGGTCTACAATCTTGATTATAAAAAACATGTGGCAGTGATCCGGGAGTATTTGAGCGGGTTTTCGAATTTTCAGACAATGGGCCGTTCGGGATTGTTTCAATATGATAATTCGGACCACGCACTGTATCAGGGGATTTGCGCGGCGAGGAATTTCCTGGGGCATGCAAAGTGCGATCTCTGGAATCTTGACAGCAACAGGATGTATCTGGAATCGTAACGTTTTGATTGACAGTGTGGAGTTTATATATAAAAATTGCGCCTAGAAGTTTTTGAATGCATTACTCATTTCTGTGCTTAACTATTCGATTAGGAGATAGAAGATGCCGAGAAAGCTGAAAAAAACAGGAACGGCCAAGGGGAAAAAAGGTAAAAAACCTTATAAGAAGCCGACTTGCACTTCGGAAGAGAGTTTCGGCTCCTTGATTTTAGGATGCAGTTTTACCGATTGCGGCGCTAATTCCGCTTTTAAATAAGACTTTCCTATTTTGTCTGATTGTCCGGAGGAGATTGATGTTTTGCTTCGGAGCAAGAGGAGACTTTTTGAGAGGTGAAGCATCTTGGAGGTTATGATTTCTGAAGCAACGGAAGAAATCTATCAGTTTCCTTTTCCCGCAATAAGCTTGCCACAACAGTCTTTCTTGTTTTCGCTCTGACAACTCAATGAAGAGAAGCGAGTTGTATTTCGATTTACCAAATCGATTAATCGCGCAGAGTCGTTTTAGGGATCCGGCCCGGAACCGTTTATTGGCTATATCACGGGCTGATCAAGGAAAGGTGACTCACACTGGGTTTGACCGATTGCTGTCTTTTCTGAACGCCGGAGATGTCCTTGTTCTCAACGATACCAAGGTGATGCCGGCCCGGTTTTGGGGAATGCATGAATCAGAAGGGCAGGTTGAGATTACTCTGGTCACACGGATTGATGACCGTTCGTGGGAAGCGTTGGTAAGGCCTGATGCGCGAAATTTGAGAAAGGGAGGAAAAATCCATCTCAAGCAGCAGGGTTTGTCCCTCCGAATGATCAAGAAGACGAAATCCGGTTATTGGCTTGTAAAATTCAACGGAAAAGGCATCCGGGACTTTCTTTCCCGTCACGCTGAAGTCAATATACCGTTTTACATCAGCAGGCAGGCGAAACTTTCCGAGTATCAGACGATTTATGCCCGTATTCCGGGTTCCACGCAATGCCCCACAACCGGTCTGCATTTTACCCGAGATCTTCTTTGGGGAATCGAAGGGAAAGGCGTTAAAATCGTTTATATCACACTGCATATCGGGGGAAGCATCGTGCCCGTTGTTGTGAGGGATTTCCGTGATTTAAGAATGCACAAAGAATACTTTGAGATTAAACCGGGAGCGGCAAGACAAATCAATGATGTCAGGCGAAAAGGGGGAAGGGTTTTTGCCGTCGGGACTACAACCGTACGGGCTTTGGAATCGGCGGCCGGGAAAAACGGCCTTATTTGCGCGAAAAAGGGATGGACCGGGCTTACGATAAAACCGGGCCATCGATTTAAAACCGTTGACGCTTTCCTGACCAATTTTCATATGCCCGGTTCAAGCCATTTGCTGATGACATCCGCTTTTGGGGGAGTTAGACCGGTACTAAATGCCTACAAACAGGCGCTTGCCCGGGAATATAAATTCCTCGATTTCGGCGACGCGATGCTGATTATTTAAAAATGACAAGTAGCAAGCCATCGAAAATTTGCTTTATTTCCCATTCTTCGGCAATTGGCGGAGCGGAACTGTCTTTACTCGATTTAATCGATATTATGACTGCCCAAAAATGGGATTGCAGAGTTATTCTTCCTTCTCATGGATTTCTGGAAGATGAACTTTGCCAAAGACGGGTTTCTTGGGCGATTTTTCCCTATGTGAATTGGGTGACAAAAAATAGAACACGCTTCTATTCTAGCAAAAAAGTTCCTCCCATTAGGAATTTCGTACGGGCCTATTTGCCGATTATCAGAAAAATAGGGGAGTGGAATCCGGATGTTATTTACACAAATACCAGTGTAATTAATTGCGGAGCCGTAGCGGCTTTTTTTCTTAAGAAACCGCATATTTGGCATGTGCGTGAATTTGTTCGAGAAGACCATCGTCTGAATTTCTTTTGGCCATTCAAGGAAATTGCGCACCATATCGATTTGCATTCCGACGCTGTAATTTTCAATTCGGAAGCTCTTGCCCGGAAATATCGCGGATTTATTTCTAGAGGAAAATTAAACGTAATAGGGAATCCTGTGCGGCTTAGAAAACAGGATTTAAAACCGGCCGGAAAGAAAAAACGAGTGGATGTTATTGTTACTTTTAGGGATGATCCCAATATTATTCATTGTCTGGAAAGCATGATAAAGAATGTCACGCCATCGTTAAATAAAATTTATATCATTGACGATCATGGACGTAACAATTCCTTGGTTAAAGAACTTCGAAGGGTAATGGCTTCCCGCCCGGAACTTTTTGTTTATAAAAGAAATTACGTGCAGCGAGGATATGTGATTTCGGCGAATAAAGGCATCCGGTTGTCTAAAAATGACGTGATTCTTCTGAACAGCGATACGGTGGTGACGCATCATTGGCTTGAAAAACTCAAAAGAGTTGCTTGCCAGGATAGACGAATCGCTACCGTTACTCCGCTGTCGAACAATGCCACTATTTTTTCCGTGTTAAATGAGAAGAATGATGCGAGCGACGCTGAATCGGTGAAT
>JAKQXH010000033.1 GCA_029561555.1 Candidatus Omnitrophota bacterium
TGGGAGGATTTGAACCGATACCGAAGAAATGCGTGCTTTCCGGGACGAGTTCGTTCGGGTCCACGTTATGCTTAAAACTGTTATTGGTAAGCCCAGCCAGCATTTCATAGATGTCCCCATGATCGACTTGAGCTTGCCATGGCGGAACTGCCGTCGTATAGCCTCCGAATACTCTCGGCGCTCCTAAGTTTTCAACCGGAAGCGTATTACTTGAAGTCCCCGTTGCCGGAGGAATATCGTCCGGCACCAAACCCGTGCCGGAATTGCCGCCCGGTCTTGATTCCACGAGGGGCGCCGACGGCGGAGGAGGATTTTGGATATTCGGGGGATCTATTTCCACGCCTTTCGTGAACGAATCCCCGTTATCTCCGTCAAACGAAAAGTTGTTCTGCTGAAGTTCCTTTTGCGAATTGTTCAGTATATCGGAATTCGGATTTGTGCTTTGCCCGCTTTGCATCGAAGTCCCTGATTCGGGTGAAATATTCATGGGCTGATTCTGAACTTCGGGCGTATAAGTCTGCCCTTCCTGAACGGGTTCCGCATGATATTGATGATTGGATTGCGGGATCCGATTTATGGCTTCCACGCGGTCCATATCCTGAACCGTTTTAAGTCCCAGGGGATTGCTCTCCTCATTTGCCCCTGCCGGATTGCCTTCCTCCGACCCAACCGTCTTGATCAATTTACTGATGTCATTCCCGCCGGCGATTCCTTCCTCATGATAAGCCGGCCCCCTGATCTTTCTTGGGATGATTTTCCGATGGAATTTTTCCGTCAACCATTTTTCGGCTTCTTTCCGCTTCAGCACCCTTCTCGCTTCCAATTCTCTTCGACGCTGTTCCTCCGCCTGCCGGGCCCTTTCCCGCGCCATTTCTTCCTGCTGCTCTTTCATCTGCTGCCTGGCAATCTCCGCATCTATGGCCTGTTGAAAAATCTGGAGCGCCATATTTGCCGCCATACCCATCATCTGAGCCTTCGCCCATTGATTCCCGTCAAATCCTCCCCCTCCGCCTCCGGACGGCATTCGCGGATTCTTAGGCCCATTGTATTTCGGAAACCCTCCGATTCCTCTGCCGTCGTCCCAACCGGCAAAAGCGAATTCATTGCTCAGAATCGTAGAAACAGCAAAAATCAAAGCGAGTACCGGAATGAACTTTCTATATTTGCGGCTAGGTTTGTTCTTATCCATATTCATGCCTGTAAAAACATTTTCCTGTTATTAGCGCGCCCAGTTGCCCCGACAACTTAAAATATACCCGACAAATCATAACATTACAAGTCAACAACAAATAAAATATAGCAAGTAATTGTATATAATAGCATTCGAAACGATACTGTTCCTGATTCTGAAGGACTACTTCGCTGATATGCCAGATTCAAATTAGTGGAAATTCGAAGTCAAACGCCTTTTGAGACAATCTTAAGGACCCGGGAAACAGACTGAAGGGAAAGGAGGGATTCTATATTAACGTGTCACTTTATCGTAAATCTTCCGGCTGATAAACCCTTTCTTTAATATGAAGTCCATCTTCTGTATGTTTTTCTTGCTGTAATTGGGGCTCGAGGGATTCAACCGGTCCGCAAGCGTTTTCCCTTTCAGATAAATGTCGTATACCGTCCCGACCCAGATCGCGAGATCTTCCGAAGCGCATTGTCCGCCCTGCGGGGACAAAAACGCGTTCCCAACGCTCGTCTTCCGGAAATTTTCGTAATACTCATCCATCTTGGCCCCCTTGAAATAGCAGGACGCCCCCGAAATCGCCGCCCATTCGCTCTTCTCGTCCGGCACGCCGAAATTAATTCTCAGCTTCTGATCGTACAAATGGGCCGCTTCATGGAAAAAAACCGTGGGATCGTCATACACCGACCCCCTGAGCACAAGGCTCCCCGTTTCCGAATCCGCAAATCCGCCTTCGCCTCCTTTTAAAAAGCGCTTGTCCTCGACGAAAACAATATTTTTGATCGCCTTCGCGAAATCCGGCGGCAAAAGATCAATGTAGGTCTTGATTTTGTCCCTCGCCGGCTGGTCCGGAAAATTCCGAAGTTCAATCCCCCGGTATTCCTCCTGGCGTCTCTCGCGAAGGAGCTGATTCAGATCCGTGCAAACCACATTCTTCACGAATTCCCGGTCCTTCGGACTGACCGGGATATCACTCTCGCCGGAAACCTGAAATTGATCGATCGCAAAATAATTGTCACTGCCGAGCCGTATTTCGGGGACCATTTTAAAAATATCCTGGGAGGAAAACAAGCCCAGCGGTTTAACTTCCCGCTCATCCAGGTAAAACCGGGTCGATTCCCCGTGCCAGGCCAGTTTCAGGGCATGCCATTCCCCGATCGGAAACTTGCAGGGCGCGACAAACGAAGCCAGAACGCAGCGGGCGAACCTCCGGTGGACGATGAGCTGGTCCTGAATAATCTGGATTTTGAAATCTTCCGCGCTGTCGGAAGAAACCCCCAGAAGCAGGACGTGATTGTGCGGATCGGAGGCGGTGTCCTTCAGCAATTTAAAGCGGAAACTCAATGTCCCGGTTCCGGACTGAAGGCTTTGCTTGTGGATATCGTGAAAATGCGGGGTCCCGGCCCGGCAGATGACCGGAACGGCGCACAAGAAAAATCCCAGAAAGATGGCCCTGTTTAGCTTCATCGATCCTATCCCGGGCGGCGCGTTTCGAAAACGCGACCCGCGGTTACGCGGATTCACCCGAATTTTGCCGTTTAAATTTCCGGACAAGCGTCACCGAATGGAACCAGACGAAAAATATGCCCAAAGGGCTGGAAAGCGTCGACCTCAAAATCTTGTTCGCCGACAAATCCATGACCGTCGCCGCCTTCACCAGATAAACCCGGATCCTCCAGAGCGTCAGAATGAAGGTGATGAGCAGCGACACATTGAAAAGGACCGCCCGGCCGCTCTCCGCGATTCCCAGCGACACCTCCGCCGGAATAAAAACGGCGAGCAGAAGCGGGCACGCTAAATTAACGGCATTGTAAATTTTGATCTTCCGGATATATTCCGGCAGACATTCTTTCCGCGCCGCGTTCATGGACTCCAGCCCGGGCTCAACCTTGTCGCCCCGTCCGAAAATCCCGCGTGCCAGATAAGACAATCCGATGATCAGGCAGGAGACGGAAGTAATCGGCAGGGCGAGAAAAAGCAGGGCCTGGAGAGCCGGGAGCCTCTCAACCGCCGGCAGAAAAAAGTCCGTCGTGATAAACAACAGCGCAAAAAGCCATGCTGACAGAACGCAGCATCCCAGTCCCGCCCGGCGCAACTCCGCTTTCGGGTATTTCCGGTCGGCTAAAATCTTCGGCGTCAGATACGGAGTGATTTTATTGCCCGGGAATTTCCTCTGAAGCGCGAACACCGCCGCCGGCAAAATTAAAACAAAACATTCGATCAATATCTTCTTTATCATAAATTAAATGGGGTCACACCTAGGTGTGACCCCTCTTTTTACTTGGTAATCTCCTTAAAAACACCGCTTAATTGCCCAACCATCTGCTTTGTTTGGCGATCAGCATCCTTAGCTTTCTGCTTTACCTGCTGGGCCTCCGGAGATTGGGCGGCTTGATTGACCTTTCCCTTCGCGGAAGACGCGGCGCTTGACGCCTTATCAGACACCGCATGTGCCGCGCTCGATGCCGTACTGCTCGCATTCGAAGCCGCTTTCGACGCCTTGCTCTTCGCCTTGCTCAACAATCCCGCATGACTCACTCCGCTCACGGCAAAGAGAATCATGATCATGAACATGAAAGTTTTCTTACCCATCACCGCCTCCTTTTTGTCTGACATCACAGGACCCTATACCCGTGCCGGTTCGCAAGATTATAACATAGGAACTCAGTAAAAGCGGCCTTTCGGGGGCACACCCGGGGGTGCCCCTGCTTTATGTCATATCTCTCGACAAATTATCAAGTTAGTCGGACCCGGTACGTATATGCGTAAGATACCTATACTAACTCTCCTCCTTTATCGACTATAATAAAAGCGAAGATTAACGCTCCAAAGAGCAGAGGAGAGAATCATGAATAAATACGTGAAGTTGGTCGTCTTATTTTTTCTCGTCACGGGGCTCTTGTCGGTTTCCGCACCGGCTTTCGCAAAAACCGCGAAAGAAATTGACGCGGGCGCGGCTTCGACCCTGGATAGTTTCAAAGCCCAAGTCGCGGACGCGAATAACTTATTGCAAGAGGCAAAGGGCGTGCTCGTCTTCCCCGATCTCATGAAAGTCGGCTTCGGTCTGGGCGGAGAATACGGAGAAGGGGTGCTTCAAATCAACGGTAAAAGCGTCGAATATTACAGCTCGGTGGGCGGTTCCTTTGGAATGCAACTCGGCGGACAAACCCGCAGAGTCCTGTATCTTTTCATGGACGAAGCGGTCCTTTCAAAATTCCGGTCGGCCTCAGGATGGGTCGGCGGGGTGAATGCTTCAGGGGTGTTTTTGAAAACGGGGATCGAAGATTTCATCAACACGCTGGAAAGCAATAAACCGATCATGACTTTCGTGATGGACCAGCGGGGGTTAATGTTTAATCTCAACGCGGAAGTGTCAAAGCTGGATGAAACAAAAAAATAAAACCCGCGAAAAATTACGCGCCCGGGCCGTCCGGGTCGGCGCAACCGCGTTGAAGACCGATATGCCGGCGTCGGGATATCCGATACAAGGAAAGTCCGGCACACTTGCGTCTGATACCGAGGGCCCCGAATCTTCAAAATCATTACCGTTCGTAAACCGGCAATGTTATACTCTGCCGCGTCTGACACGTTCGAAGCGGATTATTATAAATGTCCAAACACCGAAACAGTTGCCATCAAAAAATGCGGAAATAGGAGAGCCCTATGAAATCTACTGTTTTAAAAACACGGTTCACATCGGTCCTGCTGGCCGCGAGCCTGATCGTCGCCGCGGGAACCGGCTACGCGCAAGATAAAAACCCGAAACCTGATTCTCCGCGCGCGGAAAATCAGGCCCCCGGGGCAATGCCGGCCATCGATCAGCGCGCGCTCGACCTGCTGAAGAAAATGAGCGACACGCTTGACCAATCCAAGACGCTGAGCTTTAAAGCCCGCAGCCTGGTCCCCCGGAGAGGCCCCGGCGGAATATGGATCAGCCTCCTGGGAAGTTCGCGGGTCATCCGGGAAGGACGGTCCAAACTCTACGATGAAACGCGGGGAGACTTCTTCCCCTACGATTTCTATTACGACGGCAGCAAGATCACGGCCTTCACTCCGGGCAAGAATCTTTACGCGGAAAAAGACGCTCCGGGGACAATCGACGATTTGATCGAACGCATTTCCCGCGAGGAAGGAAAAGTGTTCCCCTACGCCGATATCCTCATCTCCGATCCTTACAAGCTTCTGACAACCGGCCTGGAAAGCGCTCTCTTTGTCGGGCAGTCGACCCTTGCCGGCACAAAGGCCAATCACCTCGCCTTCTCAAACCCGGGCGTGGACTGGCAGATCTGGATCGGCGCCGACGACAATTTGCCCCGGGCGGTCAACGCGACGTACCTCACTCATTCAAAAGAACCGAGCTACACGGTTGAATTCACCGACTGGAAAATCAATGAGCCGGTTCCTCCCGAAACTTTTGTCTTCAAAAATACGTCAAACGCGGCGAAAGTCGAGTTCAAAATACCGAACGCGGCGCTCGCAAAGAATGCCGGGCAACAGGGTCCTCAATCGTTACAGACGGCAAAGTCATGAGAGGAGCGCTATCCATGTATAAGCGAAAAACATCGGTCATCATCGTAGCGGTTGCAACGGCTATTTTATTCGGAGTGGGTGAGGCAACGGCCAAAATCGGAGAAGGCTTCCACGGCGGAGGCGGAGGCGGCGGCTTCCGCGGCGCGGGCGGAGGAGGCGGTATTCGCGGCGGAGGCTGGAGCGGCGGAGGCAGAAACTGGGGCGGAGCCGTTCCCGGCCGTCAGGGAGAATTTCACGGAGGCGATAATATACGCCCCGATCATTTGCGCCCGAACCCTCCCGATCACCGGATCATCAACCGGCGGCACGACAACACCAACGATATCAATACCGGAAACACCTACAACGTCACCACCGACGGGGACTGGGATGATTACGGCGCCGCGGACGAAGCGCTCGCGGGCATGATGTTCGCCACGACTCTCGGCATGGTCGCGAGAAGCGCCTCTCAGCAGCAACAGCAACAGTCTTCCCCGTCCACGGTCGTCGTACAACCCACACCGGTTGTCGTGGTCAATAATCAGCAGCCCGGGTCCGCGGCTCCCGTGATCGGCTCGCAAACCGTAACGCTTCCGGCCGGAGCCCAGAGCCAGACCGTCAACGGCATGCTCTTCTATACGTGCGGATCAACCTGGTACAAACCCTATTTCGGCTCAAGCGGCGTCTACTACGAAGTCGTACAGGGCCCTCCTCAGCAATAATCAAAATAAAGAGGGGTCACACCTAGGTGTGACCCCTCTTTATATCTTTACCTAGGTGTGACCCCTCTTTATATCTTTATACAATTTTCAGGCTGGTTTCCCGACCGCGCGTTTTTTGGCAAGACGGGCGAGAGTCGCCCATTCTTTGGCGGTGACCCGCGCGTCCTTCGCGGGAATTCCGATTACGGTTGCCCCGGGAGGGACATCATCTTTCACCGCGCTTTTCGCGGCAATAATCGCGCGTTTGCCGACCCGAACGTGATCTTTGATTCCGACCTGGGCGGCAATGATCACATTGTCCTCGATCACAACGCCTCCGGCCATCCCCGATTGCCCGGCGATAATAACATTTTGACCGATCCGGCAATTGTGGGCGATCTGGATGATATTATCGATCTTCGTGCCTTTTCCGATCACCGTCGCCCCAAAGGTAGCGCGATCCACGGACACGTTCGATCCGATTTCGACATCGTCCTCAACGATAACGATTCCCGTCTGCGGGATCTTGATTTGTATCCCGTCTTTTTCCACAAAGCCGAATCCGTCCGAGCCGATAACCGTTCCGCTGTGCAAAATAACGCGGCTCCCGATCCTCACGTCATGATAAAGCGAAACATTGGCGTGAATAACCGTGTCCGAACCGATCCTGACGCGCTTCCCCACCACAGCCCCCGCTTCGATCACGGTACGGTCCCCGATCTCGGCCCCCTCTTCAATGACCGCGCACGGGCCGACCGCCACACCCTGCCCGAGTTTTACGTTCTCTCCGATGACCGCGCTTGGATGAATCCCGGGCCCGGGCTTCTCGGGCCTGTAAAATAAATAGAGCGCCGCGAGAAAAGCCTCTTTGGGATTTTCCACTTTGATCAGCGTCTTTGAGGAAGGGCCGGCGAATTCTTTCGGAACGATCACGCAAGCCGCGCGGGTTTGATCAAGGCGGGACAAATAATTTTTGTCCGCGAAAGTCAATTCGTCGGGGCCCGCCAGGTCCAGACTGTTCACTCCCCGGATTTCCTTGTCTCCGGCCCCGATCACTTCGCCTTTCAAACGCCCGGCAATTTCAGAAACAGAAATCATTTCCCACCGCCTTATTTTGATAGTTTCGGATGATTATTTTTCACAAACGGAAGATTTCACGGACGGAGAAGGGCTCTCCCCTTTCAGGGTATCGAAAAACTCACGCGTCGTGACAATTTCCGTCACGCCTTCCACGTCACAGCCCGTCATAAAAAGGCCGTTGGCCACGTCCCCCTTCCAGGCATCCAGCAGGGCCTTCGCGATGCAGAAAGGAACGACGCTGCAATCGCAGGTCCTCAGGCACCGGTAGGGGCAGGAAAACCGTTCCCGTTCTCCGGCCATGACGCGCTCGACTAACGGCGTCTTCAATACGCGTACGGGCATTCCGACGGGACTTTTGATAATCACGACATCCTCCGGCCGGGCTTTAACATAAAGTTCTTTTCCGGCCCGGGGCATCCCGCTTTCTTCCAGGCAAATAAAACGGGTCCCGATCTGGACTCCGTCAAATCCGAGGCGGATCATGGCTTCAATGTCACAGCGGTTTGAAATCGCGCCCGCGGCCAGGACCGGCACCCTGCAATCGTAATTTTTCAAAATGTCACGGGCCTCTCTCAGCAAAATTTCAACGGACCGTGTTTCGGGACACGCAAGCTCTTCCATGGAAAACCCAAGATGCCCGCCGCACAAAGGGCTTTCAACAATGATGGCGTCCGGCTTACGGGCATACCGGCGCTTCCAGGCTTTCATAATGACATCCAGGGAGCGCCCGGAAGAAATGACCGGAATAAGCGCGATATCGGCATCCTTGCCCACGTACTCGGGCAAATAGATCGGAAGTCCCGCGCCCGAAATAATGTATTCGACTTTCTCCCGGACGGTCGTGCGGACCACCGCCTCGTAAATCGACAGCGCCACCATGATATTGACGCCCAGCGGTCCCTTCCCGTTCGTCATGCGCCGCGCCGCACGGATTTCCTCGGCCAAAACAGCGCATGATTCTTCCTCGTAATTTCGCTTTGATTTTTCGATGTCCCCCAGCCCCACGCTGGCAATGGTCCCCATCCCCCCGCATCGAATGACCTCCGAAGCCAATGGCGCCATCCCAACGCGCACACCCATCCCCGCCTGAATCACCGGAAATTCGGACGAAAAATTTCGTATCTGAAGACACGGAAGCTTCAAAAAAACCGCCTTTCACCGCTTTAAAAATCGATCCAAAAACCTTGAACCTTAACTTGAGAATAACCCGTTTTAGAACGGGTTTTTTATCGGCAGCCCTAGAGATCAGAACCGGGAACTCTTATGAAACAGCTTTGAGGCATTATAGTAAAATCTTTACGCATAATCCAGGAAATGGGACAAAAACGGTGCAACTCCTCAAATTCCGTACCTGGTCCACCTAACTATTGCAGAAGCAAGGAGTTAAGCCTAACCTGTCCCCTATTAATAGATTTCTTCCTATTTACACTAGACATTTCGAGATTAATTGCTCCCTCACATTGAAACATCAAAAATCGTAATTTATTCTATCAATCCGTATGGCTCGCGCAAACAGGATGTATTTTACAAATGCTTATTACCACATCATTACCCGGGGCAACCGGCGAGAAACGGTTTTCCTCGATGATAACGACTACCATTTCTACCTCAATAAACTCAATACCCTGAGAGAACGCCTAAAATTCCGCCTATATGCCTATGCTCTCATGCCTAACCACGTTCACTTGGCTCTTGCCACAGGTCCTTCAAAAAACGTCTCCTATTTAATGCACCTCATCAACCTTTCTTATG
>JAKQXH010000106.1 GCA_029561555.1 Candidatus Omnitrophota bacterium
CCACCCGGCCTGCCCGGTTCATCGCTCACCGGAGTATTCACCTTTTCCGCTCTCTCACCAGCCGGCAAAGGAGAGCTCGCGATAATTCTTTCTTCAATAACCAACCTGCCTACCGCCAAATTACTTTCATCCCACAAAATCCTCTCTTCGTTCCCCGAAGATTCGCGGACCGGCTCCAATAAATTCCGGGGCCCTTCACCGGACATGACTAAAACCTTGCCTTTACTTGAGATTAAAATTTTTCGCGGATTCGGCACAGCCAAGACTTCTTCAAAATCAACGCCACATTGCGGATAGATCTGCGCCAACATGGCCAAATTCAACAACTGCTTTTCCCAATCGGAAAGGTGTTTGCCTCCCGTCGCTTTTTGCCACAGCGTTTTTACGGCGGCCGGCAACCCCTCCGGATCTATTCTAGATTCAACACGGGACAAAAAGTCAGGGCTTTCAATAATCGCGTTTAACACTGCCGCCAAATCCTCAGCAGAGAAGGCATCCCCTCTGAAAGGCATAGCCCCTCCTGGCAATCCCGCCAAAATAATCCTGTCAATTTCTCTCTCATTTGCCCCCACAACCGCCTTAAAACTGCCGGCCTTTGCATCACCTACGACCGTTCCATCTGCCTTCCGGATTGTCAGCCATTTCGTCTCCCCCGATAATGAAACTTCCAGCCGCTCGGTCAGAGGCGAAACATCAGCGGAAATCCCAAGCTGCGGATATAAACTCGCCAGCAGGGAGAAATTCAGCCGATACACTTCCAATTCTTTCAGATTTTCTTTCTCAAAAAGCTTTTTAATGTCGGGAGGCAGTTCAGAAATATCGACACGCCCCCTAACAGTTGCCCGGAAAGCAGGGTCTCTTAATTTTTCCCAAAAAGCTTTAACGAACTCCTTATCGTCCGCAATCGCTCCCAGCTCACTTCCAAGCAATCCCTTTAGCGCCGAAATCCTCCACTCCCCCAACGGCACACCGCTAGGCCCTTTTACGGTAAGCCACTTTTCAGAAATCACCGAAACCTGTAAAGGCTCGTTCACTCTACCGACATCTTCTCGCTGTATTTCAAGCACGGGATAAAACTGCGCTACCAAAGCCAAATTCACATGACGAACTTCTTCCGGACTAAGCGCCCCACCTATCCTTGCCTTTCGCAGAAGCTGCTGGACCTCAGCCGGTAATTTGGAAATATCAGTCTGGTCTTCAACTCGTCGATAAAAATCCGGCATTTCGATGACCCGAGCCAAAGCACTTGCCATGTCAGCGTCAGAAACAGATTCAACATTGATATCGATCGGCATGTTCTTCTTAAGTCTTTTCATGAGCTGCGTTATAATAAAGTCTGTTTCATTTGCAGCGGCAATCAACGATTTACTCAATTCAGCCACGTTAAACGTCCCGGCCTCAAAACTTTCTTGCGTCTCAAACGTAACAGTCCCCTTGCCGGTCCGGGACACCTGAATCGGTCCGGCATCAGGCTCAATATCTTCAGGATTCACCCCAAACTCCGGGCATATTTGCGCAAACAGCGCGAGATTCAGACGGGATATTTCCGCCGCACTGAGGCCGGCTCCGCTTCGGGCCCTCGCCAGAAGTTCCCGCGCGTCATCAGACAGGGCCGAATCATCTATCTCTCCCACCCGCCGATAAAAATCCCCCGAAGACAGCACTCGCGTCAAAGCACCTTCAAGTTGATCTCCGGACAAAGAACCCCGGCCGATTTCTTCAAAAATAAGGCGGGAACTCTCGCTTCTTGAGGCACTCAAAAGCTTACAAAAATCCACAAAATTCGTTTGCCCCACAGAGACGTCCCGGTCACCCTTAAACCGGATCCGCCCATCGGCTTCCGCCAAAATCCTTACCGCCGTCGTCATCGCTGAAATATCTTCGGGGCGCATCCCAATTTGCGGACACAACTGCGCAAGCAGCTCGAGATTCAGACGGGATATTTCCGCCGCGCTGAGATCCTCCCCTCCTTGAGCCCTTGCCAAAAGATGTCGCCCAGCATCAGACAACCTCAAGGCGTCTATTTCATCCAAGACTCCTTTGAAAAATCCCTCCTCCAGAAGTATCTGCCGCAAGGCTTCTGAAAAATTTTCGTCCGAAACCTCATCCCACTCAACCGACAAAAATCCGGCGCCTCGGCCCGACCGCACAAAATCTCGTAAAACGGAAAACTCTATTTGCCCAACCTCGAAGGCTTCACTTCTCAAAATCCTAAGCTGCCCATCCGGCGCCGCCGAAATCCTTACCGGCGCCCTCACCCGGGAAATATCATCGGAACGCATCCCAATTTGCGGATATAACTGCGCAAACAGCGCGAGATTCAGACGGGATATTTCCGCCGCGCTGAGGCCGGTTCCGCTCCGGGCCCTCGTCAGAAGTTCCCGCGCGTCATCAGACAGGGCCGAATCATCTATCTCTCCCACCCTCCGGTAGAAATCCCCCGAAGCCAACACCCGCGTCAAAGCACCTTCAAGTTGATCTCCGGACAAAGAACCCCGGCCGATTTCTTCCATGACAAGGCCCGTGAGCCCTATCGGAGAGATTCCAATCTCTCTCAAAAGATCCGTTCGCCTCATGCCTCCGACAGTTTTGCCGTCTTGCGTCGTAAGGACAATCCACTCATCTTCAACGGAGATTCTCCGCGTGACATTTCCTGTCTGAAATTCCTGAACCCCTTGAGTCGGCAGACTGATAGACTCAGGCACAGCCAGCACATCCAAAATTCCTCCCGGATACAACTGGGCCAGCAAAGCGAGATTCAACTGTTGCAATTCTTGCCCGTCAAGCAGCAATCCGCCTTCCGCTGTCCTGGGTCTCCCCAAAAGAGCCTGAGCGTTTTTCGGCAATTTCGAAACGTCAATCAGAGAAGCTACGCGGGCATAAAGGTCCGGCATATCGAGAATCCGTTTCAAAGCACTCTCAATATCCTCCGCCGACACCCCTTCCGGACGGTCAAGAAATCCTTCCGGAAAAGCATCCAGAAGCAACTCATCGATTCCCCTGTTCTTTTGTAGGAATTGCGCGAGCTTGGGGCCGTCTAAACAAGGCCCGCGAAGAACCGCTCTAACTTCGACAACTTCCACTTTCCCGTCACGAACCCTGACAAGACCTTTTGTTTGAGGCGTTTTGCTTTCCACGACACAAATAAAACGGTTATCATCAATTTCCGTCACCCCGACCACAGAATAATCCGGAAGCAATCCTACCGGCTGACGGCTTCCTCGAAGATCTTCACGGTAGAGTTGATACAAAAGTTCCCGGTTTCTCGTCCTCATGGTTTGCTCAGCCTTAGACATCGGCCGCCGACGGGCACGCCGAAGCTCCCTGACCGATTTTGTAAAGATCGGCATTCTTTGAACGCCCTCCAGCCACTGCACCGCATCCTTCCATTTCTGTTCCGCGGCAGGACGGTCCTCGGGTCTGGCCCCCTGGATTTCCTCCTCGAACGATCTTTCCGCAATATCATCCAGCCTCCTTCGTCCTAAAAGCGCATTCAACGCGTCCAGCAGATCCGAATCGCTTGCCGCTCTCACTTGATTCTGATCCATGCCCAATTCCAGCAAAAGCATCCGGTCTATGGAACGCAATGAGGGGCCGCTCAGTCTAAGCCGGAGAGTCGCCACATCCAGTTCGGTCGGCGAAAAATCATCCCAAATCCTTTTCTGAAGATTCTGACTGAAACTAACGCCTTTAGCAGGCTGGCGGTAGCCAACGGAATTTGTTTCCACAAGCGGAATAATTTTCGACTCATAACTCCCGTCCGCGTTACGCCGCAAAGTAAAATCCAGCCTTTCACGGCTTTCGGCATCCCTGAGCTTCCTGACTAATTTCCCGGGAAGAACACGAAACAAAGGCCAGAAAATACTTCCTACAATCCAGGTCCCGACGGGGCCATAAACGTGCTCATTCATTTCTCTCTGATAAACAATATTTCCCTCTCTGTCCGTCCGAACGGTCGCAATGGTTTTATCGCCTTCGCCCCGCTCGCGATGGGCAAGACTTCTCCACCAATGCAGAGAAAGGACCCCAAGCAACACGGCAAACGCGATCAGTGAAACAGGAGTCACCCCGGAAGAAAGAATAGGAACAACGGTTTGAATAAATTGGGGAAGAAGCGCCGCTCCTCCGAGAGACTGCGCGGTAGCTGGAGGTTCAGGAGGCTCCGGAGATCTTCTCAGTGCCCTGGCCCGTTTTGTCCTTTCTGCCGCCTGATCTTTTATTTTCTTAGCTTTCTCCGCCCCCTCGGAAACATCCCTCCGGGCTTTTTCAAGACTCCTCCTGCCAAAAAAGCTACTGATGAGTTTTTTAAGAAGCGAAAGCAGGAGAATAGCCAGAAACGCGCCCACCAAAGTGGCACCCAGCCGCACTTTCCCCCAGTAGGACGCCTGCTTCAGATTCGATTCCACATCTTTGGCCAGGTCGCGGATTTCCTGCCGCTTCTCCGGCGTGGGAGACACCTTGCGCTGGTATTTCCCTTCGAAATTCCTGAAATTCAGCAATTTGTCTATCATTAGTTCACGGAGATGATCTTCCTTCGTTTTGTCCGGCATATCCTTCAAGCGGTTCAACTCCGCCCGAAGTTCGCCGTCCGTCATATTTAAGAGCCCGATATTGCGGGTCCCCTCAGCCCCCGGAACATCCGTGCCTTCCAATAATGCCGACAACTCATCAAATACCGCCTGAAAATCTCCCCCTCCTTCCTGATTTCCCGAAAGATAAAGAAGAATTCTGCGCGTGCAATAATCCAGGACCTCTTTGTCGTTCTTGTGCTGGAAAATATAGTTCTCAACCCACTCTTCATGAAGATGCGTAGTACTCCGGAAAGCCTGGACTAATTCGGGGCTCATCGAGGACTGGTTTTCCCGCAGGAAAGCCGCAACCCAACCCGCATAAGGCGTCGCCATATGCGTGTCGTCCGCCCACTCTCTCAACACCCTGACGACATCGTCGGGAACCGGATGCCCCTGCTGCGCCTGCGTCGAGATAAACTCTTCAATCCAATCTTTACGGGCGGACTGCCGCATTTCAAACGACCGTCCGTCGGCCGGGCTGTTTTCGATCGCCTCTTCGCGAGGATGAGGAACGTTCCGGAGCGCCTGAGCTAATTCGGGACTCATCGAAGACTCATTTTCCCTCAGAAAGGCATCAATCCAGCCCGCGTACGGCGTTGCCATGTGCTCATCGTCCGCCCACAGTCTCAACGCTTTGGCAATTTCATCGGGGACCGGCATCCCTTTTTCGGCCTGATTCGTGATAAAACCTTCTATCCAATCCGCGCGGGCAGACTGCCTCATCTCGGAAGCCCGGCCGGTGTCCACCTCGACAAACGGAATTCCGTAAAGCTGGATCATCATTTGCTTGACGAAAAAGCGGCTCTGCCATTCCGGATCGCGCGCGACGTCACGAATCTCCCGGGCAATATGCTTTGCGCGCTGTCGCGGACTCCCCTGATAGTGGTCCCTCATCTTGGAAGCGAAATAGACGACTTCCGAAAGCGGCATCTTCTGCCCCGTCAGCGGGCGCGGATGATATTTCGCCGCGATCGGGGCCACCACTTTGATATTTTCGACCAATTGCCGGGTTTTTTCGGAAACCTTTCCGGTATCATCCACTTTGAAGGGAACATACGCGAGAACATCCCGGCCCGCATAGCCGAGATCCCGGACGGGCTGTACTACGCTCAAGAACTCGCGATACGGCATAACCAAAACATTGATCGCCGATTCGCGGTCCCGTACGGCGGCAGCCCGCTCAGTTTCCGCAACCTGACGCTCCGCGTCAGTCTGCGCCGCCGCGATTTTCCGATCCGCCGCGGCAATTCTCGCTTCCGCATCCGCTACGCTTTGGTCAAAATGCTCTACCCGATGCCGCCACATCCCGCGTTTCACCAGGATCGTTCTCCAGATCGTACAACTCAAGACCAGAACGCACCTGCTTGTATCTTCCGGGTGTGCCGCCTGACCCGGGCGAGCCGTCAAGCGTGCGGTACGAATGCGGTAGGATGAGTTTCCAGCGACCGCGGCGGATCGCTTCAAGATCGTTCGTGTTGTAGTAAAACGCGAG
>JAKQXH010000071.1 GCA_029561555.1 Candidatus Omnitrophota bacterium
TAAGCGTTGAGAAGCTTAAGCTGGAGGACTCGGAAAAGAAGCTGAAGGCTCTGACCGGTGATTTGAGCCGTTCCAACGCCGAACTTGAGCAGTTTGCCTATATTGCGTCGCATGACCTTCAGGAACCGCTTCGCATGGTGGCCAGTTACGTTCAGTTGCTGGCGCAGCGTTACAAAGGGAAATTGGGGACGGACGCCGATGAATTCATCGGATTTGCCGTGGACGGCGCTTTGCGGATGCGGATGCTGATTAATGATCTTTTGGAATATTCCCGCATCGGGACGAGGGGGACACCGTTTGTTCCGGTTGACTGCCGCGTCGTTTTGGGTTGGGCCAGGGAAAATCTGAAAGTCGCCATTGAGGAAAGCGGGGCGCAGATTGATGCCGGGGAACTTCCCGAAATTATTGCGGATGCGAACCAGATGCTTCGGTTGCTTCAAAATCTGATTGCAAACGCGATTAAGTTCCGGAAGAAGGATGAGGCTCTAAGAATTTTGATTTCGGCCCGGGAGGAACCGGGAGAATGGCTTTTTTCGGTCCGAGACAGAGGGATTGGGTTCGATATGAAATACGCCGAGCGTATTTTCGGGATTTTTCAGCGACTGCACGGGAGGGAGGAATATTCGGGCAGCGGGATCGGCCTTGCCGTTTGCAAAAAAATCGTGGAACGGCACGGCGGACGCATTTGGGCGGAATCCGAGGCTGGACAGGGGACGGTTTTTTACTTCACCATTCCGATTAGAGAAAGGAATCCATGATGAATGACGAGATCAGAGCTCAGCAGATCGAAATTCTGCTTGTCGAAGACAATCCGGGGGATGTGCGCTTGATTCGGGAGGCCTTGAGCGGGGGAAAGATGGGGAATCATCTGACGGTTGCGGGGGACGGGGAGGAGGCTCTGGCAATTTTGAAAAAGGAGGGGAAGTTTTCCGGCGCACCGCACATGGATTTGGTCCTGCTGGATTTGAATTTGCCTAAAATAGACGGGAAGGAAGTGTTGGCGGAAATCAGGAGGGATGAGCGCCTGAAAAATTTACCGGTTGTAGTCCTCACGACTTCACGCGCGGAAGAAGATATTTTGAAGGCATATGATTTGCATGCGAATTGTTTTATCAGCAAACCGGTCGGGGTGGATGAATTTATTAAAGTGGTGCAGAAAATCGAACATTTTTGGCTGACAATCGTGAAATTTCCTTCGTGCCAATAAGGATGGAATGCGGCAGACGGCGCCAGGCTTTAAAGGAGACTGAAGATGAACGATGCGAAGAATTTTCCGGATAAAGTACCCGAATCCGTAAAGGTCCTTCTGATTGAAGACAACCCCGGCGATGCCCGGCTGATCCGGGAAATGCTCCGGGATATCAAAAATTCCGTTTTCGAAATCGAGCATTGTGACCGGCTCGAGGGGGCGTTGAGCCGCCTGCTTCTGAAAGGGATCGATGTGGTGTTGACGGATCTCAATCTCCCGGACAGTGAAGGGATTGAGACTTTCCGCAGGATTTATGCGAAGGCTCCCAAGCTCCCCATCGTCGTTCTGACCGGCTTTTCCGATGAGACGATGGGGATTCAAACCGTTCAGGAAGGCGCCCAGGATTATCTGATCAAACAGGATGTCAGCAGCGTTTTGTTGGCACGGACCATCCGTTATGCCATCGAGAGGAATTTCGCAAAGCTTGCCAGCGAGGAATTGGTGGGCACCATCACGCATGAGTTGCGCGCGCCGCTTACGGTGATCAAGGAAGTGATTTCTCAGGTTTTGGAAGGGCTGTTCGGAGAGATCAACGAGCAGCAAAGGCGAATTTTCCTCATGTCCATGGAGAGCGTCGCCCGCATGGCGCGTCTGATCAATAACCTTCTTGACGTATACAAAATGGAAGGGAGCAAGGCCGAATTGAGAAAGGAGAAAACGGATCTCGGAGCGCTGATCAAGGAGGTGGTCGAGGGATTGACTCCGAAGCTTTGGGAGAAATCTTTGGAGATTAATATGAGTTTCCCTCCTTTGGCTGTTGAACTGAGTTTAGACCGGGAAAAGATGGTCCAGGCGATGACGAATTTGATCAGCAATGCGATTAAATTTACGGAAAAGGGACGTATCGAAATCACGATTGCCGGACAGGGGGGGGCAGGCGTGGAAGTGACGGTTTCTGACACGGGGATTGGAATTCCTTCGGAAGAATTGCCGAAAGTTTTCGGTAAATTCGAACAACTTTCCAATGCGGCCAAAGTCAAAGAAAAGGGGTCGGGGTTAGGATTGTATATCACCAAGCGTATCATTGAGCTTCATGGAGGGCGTATTTGGGTCGAAAGTGAGTTTGGGAAGGGAACAAAATTTCATTTTACTATTCAAAAATAATAATTCGCAAACCTTGGATCCCGCAACTTATTCAATATAAATGATTTACATAGCACCGTTCTTGGCGTTAATATTTAAACGATAATAATATCCTTTTATTAACCCTTGAAATTAGTTGTGCCTTGTGTTATCCTTCCCTTAGTTTCAAAAAGATCTTTAAAATGTGTTTCAGCTTTCAAAAATCCTCTGGAGAATAAATCAGGCGATTCGAATACAGGGAATTTTTTCAAAGGAGTTTTTTATACACTTCATTTCTGTTTTTGAAAATCTTCTCCAAAGGAGCACTGAGATGAAACTCAGAAAACATCTTCTTAAAAGTTTTGCGTTGTTTCTCGCCATCCTTTTTGTGTTCGATACGGTCTGCTGGTCGGCTCCCGGAGTTTCCGTTTCGGAAGAAATTCCTTCCGGAATGTTGAACGGATTATCGGTCCGGATTCCTTTGGATATGGGCGAGATACGGTCGTCCTATCGCGCGCCGGGGAATAAAGGGCTTGTCGTCCATATCCAGGACGCTCACGGGAATTATGAGGCCCAGCAGAATATCCGGAATATCCTTAAACACCTATCCGATCGCTATCATTTCGATCTGATCTTTAAAGAAGGCGCGAATGTGAAGCTGGATCCTTCTCTTTTTCATTTTTTCGAAGACCGGGCGCTGGATCTGAAGGTTGCCGATCTCCTGATGCGGCACGGGGAATTTTCGGGGGCCGAACTGTTTTTGCTGGAACAAAGTATCCGGGAAGAAAATTCTCCGGTCGAAATGCACGGGATCGAAGATGCCGAAACTTACAGCCGCGATTTCGCGCTTTTCCGGGAGATGGTTCAAGACCGGGAATCGGTTTTGGCGTGCGTTCAGCAGATGAAATTCGCCTCGGAACTTCTCGAAACCAGGATTTTCTCCAAAGA
Organism: Candidatus Omnitrophota bacterium; assembly: GCA_029561555.1. Taxonomy (GTDB): domain Bacteria; phylum Omnitrophota; class Omnitrophia; order Omnitrophales; family Omnitrophaceae; genus JAKQXH01. The sequence continues at coordinate 3,260 of JAKQXH010000071.1, forward strand.
ACTGAGGGATTTTGCGAAAGAATGGAAAAAGGCATCCCGGACGGACGCTCAAATCGGTTCTTATCTCGAGACATTGGCGCAAAAAGCCCGGTCGTTGCTTTCCCTGGACGTGAAAGACCCCCAATACCAGGAATCCTATGAAGCGATCTTGAGGATCTTGAAGCTCAAAGAACTGGAGCCCGGGCTTGATTTCAAGAAAGTGCAGGCCGAAAGGGCGGCTTTGATCGGTTTCCTGACCGGGAAGATTGATGCCCAACTGTTGGCTTGGCTCTCCGATTTCGGAGGGCCGGAGGGACAGGAAGCGAAAGCCGAAAGAGAATTGCCTCGGTTTCTTTTTGAGAAAATTTTCGCGCAGGCCGGAAACCAGGGGCTTGATATCAGAAATTATCCCGAGTTTGTCCATTACGCCGAATACCGGATTTTTCAGTCGGAAATCGAAACGGAAAAACTTTTTCAGGAAATGAGCCAATTGGCGGACCGGATATTTGAAGCGCTTGCGAAAAGTGAAGCGGAAAAAAGCCTGCTCGGACTGATCCGGGATATCGCGCTTTCGGAAAAGCTCCTGACTCTGGAATTGTCGAGGGCCGAATTGTCGGAGGCCGAGAAGAAGGGAAAAGAATTGCAGCCGGCCGAACTGCTGAAACGGATGAAAAACTTCTCCGATGTCCGGTTGGACCTCCCCGCCGAGGAAGTTCTGGACGGTTTTTACCGGAAGGCCCTTGAATTTTACCGGATTGCGCAGGCGCGCGAAAAATTTTTCCTGAAGAAAATGAACCGCGTGATGAGCGAAAAAGAACAGACGGTTTCCGTCATTGTGACGGGAGGGTTTCATACGGAGGGGATTGAAGAAGCGCTCCGGGAGATGGGATATTCCTATCTTTCGGTCAGCCCGAGAATCAGCAAAGTGGGAGACAGCCATAAGCTTTATCTGCAGGCGATGTTGGGCGAAACCGTGATTTTAGACCGGGCGCAAATTGATAACGTGGCCGAGTTGATTCCTTGGGGAGATCAGGAAGTTATGGCGCAGGACCGCCCGTTTCTTTTGCATCGTCGGGCGCTTGTCGAACAGGCCGTGAAGGCCGTCGCGCAGGCCGCTTCGCTGGGGGGAGGCGCGAAATACCGGGGAATGACACCGGATGAACTCGATGAGTTGATCGGAAGGCTGCAACAGACCGGCCAGGATGTTTCGACGGACCCGTGGCTGAATCAGATCATCGGCGAAGTGCGGTTTATTTTGCGCGAACATTTGCAGGGTGTGGATTGGGGGGATTACGTAAGGGAAAGGCTTGCGAGATGGGTCGCATCGGCTCAACGGGAATTAGAGTCGGTCCGGCAGAGGCATGAAGCCGAACTTGCCAAGTTAAGGGACCGCGAACGGATGGCTTCGTTCAGTCCGTACGAAGCGACCCGGTTGAAGAGTGAGGTCACGCGCTGGTCAGCCGAGGTTGCGCGGCGTACCGAACAGGTCGGGCGGGTTTCGGAACTTTTAGCAACTCCCCAGAATTTGCTCAACGGGGCGTCCCAGATTTTGAGAGATACGGCAAGAAGATCGGACCAGCGATTCGCTTATTTCCGCCCGTCGCCCGAGGATCGCGCGAGAATTCTCCGGTTGTACGACGAAATGGACCGGGCGGATTTTCTGGTTGCGTTTGAAACGGAAGAAGGAATATTTATTTTGGACGGGCTTCCGCAGCGTTTCGAAGGAATGGATCTGGAAGGGGAACGGCTCATGCGGGCGTTGCTTGTGAACGCGGGGGCGGAACGGTTTCTTTCCGCGCAGGGAGTGGATCCGGAACTCGCCCATTTGATTTCGGAAGATCTGGAGAGGATTGTTCTGATGAGTCCGGAAGAAATCCGGGGCGGTATTTCTTTCGATTTGCCCCAGCTAAGCCGGGCGAACAGCCCGCTGGATCAGGCGATTATTGAATTTGGACGTGCGCAATCGGCCGCTTCGGCCGAAGCGAAGCCCGCTGTCCCGGAACCTCCGGTTCCGCCTGCTGCCCCCGAACCTCCGGCGGCGGTTCCCGAACCGGTTTCTCCCGCGCTTCCTGAGCCTGAAGAAGAAGGGGAAGTCAGGACTTTTTCGGATTTTGAAGGGCTGTTTGAATATCTTCGGCAATCATTTCCCCTGGAGACCATTCCGGGAGTGGAAGTTCAATATGTCCGGGTCGGAGAAGTTTTTGAAAGCGGCCGGAATGTCTTGGTCATGAAAAACGGAGCGTGGTATCTGACGGTACTCCGGAATGAGGAGAATTTCTGGGAGATCCGGGTGATCCGCGACGGCGGGGTTCTCAGTCAGCCGTTTGTCAGTATTCCCGTGGGGGATATCCGAAGTACTCCCTTGGAAATTACAAGCAACAAAATCCAATCAGCTGAAACGACGGTTGTTCGCATCCGAGTTAAAATAAAAATTCCTTCCAGCCGACTGGATTTGATTCATGCAGCGTATCAGAGAGGGGAGGTACAAGGGAAACCGCCTTTTGAAGAATTATTTTCGGTTGTTCCCGTTCCGGGGGCGGAGCGAAGCGAATTTTTCATTGAAATAAACCGGCGGGGAGAAATTTCGGCGGCCGATGCCGCCGCAGAGCCGGCCATGCCTGCGGAACCCGCGGAGCCTGCGTCCTCCGCGGCACCTGCGCCGGGCGGTGCGGAACCCGAGACTCCGGTTGCCAGGCAGGGCTACCCGAAAAAAGGGATTACGGACGAACAGGTCCTCGAAGCTTATCAGTTAGCCGTCGATCATATGGTGAGCCCGTTATGGGATGAAGCGGGGCAGACGGTCGGTCTTCCCACCGTGAATGAAATCAGTGATCTTTTGGAAATTGTGCCGCAGTCTCTCCAGGGGCGTATCAAAAGCCGGTTGGCAAGCGATACGAGACCGCTGGGATATCTAACTTTTCGCCTGCGTTATGATCCGGGAGCTCAAACTACGATTCGCGGTTGGCTCGAGACCTATAACCGGGTGAATCCTGAAAACACAATTGCGGTTGAGAACGGGGATTATTCCGCCTATGCGCAGCATCTTTTTGAAATTTACCTTCAGACGATGAGGTGGATGAGGGATAAACAAACTCCCGCTCCCGAAAGGGATTCGGTTCTGATTCTGAACCGGCTTTTTGAATTAGTCGGTATTCCGCTTGTTGACGTACCGGAACCTGCTGCGGCACGTCCGGCTGAACCGGCCGCATTGGTCGTGCCTGTTCCGGCTGTTCCGGCAGCTCCCGAAAAACCTGTCGCTCCTCCTGAACTCGCGACGCCGGTTACTTTGCCGGCGGCCCCTCCCCAACCGGCTGCTCCGACTACGAAGACAAAAGCTCCGGCCCCATCGAAGGGGGTGACGGACGAACAGATTGCCGATGCGTTTGTACGATTATTGGAAAATATCGATCATGTGAGAATTCCGGTTTGGGATGCGAGAGGCATTTTGCGGGGGATTCCTTCTTTTCGGGAGATCGCTGAAGCGGTTGGGTGCAAGACCGGTGAAGTGAAATCGCGATGGGAACATCACCGGGAGAAGGGAAAACTTCCTTTTTCTTATCTGCCGGTTGATTCCGAACCGGCGGTTTCCGAGATTGCCAGGGGAGTGGACGCCTACAACCGGGGAGCGACTGAAGATGGCCGGATTACCAGCTCTCCCGAAGAACTTTTTTCGGCTTATGTGACCGCGACGGACTTTCTGCAGGGTGATGGAGCTGCCCTGGCAGACGGCGGAAGAATTTCGGAACTCAACCGATTGTTCGGGTTTTTGGGAATCCCTCAAATTTCATTGCCGGAAGGCGCTTTGACGTCTGCCGGGCCGAAAGATATGACAGAAGGGCCTGTAGAGCCTTCTCCGGCTGCTCCGGCCGTAGAGCTGCTTTTGCCTGCCGAATCTTTACCGGCTGAGACAACTGTTGTATCTGCGCTTCCGGCAGGATCGGCAATAGAACCTCTTACGCCTCCGGTCTCTCCGGCTGCTCCGACGGCTCCTTCCGAAGAAGAAGGATCGGCGACTGAAAGGCCTGCTACTGCGACCGGCATTACCAAGGGACAGATTGTTCAGGCCTATCAAAGGATTCTTGCCGAAATCGATCATGATCAAAATCCCGTGTGGAGCGGATCGGGGAATTGGAGGGGCTTGCCTTCGTTCAGAGAAGTTGCGCAGGAATTGAGCAGTGATGCTCGGCGTATCAAAACCAGCGATATTCAGAAACGTTGGGAAACGGCGAAAGGGAAAAATGAAGAGCCGTTTAATTATCTTCCGACCCGGTCCGAGCAAACTGTCGTGGAACTTTCGACTTTGATTACGGCTTATAACCGGAAAGTGAAAGAAGGCGCTGCCGATGCTGAAGCCCGTACCGTAACAGCTCTACCCGAAGAGTTGATAGACGAATATCAGAAAGCGGTTTTGCTTCTTCGGGGCGAGGGGGAAGAACAGCCCAATCGCGCCGTAATTGCCGAAT
>JAKQXH010000074.1 GCA_029561555.1 Candidatus Omnitrophota bacterium
CAAGCGTCAGAACGCTGTTGCAAGCCGTCGCAGGGGGCGATATATGCCCTCGGCGCACGGAGTTCCGGCGCACGGATGCGGGTGTAGCTCAGGGGTAGAGCACAACCTTGCCAAGGTTGGTGTCGAGGGTTCAAATCCCTCCGCTCGCTCCATGAATTTATCTCCATAACTCCAGAAATCCTGCCGGTCTGAAGCGTCGACCGCCGGACACGGGTTTGGAAATTCGTTCCTTTTCAGAGTGGGGGAGTGTGTGCGATTATCTGCACAGGCCATAATACTAATTTGGGTGGATGGCGGCCGAAACTTCATAGTTTCGGCACTTCGAAGGTCAAAACCGTCGAGTTTTGACCGGAGTGTCAAGTTCAAGAGAACTTGACCGCTTGAAACTGGATGGTTTCAAGCTTCGGCCGCAAGACTCATACTTGCGGCACTTTGTTTGAAACTGGATGGTTTCAAGCTTCGGCCGCAAGACTCATACTTGCGGCACTTTGCTTGAAACTGGATGGTTTCAAGCTTCGGAATTGGTTGAAAGTTGAGCCTGATTTGATGGGTGGATGGCGGAATTGGCAGACGCGCAAGACTTAGGATCTTGTGGGGAAACCCGTGGGGGTTCAACTCCCCCTCTACCCAGAGAATTTAAGAGTACCGATTGAGATACTTCGATCAAAGAAATGAGAGGAGATTCAGTTGAAGGTTACCGTTAAGGAATTGGCGCCATGCGAAAAACTTGTGAAGGTGAACGTGCCCGAGGAGGTCATTGCGGAAGCGTATGATGCTGTGTACCGGGAAATTTCAAAAATTGCCAAGGTCCCCGGGTTTCGCCCCGGGAAAGTCCCTCCCGATTTAGTTCGGTCCCACTACCGGGACGAAGCAAAAGAAGAAGTCCGGAAGCGTTTAGTTTCGAAAACGCTGCATGAGGCGCTGGAAGAGCACCGCTTGGACCCTATTTTCCATCCCGAGATCCGGGAAATCGATTTTACCGACCGGAAACTGCAATACAGCGCTTATGTCGAAATCCGGCCCGAGGTCAAGGTCGGACAATATCTCGGCGTGAAGGTGAAAAAGAATCCGGTCAAAGTGGAACCCGCCGAAATCGATCGCGTGATCGATGAATTGAGGAAGGGGCATGCCACATTCACTCCGGTGGAAGGGCGCGGGCTTGAATTCGGTGATTTTTTTATTTGCGATTTGAAAGTTTTTTCGGACGGGAAGGAACTGGAGTCCCGGCAGGACGCCTGGATCGAATATCAGGAGCACGGGTTGCTTCCGGAAATCTGTTCCGCTCTGAAAGGGTGCAGGGCGGGAGATGAAAAATCCGTGGACGTGGATTTCCCGAAGGATTACGGGGATTCGAAATTGGCCGAGAAAAAAGGCACCTTCAAAATCAATGTCAAAGAAATCAAGGCGCGGGCGCTTCCCGAGGTGACGGCGGAATGGGCGAAAGAAATCGGGGATTACGGAAGCGCGGAAGATTTGCGGCAGGCGATCGAGAGGGATCTCGCCGAAGAGAAGGACCGGCAGGAAGAGCACCGGCTTCAGAACGAGATCCTGGAGCGGTTGCTTGAGTCTTCGAAGTTTTCCGTCCCGAAACGGCTGGTGGATCTGACCGCGGAGGATTTGGTCTCGGAAGCGCTGAAGCATTCCGCCGAGAAGCATGCCAAGGAAAGCGATTTGGAAGCGAAAAAGAAAGAGTTGCGAGGAAAAGTGGAAGAGGAGGCGGAAAAAAGGGTCCGTCTCGGTTTTCTGCTGGAGAAAATTGCGGAGAACGAGAAGATCGAAGTCGTCGAGAAAGATCTGAACGACCGCCTCGATGAGATCGCCAAGCAGGTTCAGCAGCCCCGGGAGAAAGTCCGGTCCTATTATGAGTCGAAAAACCGCCTGGGCAGTCTGGCGCATGATATCCTGAATAAGAAAACATTGCTGTATCTTCGTGAGAAGGCGGACGTGTCATGACGGGAGACCGCGTTCGGCCGATCCAAACAAAGGAGAAGACGATGAGTTATTTGGTGCCGATGGTCATTGAGCAAACCGGACGGGGCGAACGGGCGTACGACATCTATTCCCGCCTTTTGAAAGACCGCATTGTGTTTGTGGGGACGCCGATCGACGATGTGATCGCGAATTTGATTATCGCGCAGATCCTTTTCCTTCAGATGGAGGACCCCGATAAAGACATCAACGTGTATATCAATACGCCGGGCGGTTCGGTGACGGCCGGGCTGGCCATTTATGACACGATGCAGTTCGTGAAATGCGACGTGGCGACCTATTGTATCGGTCAGGCGGCGAGCATGGGGGCCCTGCTCCTCAGCGCGGGGACGAAAGGGAAGCGCTATTCGCTGCCGTATTCGAGGATTATGATTCATCAGCCGTGGGGAGGTGCCCAGGGAACGGCGACGGATATCAGTATCCATGCGAAGGAAATTTTAAAACTCAAGGAGCAGCTCAACCGGATTCTGGCGAAACACACCGGCCAGCCCATTGAGCGGATCGAAAAAGACTGCGACCGGGATTATTTCATGTCGGCGCCGGAAGCCAAGGAATACGGCATCGTCGATCACGTGATTGAATCCAAGGCCGACATTAAAGACGCGAAATAACGCGAAAGGAAAACCCTCGAGGTTCGATGCTCTCGTCCAAACAGGATTCACAGCCTCTGCTTCTCAGTCCCGGCCCGACGCCTGTCCCGGAACCGGTCCGGGACATTCTCGCCGCGCCGTTGATTCATCACCGGACGGACGAGTATCGGAATATTTTCCGGGCCGTCAGTGAGGGCTTGCAGAATGTCTTTCGGACCCGGAATCCCGTTTTCACGCTGGCTTCTTCCGGGACCGGCGCGATGGAAGCTTCCCTTGTCAATTTCTGCTCGCCCGGAGACCGCATTTTAGTTCTTGCCTGCGGAAAATTCAGCGAACGTTTCGCGGAAATTGCGAAGGCCTGCGGTATCGAATGCGACTGTCTCCGAGTCCCCTACGGTGAGGCGGCGGATCCGGACGCGGTGGAGAAACAGCTTGAGGGTCGTTCTTACCGGGCGGTTTATTCCGCACTTTGTGAAACATCCACCGGCGTTCTCAATGATATCCGGGCGATCGGCCGTCTGGTGGCCCGGACGGATGCGATATTTGTCGTGGACGCGATCAGCGGGCTTTTAGCGGACCGGCTGGAGACGGACGATTGGAATGTTGATGTCGCAATCGGCGCTTCGCAAAAGGCGCTGATGCTTCCGCCGGGGGCCGCGTTTCTTGCGGTGAGCCCGAAGGCATGGGCGGCGGCAGAAGGGGGGCGTCTTCCCCGGTATTATCTGGACTTGAGGCGGTATCGAAAGGCTTTTGAGACTTTTGACACCCCGTTTACGCCGGCGATTTCGATTCTCCGCGGATTGGAAAAATCTCTGGAGATGATTTCGGACGAAGGCATTGAAGCCCAGTGGGTCCGTTGCGCGAAATTGGCGGGGATGATCCGGCCTGTTTTGGAAAGTTGGGGGCTTGAGATGTTTCCCCGGAATCCTTCCAGCGCGCTGACGGCCGTCCGCCTTCCCGCGGGAATTGACGGGACGGTTTTATTGAAGATTTTGCGGAGGGATTACGGGGTTTTTATGGCCGGGGGGCAGGGGGATGCGCTCAAGGGGCGGGTTCTGAGGATCGGGCATATGGGAGCGGTTCGGGAGCAGGATCTCCTGAGAGGGCTTGAGGCATTGTCCGGGGGTCTGGCCCGGTTGGGGCATCCGGTCGGTGAGACGGTCTTTGATGCCCCGGGAAGAACGCGTTAATTTCCAGAGAAATGGTTTGATGCGGGAAACGAATTTTTTAACGCCGATAAAAACATAAATGAGGTGGAGAGCCAATGAAAAGTTCAGCGATTAGGGTTTTGGTCAGTGATCCGTTGGAAGATCAGGGGGTCGAAATTCTGAAAAAGGAAAAAAGTATCGAAGTGGACGTCAAAACGAAATTGCCGCCGGAAGAATTGAAGAAGATCATCGGGGAATATGACGCGCTGATCGTCCGAAGCGCGACCAAGGTGACGAAGGATGTTATCGAGCAGGGGACGCGTCTGAAGGTGATCGGCCGCGCGGGAGTCGGCGTGGACAATGTGGATCTGTCCGCGGCAACCAAACGGGGCATTATCGTGATGAATACGCCGGAGGGGAATTCGATTTCCGCGGCGGAATTGACCATGAGTCTGATGATGTCCATGAGCCGGAATGTCGTGTCGGCGAATCTTTCGCTCCGGAACGGCGAGTGGAAGCGGAATCTTTTTGTGGGGACGGAGTTGTACGGCAAGACGCTGGGCGTGGTCGGGTTCGGCCGGATCGGGCGGGAGGTCGCGAAGCGCGCTATTTCATTCGGGATGAAGATTTTGGCTTATGACCCGTTTCTCTCCAAGGATGCGGTGAAACAGCCCGAGATCGAGGTGGAGAGCGATCTTAAAAAAGTGATCCGCCAGTCGGATTTCATCACGTTTCATGTGCCGCTGAACGACGAGACGCGCAATCTGATCAATAAGGATATGTTCGCGATCATGAAGCCGGGCGTGAGGATCATTAACTGCGCCCGCGGCGGCGTGGTGAACGAAAAGGATCTGTGCGAGGCCATCCAGGCGGGGCATGTGAAAGGTGCCGCGCTGGACGTGTTTGAGAAGGAACCGACGGAACCTGACAATCCGCTGTTGAAACTGCCTCAGGTGGTCGCGACGCCTCATCTGGGCGCTTCGACCGAAGAGGCCCAGATCAATGTCGCGATCGCGGTGGCCGAGCAGGTGGCGGACGCGCTGCTGAACCGAGGGATCCGGAACGCCGTGAATCTTCCGTCGCTGGATGCGGAGACGTACAAAAAGATGCAGCCGTGGATCAATTTGGCCGAGAAAGTCGGGCTTTTCCACACGCAGCTGTTTGAAGGAAACATCCAGGAGGTGGAAGTGAGTTACAGCGGCGAAGTGGCCGGCTATAATTTGGCGCCGCTGACCATTGCGGTGCTGAAAGGGCTGCTGGAACCGATTTCGGGGGCGCTGGTCAATTTTGTCAATGCGCCGGCTTTTGCCAAAGAACGGGGGATTGCGGTCAAGGAAAGCAAAACGACGCAGGTGGAAGATTTTGCGAATGCGATTTCCCTGACGGTTAAAACCGCTCAGGCGACGCATGCGATTCTGGGGACTCTCTTCGGGAATAAAGATCCCCGAATCGTCCGGGTGAATCAATATTACATGGATGCGATTCCGAAGGGGTATATGCTGGTCATCACGAATGAAGACCGGCCGGGGACCGTCGGGAGCATCGGGACGCTGTTGGGGAAGGCGAAAATCAATATCGCCGAGATGACGCTGGGTCGCGACCGCGAAGGGGCTCAGGCGATGACGGTCATTAACATCGATCAGGCGATTTCTCCGGAGATTCTAAAGGAGCTGAAGTCCCTGCCCCATATCATAGACGTGAAGCTCGTGAAACTTTAAAAACCGGAAACGAGGACCGTCCGCGAGTTTCGGGTTCGGACCGAAACGGAAAGAGATATTTCTATGAACACAATTTTGATCGGCGCTCAGTGGGGAGACGAAGGCAAGGGGAAAATCATCGATGTCCTGACGGAAAAGTGTGATTACGTGGTCCGGTATCAGGGCGGCGCGAATGCGGGGCATACGGTTCAGTTCGGAGACCAGGAATTTGTTTTGCACCTGGTCCCTTCCGGAGTTTTGCATGCCGGCAAGCGCTGCGTGATCGGGAACGGAGTCGTGATCGATCCGGAGGCGTTGTTCGGTGAGATTGACGCTCTGAAAAAAAGGGGCGTCCGCGTGGACGGACGGTTGTTTATCAGCGAGCAGGCGCATCTGATCATGCCGTACCACAAACTGATCGATTCCTTTCAGGAAGAGTCCAGGCACGGAAGGAAAATCGGCACGACCAAGCGGGGGATCGGGCCCTGTTACGCCGATAAAATTGCCCGCCTCGGAATTCGCGTGGGGGATCTGATGGACCTCCGGATTTTCGAAGACCGCCTTCGCTATGTGCTTTCGGAGAAAAACCGGGTGCTGACCCGGATCTACGGAAGGCCGGCGCTTGCTTTCGGGAAAGTCTACAAGGATTTCTGCGCGTGGAGAAGACGGATGAAGCCTTTTGTGGTGGATACGATTGTTTTTCTGAATGAGGCGGTCCGGCAGAAAAAGAAAATTCTGTTCGAAGGCGCGCAGGGCACTTTATTGGACGTGGATCACGGGACCTATCCCTATGTGACGTCTTCGAATGCCACCGCAGGGGGGGCGATTACCGGAACGGGAGTGGCACCGACGCATATCGGTGAGATTGTCGGCGTGGTGAAGGCCTATACGACCCGCGTCGGAGAAGGCCCCTTCCCGACGGAATTCGGTCCGGAACTCATGGAAAAGATCCGGACCAAAGGAGAGGAGTTTGGTGCCACGACGGGGCGACCGCGCCGATGCGGATGGTTTGATGCGGTGGTCGTCAGACACGCGGTCTGCGTGAACGGCCTGAATTCGATTGCCGTGACGAAACTGGACGTATTGGATGAACTTCCCGTGATCAAGATCGCGACTGCTTACCGTTGCGGCGGCAAGATCTATGATCATCTGCCTTCCAATGTGCGGGTTTTGGAGAAATGCCGGCCGGTTTACGAAGATCACCCCGGATGGCAGGAGGACATTACGGGGGTGAAACGGTATCGGGACCTTCCCTCGAATGCAAAAAAATATCTGGCGCGCCTTTCTCGAATTTTGAAAACTCCGATTTCGATTATTTCCGTCGGCGCCGAGAGAACGCAAACGATATTCGTGAGGTGACGGATGCCCGGGGATTTGCCTGTTCATGTCGCGATCATAATGGACGGAAACGGCCGCTGGGCGAAGGAAAGAGGCTGGCCGAGGATCCGGGGGCATGAAAAGGGCGTGGAGAGTATCCGTGAAGTGATCAAGGCCTGCGGGGACATCGGGATCCGGTATCTGACCCTGTACGCGTTTTCGACGGAAAATTGGGCCCGGCCGAAGGAAGAAATCGATTTTTTGATGAATATGCTTTCGGCCTATTTGGACAAGGAGCGCGAGGGGTTTTTGAAAAATGAGATCCGGTTTAACGCGATCGGGCGCCTTTCGGATCTTCCAGGGGAGGTCCGGAAAAAACTGGAAAACCTGACCCGGGAAACGCAGAAGAACCGGAAGCTTTTTTTGACGCTGGCCCTGAGTTATTCGAGCCGGGTTGAACTTTCGGATGCGGCGCGCAGGATCTCCGAAAAAGTTCTGAAAGGGGAGATCGGCTTGGATTCGATCACGCCCCGCACGATTGACGAGCATCTGTATACCGCGGGGATGCCGGACCCGGATCTTCTGATCCGGACGAGTGGGGAAATGAGGTTGAGCAATTTTCTATTATGGCAGCTTTCCTACGCGGAGATTTATGTGACGGAGAAACGGTGGCCGGACTTCGGCAAAGAGGATTTGCTGGAGGCGGTCAGGGAATATTCAAAACGGGAGAGACGCTTTGGACGGACAGAAGCCAAATCTAAAAGCAAGTGAACTTCTGAAGCGGTTAATTTTGTCCGCGTTTTTGCTGGGCGGCGCCTATGTGGTTGTTTTTTTGTTTCCCTTCTGGGGGTATATCGCGGTGATCCAGGGGTTCATCTTGGTGGCCCTGAACGAGTATTGGGGGATTTTTGCCCGCCGGAATATTGTCCTGAACCGTCCCCTGATCCTTGCGATCGGTTTTCTTACGCCTCTGGCGCTTCTGTCGGAGAGTTTTTCATTTCTTTTGGTTGTGATGATCGGATCGTTCTTTCTGGCGGACTCAAGCCGGGAAAAATTGCCCTCGGCTTTCCGGAACGCCGCGTTTTCGATTCTCGGGATCGTCTGGATTTCGCTCGCTTTTTCATATCTTCTGGAGATCCGGCTGTTTCCCCAGGGGAGCGGTTGGGTGTATTACGTGATTTTAGTTACGAAGCTCGGGGATGCGGGCGCTTATTTCGTGGGGAAGCGGTTCGGCCGAAGGAAGTTCGCCAATCATATCAGCCCCAATAAAACTTGGGAAGGCGCGATCGCCCAGATTGCCGTTTCATTTTTCCTCTCGCTGGGCGCCGGGTTGTTTTTTGACGTTTCGGTCGGGCATCTCGCTTTGCTCGGGATTTTGCTGGGGCTTCTGGCGGAAGTCGGGGATCTGATCGAAAGCATGCTGAAACGGGGGCTGGACGTAAAGGATTCCGGCGACCTGCCCGGGTTGGGCGGTGTTCTGGACGTACTGGACAGTCTCCTTCTCACGGTTCCTTTTACTTACTTTTACGTGATTTGGTTTGTCCTGTCCTGATCGGGAAGGCGGACGGGATTTTCCTCGCGTCAAAATTTTCTGGAGCGTTTATGAAGCGTATTGCGGTTATCGGCTCGACGGGTTCGATCGGAGTGAATACGCTTCGGGTCGCGGAAAGCCATCCGAAGCAGTTTCGCGTCGAAGTCCTGGCCGCCGGAAGAAACGGAAAACTGCTGTTCGATCAAATCCGCCGTTTTCAGCCGTCACTCGCGTGCCTCTACGATCGGGAATCCGCGGAGGCCCTTTCCGGGAAGCTTCGGGGCAGCCGGACGAGAATCGTCTGGGGCGACAAGGGACTTCGGGAGGCGGCGGGTTTTTCCCGGAGCGAACTCGCCGTGTTTGCGATGGTGGGCGCGAAGGGGCTGGTCCCTTTGGTGACGGCGATTCAAAGCGGAAAGGACATCGCGTTTGCCAACAAAGAGCCGTTTGTGATCGCGGGCGAACTGATCCGCAGCCTTTCCGGGAAATACGGGGTGACGATGGTCCCCATCGACAGTGAATTGAGCGCGATCTTTCAATGCCTGCAGGGAAGAAAGGCCGGCGAGGCAAAACGGATTATCCTGACTTCGTCGGGCGGGCCTTTCCGGAAATTTTCCAAGACGGCTTTGTCGAAAGCGACGGTCCGCGAAGCGCTCCGGCATCCGCGCTGGAAAATGGGCCGAAAAATCACGATTGATTCGGCGACGTTGATGAATAAGGCGCTTGAGGTGATTGAAACGGCCAATTTTTTCGACGTCTCGGCCGAGAAGGTGGAGGTCCTGATTCATCCGGAAGCCATCGTCCATTCTTTGGTGGAGTGGAGAGACGGTTCTCATCTCGCCCAGCTCGGGGTAACGGACATGAGGCTTCCGATTCAGTATGCGATGAGTTACCCCGAAAGGCTTCCGGCAGCGGACGGGATCCCGCCGCTGAGGCTTGAAAAAATCAGGGCGCTTTCTTTTGAGAAACCGGACCGGGGCCGGTTTCCGTGCCTCCGATTGGGGTATGAGGCCCAGAAGGCGGGAGGGACGATGCCGGCCGTTTTGAATGCGGCAAATGAAGTGGCGGTTGATTGTTTTCTGAACGGGAAAATTTCTTTTACGGATATCCCCCGGAAAATCGGGAAGCTGATGCGCAGGCATCGTGTCGTGACGTCCCCTTCGTTGGAGGACGTTCTTCACGCGGACCGGTGGGCGAGGGAAAATTTTTCATAGAAAGGAATTCAATGGGATTCATCGGACAGGTTCTACCGGCGGTCATTGTTCTCGGTGTTTTGATTTTTATTCATGAGCTGGGGCATTTCCTGGCCTGCCGGTTTACGGGAGTCCGGGTGGATAAGTTTTCGATCGGGTTCGGTCCCGAAATATTCTCTTTTCAGGGGCGCGAGACCCGTTACGTCATTTCTCTGATCCCGCTGGGCGGTTTCGTGAAACCCAGCGGAGAATCGCCCGAGGATATTCCCTCAAACGGGCTGAGACCTTATGATTTTTTGGCCCAAGGGCCCGGGAAGAAATTTATCATTGCCGTGGCGGGCGTTTTGATGAACTTTGTTCTGGCTTATGTGATTTTTTCGGGCATTTTCATGGTCGGGAATCCCGTGCTCAAGTCAACGGTCGGAGGTTTTGTGGACGGATACCCGGCTCAGAGCAGCGGATTGAGAGCGGGGGATTTGATCCGGGAGGTGAACGGCGCGGCGGTTTCGACTTGGAATGAACTGACGGGCCGTATTATGGAACTCGGAAATGTCCCGCTGCTTCTGACGGTTGAAAGAGACGGTTCTTTTCTCACGTTGCAGGTATTGCCCAAGGTGGAGGAAGTAACCGACGCGTTCGGCAAGAAGCGGGCGCTGGCGAGAATCGGCATTCTTCCGGGGAAGGCTTACCGGATCGAAAAATACGGTCCGGCGGAGGCTTTGGTGAAGGGCGGTGAGACGGTTTTAACGTTTACCGGCCTTACTTTCAAGGCCATCGGTTATTTGGTGACGGGGAAGCTCTCGCTCAAAGCGCTGACGGGGCCGATCGGAATCGTTGCGGTGACCAGCGAGACGGCCAAACGCGGATTGGTCCATATCTTCCAGCTGATGGCGCTGCTCAGCGTGTCGCTGGCCGTTTTCAATCTTCTCCCTTTTCCTCCGCTGGACGGGGGGCTGATGGTTTTCATACTGATCGAAGCGGTGCGGCGAAAGGCTCTGAGCTTCCGTTTTCAGGAAGCGGTGGCGAAGGCGGGATTCGCTTTGCTTTTGCTGCTGATGGTGGCGGTGATGTACAATGATCTCGTGCAAATCGGATTTTTCGGGAAAATCTATCAATGGTTTCAAAAGGCGGGCTGATGCGATGAAATGGTCAAAGACGTTGATCCCCACACTGCGGGAGGAGCCGAAAGATACGGAAGCGCTCAGTCATAAATTGCTTCTGAGGGCCGGCTATATCCGGAAGCTTTCTTCCGGAGTTTACAGTTACCTTCCTTTGGGGTTCAGGGTTTTGAGAAAAATTTGCGCGATCATCGAAGAGGAAATGCTGCGGGCCGGCGCGGATGAATTGTCTCTTCCGGCGCTGCATCCCGCGGAGCTTTGGAGAAAGACGGGCCGCTACGAGGCGTTGGGTGAGGACAAGCTCGCATTCAAAAACCGGACGGGACAGGAATTTGTTCTGGGCCCGACGCATGAAGAGGTGATCACGGAGCTGGCGGGGGCTTATATCAAATCGCATCGGGATCTTCCCAAGACGCTGTTCCAGATCCAGACGAAATTCCGCGATGAATTGAGGCCTCGGTTCGGGGTGATCCGGACGAAAGAATTCATCATGAAAGACGCCTATAGCTTCGATAAGGATGATGCGGGACTGGATGAGAGCTACCGGAAGATGTTTGAGGCGTATCAGAGGATTTTTACCCGCTGCGGGCTTCCGTTCCGGATCGTCGGCGCGGATTCGGGACTGATGGGGGGCAGGGCTTCCCAGGAATTCATGGTCGAGTGCGCGTTCGGTGAAGACATTATGATCCAATGCGCGGCTTGCGGGTATTTGGCGAGCCGGGATATCGCGGAACGTGCCGGCGGAGAAGCGAAGACCGGGGCGGAGAGCGGAAATGCCCCGGAGCCGTTTGATACGCCGGATCTGCGGACGGTGGACGAGATCACTTCACGGTTTAAAATCAAGCCGGAACGCCTGATCAAAACGCTGATTTATATCGGGGACGGGAAACCCGTCGCCTGTTTGGTCCGGGGGGACCGGGAGTTGAATGAGGCCAAACTTCGGAAATTGTGCGGATTTCAGACTTTGATTCCCGCAAAAGCGGACGAGATTCAAGCCGTTACGGGGGGGCCGCTCGGCTTTTCCGGTCCGGTCGGTTTACGGGGATCCGGGTTGTCGCGGATTTTGATATTTTGGGGATGACCGATTCGGTGACCGGCGCGAACCGGAAGGATACGCATCTTCGGAACGTGAATGTCAACCGTGATTTCAAGCCCGATCTGATCGGTGACCTCCGCTACGCCGCGAGCGGTGATGGCTGTCCGAAATGCGGAAAGCCTTTGGCCGAAGTGCATGCCCTGGAGCTTGGGCATGTGTTCAAACTCGGAACCAAGTACACGGAGGCGCTGGATGTTAAATATCTCGATGAGAAGGGCGAGAAGAAAACGGTAATTATGGGATGCTACGGGATCGGTGTGAACCGGATTCTGGCCGCGCATATCGAAGAACATCATGATGCCAAGGGCATGGTTTGGTCGAAGGGAATTGCCCCTTATTCGGTTCTCTTGATTACGCTCAACCAATCGGATCCGCAAAGCGCGAAAATAGCCGGTGAGATTTACGAGACCTTGTCGGCCGAGGGGATTGATGTTCTGTATGATGACCGAAACGAGAGGGCCGGGGTGAAATTTAATGACGGCGACCTTATCGGGATCCCTCTGCAGGTGATCGTGAGTGAACGAAATCTTAAAGAAGGTAAACTGGAAGTCTGCAAGCGGTTCAATAAGGAAACCTCCAAAATCCAGCCGGAAGAACTTCTTGCCTGGATCCGTAACACGTTAGCCGAAATCTCCTGATCTTTAGGCTTGTTGTATCTTATTGTCTTCAAATAGGTTGAGATCTTGCCTCTCTTTCGGGATAAGACCTGCTTTAATTTCCGATAGTCCTGCTAATCAAAAAGATTGACGGGAAAGGGCATTGCCGTAGAATGCTTTTACCTGAAATTACCCAATTTTACCTGTTTGGGCAGGCGTTTATTTCCGGTATTTTATTTGAATCCTAAGCCAGCGATGCCAAAAACGGGAAACAGTCTTATACGGGGAGACCGGTTTTTTACGCTGTCCGAGGCCCAGGATTTTTTGGGCATCCGGTCCCGGAAAACCATCTTAAAGTACATTACCCGGGGATCTCTTTCCGCCTACAAGGTCGGGGGAACCCGCTGGAGAATTTCCCTCCGCGACATTGATTCATTTCTCGCAAACTACAAAACGGGCAGCCTGGATGGGGCCCGGGGAGTTTTTTTCGGTGACAAACAATCCTAGCGATCCGATTTCGGTTTCAGTCTCAAAGGTGTTTCCGGTCCCCAAGTGGAAAATCCTCCGCTTGATTACCCGCATGGAATATTTCCCCCGGTACATGCCGAACGTGAAGCAGTGCACCGTGCTGGCGAAGGGCGCTTACAATGCGATCACGTCCTGGAGCGTGAAGGTGGACGATCTGCCGCTCAGCTGGAAGGAACAGGACGAATTCGATTTGGAGAATTTCCGGGTCCGTTTCAGGGCGATTGAAGGGGATTTGGAATGTTTTGAAGGGGAGTGGCGGCTGCTCGATCATCCGCAGGGAGGGACGGAAGCCTGCGTGAACGTCCGGCTCAAAATCGGGATTCCTCTGATCGAAGACGTGATCGGCAAGGTCGTGGCCCAAAAATTGCGGAAGAACTTCGAACTGATGTTGGCCGGCATGGCGGAAGTGATCACGACCAAGCGGTACAAAAATATTCATCACCGCCGGGTGAGCGATATCGGGGGATTTGCCGTGATGGGGCATCCTTACAACCTGAATCATTTGGTGAAATACCTTAAATTTTTCAAACCGGATTTCAAACTGCCGTCGAAGGATTTTCTCGTCAAGCTGCTTGAGATGACTCCTTCCTACAAGTCTTACGACATCAAAGGCTTTCGGTCCGCTACGGGCAAGGAAATCAACGGCTATTTCATCATGTGCCCGATTGTGCCGGACATGCTGGAGATCAATCCCGAAAAGGTGTGCGAGAAAGTGGTGCAGGCCTGCCGGGTTTGCGAAGATCTCGGCGTGGGGATCGTGGCCTTGGGAGGGTTTACTTCGGTCGCGGGCGAGCGGTTCACGAAATCCCTCACGAGTATGGTTAATGTGCCGCTGACGACAGGCAATACGCTGACGGTCGCCCTGGTTTTGGAGGGGGTGTACCAGGCGGCGAGGAGGATGGATATCGCTCTGGAAAAGGCCAAGGTGACGGTCATCGGCGGCGCGGGGGATATCGGGGGTGCCTGCGCGAGACTCCTTTCCGAGAAGGTGAGCGAAATAACGATTACCGGGAGGAATGAGAAAAATCTGATGGAGACGGAACGTATTCTTTCCTATTCCGGCCGGGCGAAAGTCAAAACGTCGCATGATAACAATGCGGCGGTCCGCGACGCCGACATTGTGATTGCCGCCGCAAGCGCATCGAGTTCTATCGTGGATTTCGCGAGTTTCAAGCCGGGGGTCGTGATCTGCGATGTGGGATATCCCAAGAACCTCTCCTACACGATACCGAACCGGGACGATATTTTTGTTTTCTCGGGCGGCTTGACGCTCCTGCCTTCCGACCTTGATTTGGGGTTTGATATCGGGCTTCCCTCGACCCGGATTTTGTACGGCTGTTTTGCCGAAGCGATTATTCTTGATCTTGAGGAACGGTATGAAAATTACTCATGGGGGAGGGGAAACATTACCCGGGAAAAAGCGAACTTTATCTGGGAATTGGCGAAAAAACACGGTTTTGAACTGGCGCCTTTCTTCTGGGGGACACGATCAGTGACGGAACAGGAGATCGTCAAGATTAAAGAGAAAAAAGCAGCGGCGGTGGAGCGGTAATGATTCGCGAGCCGTTGTTTGGGTTTTATTCCCACACCCGCCCCCTTCACGGTGTTTCGACCTTCGATAACTCGGCATGGGATCTCTAACGGGAATTTTATCAAGCGATTGCGGCCGGGGTTATTTTCTAAAGATGCGATCCGGAAATTTCTCCGCGTCCGGCAACCGCGAAAGAGAAGCGCTTAAACCATGAAAGTTCTGGTTACGGGTGGGACGGGTTTTATCGGCTCGACTTTGATCCGGCATCTCATTGCCGCCGGCTACGCGGTCAGGGTCTTGGTCCGGCAGAAAAAAGTCGGCTTTCTCTTAGAAAATCTCGATGTGGAGATTGCGGAAGGCGATGTGACTTATCCTCATGCGGTTGAGAAAGCTGTGCAGGGATGCGCGGTCGTATTCAACCTCGCTTCTTTATATGCTTTTTACCCTTTTTGGATGAAAGCCCCGAAAGCCATTTATGAAATCAACGTGGGAGGTACGGTCAATATGTTAGCGGCCTCCTTGAAATACGGCGTCGAGAGATTTATCCATACCAGCACGATTGCGACGATCAATGCCGGGCCGAGGGGCTCTCGCGTCGACGAAACCACGGGTTTTGATTCCCGCGGCGCCAGTCATTATGCCCGGTCCAAATATTTGGCAGAGCAGGAAGTCTTGAAATTCTGTCAGCGAGGGTTGCCGGCGGTTATTCTGAATCCCGCGATTGTGATCGGGGAACGGGATCTGAAGCCCACGCCGTCCGGGGATGTGATCGTCAAGTTTTTGAACGGAAATTATCCCGGCTATTTTGAAACCCTTTGGTCCGTGGCCGATGCCGACGATATCGCCAGGGCGCATATTGCCGCCATCCGGCGCGGAAGAACCGGCGAACGCTACATCCTTTCCAACAGCGAACATCATTCGATGAGAGAAATATTCCGGCGGCTGGAGAATCTCACCGGCGTTAAGGCGCCGCGCTTCAAGATTCCCTATCCGCTTCTATTGTGCTTTACCTATCTTGAGGAGGCTTTTTCTCATTTTGTCCTTCGAAGAAAACCGCTTATGCCCACCGAAGGCGTTAAATTTTGCAGAATGTCGCTTGTGTATGACAACACCAAAGCGGTTCGGGAACTCGGATTTGCTTCCACGCCATTTGAAGAGACGCTGGGGAAGGCAGTTTCCTGGTACCGCAAGAATGCCTATATCAAACCGCGCGGCATCTTGCGAATCAAAGTTCAGGGGTCCAAGACCGTGCGTTCGCTTATGCGGGTTTTGGGGATAAACCGGTTTACGGACAAATTGAATGCGGGGACGCTTATTTTCTTCTGGACTCACAAATTCCTGTCGTTGCTGCATCGGGCCGGTGTGGGGCGCCGTGCCGACGGATGGCGGACGGTGACGCAAAGCTATCTGAGGACCGAACAATCCAAGTTTGCATTGGCCGTTTTCGGCCTGGATTTATGGTCGGACGCGAAAGGGGAGCGGGAAAGAACTTTCATTTCGGCCAAGCGGCATTGCCGGCAGAGGCTGGCGCAATTTCTGAAAGCGTACCCGGTTTTCCGCAATCGGCTTTGGTGGCACAGGTTTTGCGCAAAGGAGCGGTCCGGAGGGCCTTTGGATATGGTCGAAGCCGGTTTTGACGGAGACGGGAATCTTCGGCTCTTGGAGCCTTATTTGGATAGGGATGCCGGCGGCGATCGATTCGAGTCAATGCCGGTTGAAGTAAAAAACCTTCTTCTCGGGGGGATCATTCGGGCTTACAACGAGAGCCGGAATGTCGACGATAAAAAACGCCCGCTGGTTTTAAAAAAGAAATGGGACCGCTGGCTTTCAAAGCAAATGCCGAACATTCCCGGCCCTTGGGGAAAGTTGTCGGCGGAATACGGGGAGAGGGTTATCAGCGCCGCCTATATTCAATTCGAGTCTTTGCCGTCCGAGCGCTCCGGACAACCGTCCGGCCGTTTTCAGGCGCCTCCGTTTATTCAATTCAAACATCCCGGCTACGGCGTTTTGAATATTGTAAGCCGGTTTACGGCCTGCTATAGCGAAGCGGATCTGTGGATTCAGTTCAGTCATATCCCGCTGGACGGCGTTCCCGCCCAGGAAATTCTGAATGACCTCAGAAAACAATGGGGAACGCGGGAAGGGTTGCGATATCCGTCGGCCGGGTACCGGGCGGGGATGTCTCCCGAAACGTGTTCAACGCGTTCGGGCAGGGATGAGATCGCTCAGGTCTATCAGTTTCTGGATTTCCAGCCTTTTTTAAGAGTGAGGAGCCGGTTGAACAGACGTTTCGGACGGCATGTAAGGCAGATCGTCACTTCGGCGGCCCTCTTGATATGGAAATTGGCTCAGTACAAGGAATTTGAAGACGTCAAGTTCGCGATTCCCGTGGATCTGCGCGCGACGGCGGAGCGCGAACGGACGCTGGGATTTATCTATATCCGCCCCAGCATCTATTTTGATCCCCGCAAGCCCGACCGGGGCTTTTTTTCATTTCAAAGGGAATTCAACCGCCAGCTTCTTGCCACCCGAAAGCGCCGGAGCGAAAGTTACCGGCTCGTGGAGTCTTACGCGGCGGCTTCGCCGCTCCTGTTTGCGGCCACTTCGAAATTTTTAATGCGGCCGCTTCAGGAATTTGTGGGGACGGTCGGGATCACGATTATCAAAAAGGCCGATTTCTTCATTGCGCCGAGCAGTGACGTCCATTCCGGCGGTTTCATCGCATTCAGCAACTACCTGCTCCCTTCGGAAGACGGCGGAAAAATCTGCGCGGTCAGCATCAAAGGGCCGCGGGCTAAAATTCAGGGGTACATGAACGTCCTTCGGGACGTCGTTCAGAGGGCGATCCAGCATGATGAGCTCTATTTTTAGTCTGAAAAATTTTTACTGGAACATTTATGCCATGCCGCATTTCATCGTCGGTGTCCTGGTGATGTTAGAGGGTGTTTTTGTCTTTTTTCAAAGCAAAAAAGCCATGACGCACGTCGCCTATTTGGTTTTTACCGTAACGGCCGGGGTTTGGCTGACCGGCGTCGGGATTTCCGCTTCCATTGCTAACGAGGCCCTTTCGCTGGCCATTTATCGTTATTACTGCTGGTTTGGGATCATTTTTGTGACCCCGAGCGTTTACTTTTTCGGCGCCACATGGAGGCCGGGGCTTTTGAGAAAGAAAAGAAAATGGATCATTTTTCATTACGCCTCCGGCGCCGTTTTTTACCTGATTTGCGTCGCGACGGATTGGCTTGTCCAGGGGGTCTATCCCTATCCGACGGGTTTTTTCCCCCGGGCCGGTTTTTTGGAGGCGTGGTTTATTGTCTGGTTTTATGCCGTCATGATTCTGTCTTTCATTAATTTTATTCAGGTCTACCGCCACGAAAAAGTGCCGCTGAAGAAGAAAAATACGAAATTCGTTTTTGCCGCTTTCGCGATCGGGTTTTTCGGGTCTCTCGAATATCTCCCCAATTACGGCATACTGGTATTTCCCGTGGCGTTTTTTCCTATGTTTATCTTTACCACGATCATGGGGTATTGCGTGATCCACTATCGTCTCATGGATATCCAGACCGTCATCCACAAGACCATCATGTGGATTCTGGCGTCTTCGGTCATGGGCGTCCCGGTTGTCGCGTTTTGTTTTTTTCGCCGCGCCTGGCTTTCGTCTCTGCCACCCGCCGGGTTTGTCGGTTTTATTGCCGCGCTTTTCCTCCTGGTCGTCTTTTATATCCGCCATATCCAGCCCCGTATCGATCATCTCTTCCAGAGGCGTCAGTGGGACCTTACCCGCGCCCTGGAGAAGTTTACGGATGAGTTGGTGTACTTGCGCGATATCGAGGAAGTGGTCGGTCACATTTTAAATACGATCCAAGTCATTTTTTACGTTTCCGATGTTTCCCTGCTGTTGAGGAGCGCCAATACGGAAGATTTCTATTTGATGCGCCGGGGACAAGCTCAGGCGGAAGGGGGGGGCTACCGCATGCCCGCCGATTTTCTGGAGGGGCTTGAGGCGAATGATACGGTGGTCCTTGAGGAGTATGTCGGGATCGATCCGCGGTTTGAAACGTTTTCCGATACGGCGCGGATTTATTTCCAGGCGATGGGGGCCAAAATTTGCGTCCCGATGATCATTCACCAGAAACTGATCGGGGTCCTGAATATCGGCCAGAAGGAAAATTTGCAGTCTTTTCGTCCTTCCGAGATCAATTTTCTCGCGGATTTGCGCCGGAGCGCCGCCATCGCGCTTTCGAATTCTCTGCGTCTGATTGAAATGCAGGAGAACCTTCGCCGCTGGAACGAGGAGTTGGAGGAAAAAGTGAAGCAAAGGACGCACGACCTCGAGCAGGCGCAAAGCCAGCTGATTCAGGCCGAGAAACTGGCGACGATCGGAACGCTGGCGGGAGGCGTCGCGCATGAGATCAACAATCCCCTTACGGCGGTCCTGACCAACGCGCAGCTTCTGAAGATGACCGTGACGGACAACGATGATATCGAAAGCGTCCGGCTGATCGAAGAAGGCGCGAAGCGTTGCCAGGGGATCGTGCAGAAATTGATGAAATACGCGCGGAAACCCCTTGCGGGCGAGATGGCCGAATCGGTTGACCTGAACCGCGTGATCGGGAATGTGATCGCCTTTCTGGAGTATCAGCTCGAGCAGGAGAATATTCGCATCGTCAGCCGGCTTGCTCCGCTTTCAAAAATCCGGGGGGTGGCAAACGAGCTCGAGCAGGTTTTTACGAACCTGCTGTTGAACGCGAAAGACGCAATCAAACAGGTCGGGGAAAAGGGGACGATCGAAATTCAGACTTCGGAGAAAAAGGGGGAAGTTTGCGCGACGGTCCGGGACAGCGGCGTGGGGATCAAGCCCGAGCATTTGTCGAAAATTTTCGACCCTTTTTTTACGACGAAAGAAATCGGCCGGGGAACCGGCCTGGGACTGTCGATTACCTACGGGATTGTGGAAAAACACGGGGGGAAGATCCGGGTCGAATCGAAAGAGGGCAAAGGGACTTCCTTTTCGATCAGTTTTCCGGTTGAAACGACTTCCGGAGTCCCGGTCGAGTAGCCGTTCAGGAATTTCCGGGGAAAGCCGATATACCTTAATACTTATGACGGTGTGGTCTCTCACTTTACTTTCCGGTGCCGCGTTGCTTCTGGCTCAGGGGGGCTTTGCCTTTTTTAAAATCCCGCAAAAATCCCTGGGCAGGGTTTTCTTTCTACTCGGCCTAGCCGCTGCCGTCCGGAGTTTTTTTATGGGCGCGGCGATGATTTCCCTCGCGCCGTTCGAAGCTTTCGCGACGGATTTTTTCCGGATCGGATATGCGGGGGCCGTCCTGTTACCCGCTTTTTACTACCACTTGGCTTCCCGGGTGACACGTTCCGAAGGAGAAGGCTTTTTTGTGGCGGTCGGCTATCTCGCCGCGGGATTGCTGGCACTCAGTCTATGGTTGACGCCTTCTTATTGGATGAACGGGTTCGGGTCTTATTCATGGGGCTTTTTCCCGAAGGCGGGCATTTTGCTTTCATGGTCTTTAGGACTTGCCGGCGTTTTGTTTCTCAGAATCCTGTTCCTTTTTATCGGGGCCGGGCGGTCTTCCCGCGGAGTGGTCTGCGCAAGATTGAGGTATCTCCTCGCGTCGCTTCCGATGTTTCTGTTCTCCTACGCGGATTTTGGGGCGGCATACGGATGGGGGATCCCCCCGTTTGGGATTCTTTTCCTGCTTTTGGCTTTTGGCACGGCGGCGTATGCCGTGATCTCCCTGCGGCTGATTTCGGCGGATTGGGTCATTAAAAAAGGGATGCTCTTGACGCTTCTCCTGTCGCTTCTTGCCGGCGGTTTTGCGGGCGCGGCTTTCTTCGCGGGGAGGATTCTCGGGGAATTCAATCTGCCGGTCGACGAATATTGGATTTACGGGGGATTTATTTTCGGGGCCGTCTTGTTTTATGAATCGCTCCGAGAGCGGTTGATCCGGGTGACGGACCGTTATCTTTTTCAGAAACGATTCGAGTCCGAAAGGGTTCTCCGGGACGCTTCGCGGGGCATGACTCAGATCGAAAGTCTGGATCGTCTGGTGAAGCTGGTTGTTTATTTCTCGACGATGCGGATGAGAGTGGCGAATGCCGGAGTCATGCTGTGGGACGGAGGGACTGAATCCTACCGCACGGCCTGTATCCGAGGCTACGGACGATGTTGCAGGGAGCCGATGCCGGACGAATGGGGGCCTTTGACGGACGCTCATCCGCTGATACGGTATCTTTCCGGCGAACGCGAAGCCTTGGAAGCCGAAAGGGTCCGGGAATTTTTGGCGACGGGCCGCGGGTTGAAACGGCACGGAAGCCGGCCGGATTATGATTTTAGAGAAATCCTCCGGAAAATGGAATCGCTTCGGGCCGTTTGCGTCATCCCGAGTTTTTTGGGGCCTCAACTGCGCAGCGTTCTTTTCCTGGGAGAAAAAAAATCAGGGGAGTCTTACGGCGCCCGTGATTTGGACATGCTGTACACGCTGGCGCAGGAGTCTTCGATCGCGGTGGAGAATGCCCGGCTTTACGACGAGGCGATGAGCAAGACGCAGGAGATCGTCCGGATCAATCAGGAGCACTCGGAGGCGTCCCGGAAATTGAGGCTGGCGCTGGAAGAGACGGAGGAGGCGAATAAAAAATTGCGCGATGCTCAGGCGCAATTGATTCACGAGCAGAAGATGGCGACGCTCGGGAGGCTTGCCGCGTCGGTCGGGCATGAAGTGAACAACCCGCTCACCATTCTTTCCATGAATATTTCCCGGATGATTCTCAAGTACCGGAAGGACCCCGGCCTTCGCGTGGCGGACATCGCCGATTTCTTCGAAAAAATGGAATCCAATATCCAGCGGATCAAAGCGGTGGTGAACACGCTGACCGGCCTGCTCAAGAAATCCGAGAAGGGGAAGTTTGAGCCGTTGTCCCTGAAGCTGGTGATCGAGGAGACTCTCCCGCTGGTCCAGTTCCAGACCTATCTCGATAATTTGTCGGGGACGGAGGTTGAATTTAATCTGCCGGGGAATCTTCCCCTGATTCACGGCAATTTGGAACGGTTGCAGGAGGTCTTTCTGAATCTTTTCACGAATGCGTATCACGCTTTTTCGATCGAGCGGAATGACCGGCGGATCCAGATCAGCGCGTACGTGAACGAATCGGACCCGAAGCGCATTCACGTGGATTTCACCGACAACGGGTCGGGGATCGACGAGGAAACGGTCAAAAAGATTTTCAATTACGGGTTCACCACGAAGGGTGAGGGGAAGGGGTCCGGGATCGGCCTCTACATGTGCCGCTACATTATCGAACTTCACGGCGGCGAAATCAAAGTGAAGTCGAAAAAGGGAGAGGGGACGACTTTTACTTTGACTTTGCCCGTCTACGACGAAGGTGAAAAGTCGGACCTGAAGGATTTTTCAAAAACCGCGAAGGCTTAACGGACGATGCCGAAAAAAATTCTGATCATTGACGACGAAGAGGGGATTGTCGAGGAAATCGAGGGCTTTTTCCGCGACGAGGGGTATGAGACGTATATCGCGGGGACGGGGCAGGACGGGATTGCCATCCTGAAGGGGAAAAATCCGGAAATCGTACTGATCGACTTGAAACTTCCCGATATTTCGGGGCTGGACGTGCTGAAGGTTGCGAAGGATTTGAACCCGTCGGTTTGCGCGATTGTCAATACGGGCTACGTGGATCAAACCATGGCGGACCAGGCGGAAATTCTGGGCTGCGACGCGTTTCTTTTGAAACCTTTCGATTTGGGAAGGCTGAAGCAGGAAGTGGACCGACTGAGCGGCGGGGCTCCGTAAAGGGCCTCCCGGCTTTGGGGAGAACATGAGCCGAAAACCGATTTTGGCCGTTGACCGGGATCTTCGGAATTTTGATTTTCTGGCGGATTATTTTTCCGATACCCGGTCCGAATGCGTGACGGCTGCGCCCGAAGAGTCTCTTGCCTCCTTTCGAAAATATCGCCCCGGCTATGTGTTCGCGGATTTCAAAGGGGAGTCTTCCCGGTTTGTTTCGGAATTTTTGACCGGGATTTCCGGGGGACCGGTGAGAATCTTTGGCGCGCATATCCCCGATTGCCCTGAATCGGTTCCGGTGATCCGGCTTGAAAGCCCGTATGATTTGAAGACCTTTCAGCCGGTCGTTTTTTCGGTCCTGCCGTTTCCCGAGATCTTGAAAGTTCTGACGATCGATGATGACCGGGATATCTGCGAAGGGATTCAAGACTTCCTTTCCTTCCGGAAGGGACCGTCTTTCCGGGTCGAGTCCGCCTCAAACGGTTTGGAGGGGTTCCGGAAAATCGAATCGTTCCGGCCCGATGTGACCATCCTGGATATCAAGATGCCCGTTAAAAACGGGATTGATCTCTGCCGCGAAATCAGAAGGAAGAATCCGGACCTGAGAATGATAGTGCTGACTTCTACGGTCAGCGCGGATGAAATCCTTGAATTGAGGAAATCCGGGGTCCCGGCCTTTGCGGAGAAAGGGGCTTCCGGGGGTACGTTCCCCGAGCTTTTAAATCTGATCAAAAAGCAGTGGCTCTTTTCGTGAAGGCGGCCGGGGGATCCCTCCTCTTGCCTGCGGACTCGGGTCCCTATGCGTTCGGATTCAGAAAAGAGGGCGCCGTGATCATGAGCGCGGTTGCTTCCCTTAAAAGAGGATTGGTGAATTGATAGTTTAGTCTCCCGTCGAAATAAACGATCTGGCCCTCCTTCAGAAAAAATTCCTTTTCCTCCAGCGAAAAGTTCAGTTTCCCGAGCATGATTTGTACGAAAACCTGTTTTGGCAGGCTGACGGTCTTTCCGTTGAGAACTCCCTTACTGCCCAGGATGATTTTTCCCACAAAGAGGGGAGCGCTTCGGTCGAGGTAGGAGATGACCCGGATTTTCTGTTTTGGGTAGTCGGCGGAGAATTCTCCGGCCTGAGAGCCGATGAAAAAATGATTTTTCTGCCCGGCCTCGAATAGTCCGAAAAGATTCTGCAGACTGAGGCCGAATGTTTCGGCGAGATTTCTCAGGTTTAAAAGCGTCGGGTTTTGAATCCTTCCGGTTTCCATCGCGGCGAGCGTCTTCGGAGATATCCCGGATTTTTCAGCGGCGGATTTTTGTGTGAGGCCCGTTTTTTTTCGGAGTTCGCGAAGCAGTCGTCCGATCGAAGGATTCTCTGTTTTTGGCATTTTCAGGTCTCTGCGCTTGAAATTGTATCAGGGGGAGACCTGCCGGAATATCCGTTTTGGGCGGCCTCCCGCTGGAGTCTAATTATAGTAGATTTTTGCCTATTTTAAATAGATATTTGCCGGACGCGCGTTCGCGGGGATTGAAGTCGGCTCCGGCTCCGGCATAATCCGATTTTGGCAGGGATTTGCTGGGAAGGAGGTGTGAGATGGAAAAACATGGCGCCTGGTGTTTTGGAGGGCCGGAATCACCGAAAGTTTCACGCGAGGAGATTGGTCGTGCCGTCGGCCTTGCGGAATTTGTTTTGCAACGGGGCCTGGGAGGGGATTTTGCCCGTTCCGCGGTCTGCGGGCTTTGCAGGCTGGGCCGATCCGTGCAAGACCCTCTGTTTCACTGTAAGCTTCGGGTCCTTTTGTGGACAATCGAGAGGATGCCGTATGCTCCGCCGGTTTTGGTCGGGAAATCACTGGAAGCCCTGGAAGCCATAGCGGAATATTTTGACCGCGAAAACCGGTTTTTCGGGTAACGGCCGGGGGTTGTTTCATGATAGCTAAGGGGAAAGGAGACGGGAATGGATTTGTCGGAGTTTCGCTATTTGATCGAAGATATTTTCGAAGTGAAATGCGGGCGAAACGCGGGGGAATGCCGGGAATGGGTATCCTGGCTGATACGAAGGAACTCCGGTTCGCGGCAAGTGGAGCTTTTGTCGGGCTTTTTGATCGGCGATGCGTTTGTGATTTTGAAGGCTCCGGGAGGAGAGGCCCCTCGACGGCTTTTGTTGATTGATTCGCGGGGAGCGAGAAAAATTAACTTGGAAAAAATGTCGGAGGCCGAATCTCGGGCTCGTTTCTGACGGATAGAAAGGGGTTATGAATTCCGGTTAATTGCCGATAATTTGCTTAATGTAAGCGGATATTACGGGGGATTTATAATCTTTAAATTTATCCCGGGGGATGTCTTGATGTTTTCTTGCAATACGATACGCCCGTGTTATAATCCACTATTACTTTTTAGTAGTTTTTCGCTAAATATAGCCGCATGCTTGTTTTGAGCTAATTTAAGTCAGGAGATTTCTGTTTGAAAGACATAAAAATTGCCTGCTTAATACTCTTGATCGGGGGTGGGGCTATTTTTTGCCTGCCAAATTTTACAGCTTTGCATGCCGAGAGCCTGAAATCCGAAGACTCGACGGCGGATTTTGAGTCCGCAGTCAGGAAGCGGTACCTGGAAAGAAAACAGTCCGTCACGCAGGAGGCGTCTCTTCCGGCGGAGCAAGAGGCTTCTGCGGTTGTTCCGGAAGAGATTCCCGCTGAAAAACCCGTACCGGCTTTTGATGCCGTTCAGGATTCTCCCGCTGTTGTTGCGGGTGACGAGACTCCCTCTCTGGTTGTGGACGATAAAACCGCGCTGACAGACAAGGTTCATCGGTTGAGACGTGAAGAAAAAGAGAAATTTCAGGAGCTGACCGACGGGTTTATCAAAAAAATCATCACGGAAGAAACCGTGATGGCCAAGGAGCAGTTTCTGAGCGGCGGCCCGAGGAATCTGGATGAATGCGTGCGCCGGGCGATTGACACCTCCGTGTCGGCAAAGATGGCGAAGGAACGGGTGAAACTTGCCAAACAGCGGATCATCAAGGCACTGCGGGACCTTTTTTCCTCCGTGAATTTAGAGCTGGAAACCCGTCACGGTTCTCTTTCCACGCAGGCCTTTACCGGGAATAGTTATCACGTCCAGTTCAAACAGCCGGTTTTCCACGGAGGGTCCTTGTGGCACACGTATCAGAAGGAGGATGCGACGCTTCATTCGGCGGAGGCCGAATACAACAAAGTGACCGAAGACCTGGTGCAGAAAGTCTCCGAAGCTTATTTCGACAGCCTTCGGGCGGCGCAGGTGCTGGAAGACAAGCGGGAGATCCTGAAACTGGCGGATGAAATTTTCGGGATGAATAAGCAGAAATGGGCGCAGGGATTGATTTCGGAGATCGAATATTTAAACGTCGAATCCCGCCAGAGTCAGATCGCTCACGACGTGGAAAAGGCGAAAGAGGATTATGAGCTGGTTTTCCTGGAGCTGCAAAAGCATTTGAATCTGGCCTTGAATGAGAGGATCGATCTGACGTCTTTCTACGACTACGATGAAGTGATGAACCAGGCGCGGGAACATGCGGAGGAAGAGCGCAAAGGGGAGACCGGCGCCCCATCCAAGGATGCCGTAGACGTTGAACAACCGGTCGAGCATTATTTGCAGATGGCGTATGACCATCGGCCCGATCTCAAGCAGGAGGTGAACCGGTTGCGTGCGAACATCATGGCGAAGCGGGTTGCGGTGGGAAAACTCCTCCCTCAGGCGGATTTGGTGATGAAATTCGGGGAATTGGGAGAGTCGTATACCGACATCGTTAAGCATCCCGCGCATAATCCCGAGTGGGAATGCGGGGTGGAGTTGACATGGAATCTGGGCGGAAGTACCATGAAATACAACTATGATCACGATCAAAAGGCCCCGAGCGTCAGCCAGTATCAAGGCGGAGAGGGAACGACGACGACGAAGAATTCTTTTACGGTGGCATTGCTCGATAATCTGGAGGATGTTTACCGCGTGAAGGAGGCCGAGATCGAGATCTTGGATCAGTTTGTGAAGTTGGAAGAGACGGAGCGTGAGATGATACGCGAAGTCAAGGAGGCTTATTTTAATTTCCGCCGGGCGGAGATCCAGCTCAGTTCGGAAATCAAACAGATCCTTTACCGGGAGAGGCTGGCGAAGCTTTCCAAGCATAAGCTGGATATCCACGAGATTGAAGCGAGCGAGTATCTTCAGTCGGAGCTCGAACTGGTCGATGAAAAGGAGAAGTTTCACAAGGCGATGTCGGACTACTACGTTGCCCGGGCCGGTTTGAACCGGGCGGTCGGCGTGCAGGGGCTTTTACCGATTGAGAAATGGAAGGAAGAAAAATAAAATGCCTGAACAGGGTGGAAATCTGAGTCCGCAGGGGAATCCGGAGCCCAAACCGGAAGAATCGGCAAAGCCCGGACCGAATCCGGTGCCCGGGAAGAAAGAGAAGAAGGTCTTTTTCCTGCTGAAGTTTTTCAGGAAGAAGAAGGATTCTTCCGGGACGGAAAAAGCACCGAATCAATCCCCCCGAGGGGATTCTCTCGCGGGGACGGAAGCGGTTGCCCCGCCGAAAATGAAGAAGCGTTTTCGTTTCCCTTTCATGAAGATCCTGATCTGGATTGTGGTGGGCGGGGTGGGGTTTGCGGTGTGGAAGGAATTTTTCATGTCCCCCAAAAAAGACGCCGAACTGGCCAAGAAAGAAGCCGCCGCCGAACAGGAAAAACAGGAAGAGGAAATCCTTCCCATAAGGGTTTTTAAAGTGGGCCGCTTTAACTATGAGGATTCCCTGAATGTGCTGGGATCCATCAAGGGAGGAGTGGAATTTAAACTGAGTTTTGAAATCCCGGGGGTGATCAACTCGATCAATTACCGGGAAGGGGAGCGGTATGAGGAAGGCGCGCTGCTGATTTCCCTCCGGCAGGACGATGTTCTGATCCGCCTCAAACGGGCGCAAGCGGAGAAAAACAAAGCGGAGACGACGCAGGCCCTCGCTCAGGAGAAGTACAAAGAGCACGAGAAGCTTTTTAAAATCGGGGCGATTCCCAAGACGACTCTGGACCGGGTAAAGCTTGAAGTGGACAGCGCGCAGTATGATTCCGAGGCGGCCGGTTTGGAAGTCAAATTGAACGAAGCGATGCTTGAGAAGTCCAATCTCTACGCGCCGTCCGACGGGATGATCGGCCAGCTTTACGTGGAGGAAGGGGAGGCGATCACTCCCAATACGATGATCGGCTCGCATGTCGCGACCGACATGGTTTTTGCCGAGTTCGGAGTGGTGGAGAGGGAAGTGGGAAAGCTTCAGCTGGGGCAGAAGGCCCGCGTGTACATTGACGCCTATCCCGACAAAACGTTCGAAGGAGTTGTCGAAAATATTTCACCGGTCGTGACCGGAACGTCCAGGACCGCGACCGGCCGCGTACGTCTCGAAAACCCCGAAGCGATGCTGCTCCCCGGGATGTTCGCGCGGATTAAGATTCTTCTGTACAGCAAGCGGAATGCCTTGGTCGTCCCGACGGATGCCGTTCAGGGAGGAGAGGACGAGACGTTTGTATTTGTCGCGAATCCCCGCGATAACACGGTTTCGAAGCGAAACATCAAAATCGGCTACAAGCGTTCCGATTATTCTCAGGTGGACGCGGGGCTTGAAGAAGGGGAATTGGTCTGCGTTTCCGGTCTCGAGAAGCTGTCCGAGGGGATGAAGGTGAAAATCGTCGAACAGCAGCAGGCGGAGACGTAGAGCTGTTGAAGTTTGCGAACGCGTTTTTTCGGATTTTCGTTACGAACTTTTGAAAATAAAAATACGACTATGCCGCTTGAGCCCTTATGACGCTTCCTGAAATCGCCATTCAGAAAAAAGTAACCACGATGATGGTGATAGCGGGGGTGATTCTGCTGGGGACCATTGCCATTACCCGCCTTCCCCGGGAACTTTATCCGCGCGTTAATTTCCCCCAATTGACCGTTGTGACCAATTATCTGAACGCGGCACCGGAAGAGATCGAAAGTCTGATCACCAAACCCATCGAAGAAGCCGTGGGGACCGTCAGCGGCCTTCGCCGGGTGGAATCCGTATCCCGCGAGGGGAAGAGTTACGTTACGTTGTCTTTCGATTGGGGCACCAATATTGATTTCGCCGCCCTCGGCGTCCGGGAGAAAATCGATCTGGTGAAGGAGAAGCTTCCCAAGGAAGCGGAAGACCCGACCGTTCTGAAATTTGATCCTCTGGCCCGCCCGGTCATGATCCTTTCATTGAGCGGAAATATGTCGCCGGTCGAACTCAAGTTGATCGCGGAGAATACGGTCAAAGATAATCTCGAAAAAGTCCTGGGGGTCGCTTCGGCCGCGATCAGCGGCGGATTGGACCGGGAAATTCTGGTGGAAGTGGATCAGGGACGCCTGCACGCGCATAAGATTTCCATTCTTTCCGTGGTGGATGCCCTGGAAAAAGCCAATTTGTCCTATCCCGCGGGGAGCGTCAAAAAAGGTCTCTATGAATACCTGATCCGGACCATGGGGGAGTTCCAGAGTGTGGACGAGATTTCCTATGCGGTTGCGGGAATCGACAAGAGTGAAGATCGCCGTTTGAAAGAAGACGTATTTGTGGAACGGGCGAAATTCGGCCCCCGCGACACCCTGGAGGGAGCCCGGGAAGAAATGAAAAAAGAGAGGCTCAAGAAACGCCTGATCCTTTTCCGGGAAATCGGGGACGTCGAGGACACTTTCAAAGAGAAAACCAGCGTTTCCCGGTACAACGGGAAAGAGAACATTTCCATCTCCATTCAAAAACAGGCCGGTGCGAATATCATCCAGGTCGTGGACCGGGTCCGGGCGGCTTTGGCGGACCTGAAGGAGGAATTGGATTCCCGCGAAGTGAAGCTTGAGATTATTTACGACCAGTCCACTTTCATCAAAGACGCTTTGAACGGGGTGAAAGACGCGGGATTGCAGGGGGGCGTCTTGACGGTGCTGGTGCTTCTG
Organism: Candidatus Omnitrophota bacterium; assembly: GCA_029561555.1. Taxonomy (GTDB): domain Bacteria; phylum Omnitrophota; class Omnitrophia; order Omnitrophales; family Omnitrophaceae; genus JAKQXH01. The sequence continues at coordinate 29,118 of JAKQXH010000074.1, forward strand.
TTTTTCCTGAAGAATATCTATGCGTCTTTGATTGTGGCGATTGCTATCCCGATTACGATTATGGGGGTTTTTTTCCTGATGTTCGCCATGGGGATCAGCATGAACACGATGTCGTTGGGAGGTTTGGCGCTCGGAGTGGGAATGCTGCTCGATAACGGAATTTGCGTGATCGAAAACATTTACCGCTTCCGCTCCAGCGGCGAGATGACGCCGGAAGAAGCTGCGATCCGGGCTTCCAACGAGGTGATCTGGCCGATGTTCTCCTCGACCTTGACGACTTGCGCGGTGTTTTTTCCGTTGCTGGTTTTTGTGCCTGGCGTCGCCGGGCAGCTTTTCAAGGACCTTTCCTGGACGGTGATTTTCTCGCAGGTTCTGTCCTGGGCGGTTTCGCTTTCGGTGACGCCTCTTTTTGCCATAAGGATTAAGATTAAGCCTAAAGAGGAGAACTCCGGAGAATCGGCCAAGCCCAGCATTTTTAAGAAGCTTTTCCAGAAGGTTCAATCGCATCTTTTGGGGATGAGCCCCCTCCGGCAGAATTTTCTCTTGGCCAGGATCATTTTGGTTGCGGGGGTTTCCTTTGTCGGAGGGTTAATGATTATGAAAGGGCTGGACCGCGAAGTCCTGCCGAAGGTGGACCAGGGGCAATTCATCATCAAAGTGAACATGCCGGTCGGGACCAAGCTTGAGTCCACGGATGAAGTGGCGACGGCGGTGGAGAAGATTATTCTGGAAATACCCGATGTTGCCAGCACCGCCGTCAGCATCGGATCCAGTAAAGAGTCGAGCGCGGAGGCCGGCGCGGAGGCCCTGCGTTCCCATCAGGCGCTGATATTGGTCAATTTGAAGCCCGAACGGAAGCGTTCTTCCGCCGCGATTCTGGAGGATTTGAAGGATAATCTGAAACACTACAATCTGAAAGAAGCGGAGCTTGAGTATATTTTGCAGGAAAGCGAGTTCTCCGCGATGGGCGGGGGCGGAAAACCGGTCACGGTGGAAATCCGGGGGTACGATTTTAAGGTCTTGGAGAACTATTTGATGCGGACGGAGGCGATTCTTCGGGAGATTCCGGGCGTATACGGCATCCAGAATGATTTGGCTAAGCCGAGTCCCGAGACCAAGGTTGAAATTGACCGGAGAAAGGCGGCTCTCTACGGCATTTCCGTCCGGGATATCGCGCTGACGGTCAAGACGGCTTTGGAGGGGGCGGTGGCCACGCAATATAAAGAAGGCGGACGCGAATATGATATCCGGGTCAAGCTCCGGGAGCAGGACCGGAATGATTTGCTGCGTCTCGGGGAATTGCTGATTCATTCGCCGGTTTTTGAAGGGGAGGTGCCGTTGAGCGAGGTGGCAAAACTGAAACGGGGGGCCGGGCCCAGCGAAATCCGGAGGAAAAATCAATCCCGGACGATTACGGTGACGGCCAATATCTCGGAAGGAGAGAACAAGACGGCGATTTTGGATGCATTCGCAAAGCGTCTGAACGAGGAGTTCAAAAATATCCCCGAGGGGTACGGGATCGAGATCACGGGAGAGTCTCTCGAGGTGCAGGAATCTTTCTCAAAAATATTTTTCGCGCTTGTTCTTTCCGTCGTGCTGATTTATATGATCATGGCGTCTCAATTCGAATCGTTGATGCAGCCGTTCGTGATTATGTTTACGGTGCCGTTGTGCGTGATCGGCGCGGCGATCGCGCTTTGGGTGAGTCACACCAGTTTGAACGCGATTTCGCTTCTGGGATTTATTCTGCTGGGAGGTGTCGTGGTTAATAACGGAATCGTTTTGGTGGAGTACATCAATTCGAGCCGCAGCGAGGGAAAAGATGTGTTGTCCGCGGCGCTTCATTCGGTATCCATCCGGACCAAACCGATTTGCATGACGGCGGTTTCTTCCGTCATGGGGTCCATTCCGCTTGCGATCGGTTTAGGCGGAGCGGGGTCGGCGATTCAGGCTCCGATGGCAATTACAACGATTGGAGGACTGATATCTTCGACTATATTGACTCTTGCGGTTCTTCCGTCCGTCTATGTTTTGGTAGAAAGGGCGTCTGATGTTTGCATGCGACATTTATTTGGTGTGGAAGAGGAGGAGGTTACTTAGTTTAACGTAATTGCAACTTGTTGATAAGATTAATGTTACGAAAATATAGTTAAAAGCATTAGAATTCCTCTCGTTTTTCGGGGGGATTTTTTTGGTTTTTTAATTTAAATGTTTAAAAATGTCATTCAAGAAATTTTTAAGATAGTTTTCATCAATTGCGATTATTAAATTATTTTGTGCTAAAACTTGTATTTTTACTATTAGGTGTTACTCTTTGAGTAAAGACGATTAAATGAGCATAAGGCAAAAACGAAACATCGGAATTACAGCGCTGTAACAAGATTAATTGTTTTAGAATCACTTCACCGGGAGAAAGTTAGTGGGATTACCAAGTTTTTCGGTTAAGAGACCCATTTTGATTTTTATGTTTCTATGCGGGATTATCCTGCTCGGCATTGTCGCGTTATTGCATTTGCAGGTTGAGCTTTACCAGGGATCGGCCCGGGGGATTATCAGTATCGTCATTCGCGTTCGAGGGGGGCTTTCGCCGGAAGAAGTCGAGAAGGCCGTGACGAAACCGGTCGAAGAAGCCGTGGCGACGGTCAGCCATCTCAAAAACCTTTATTCCAGTTCGCGTGAGGCGGAGGCGAGAGTGACGCTGGAGTTTGAGCCGGGCACGGACATGAGTTTTGCGGCATTGGAGGTCCGTGAGAAATTCGCGAAGGCGAAGCCCAAATTGCCGAAGGAAATCGAGAAGCCCGTGATCGCGAATTATAGCGAGGGGGAATCGGCTATCCTGATTTATTCGGTTACGTCGCAGTCCAAGACCCCCGAGGAAGTCCGTGAGATCGCCGACAGCGAGGTCCGTCCGCTGATTGCGCGGGTGAACGGGGTTGCGAGCATTGATGTCTACGGAGGGCGTGAACGGAAAATTCTGATCGAGTTCGACCGCGACAAAATGTATTCGCATAATATTTCGGTGGAGCGCGCGATGGATATTATCGGCCAGGCCAATTTGGACCTCCTGGCCGGGACGGTGGAGCGCGGGAGCCGGCAGTTTTCAATCCGGGCGATGGGAGGGTTCAGGACCGTCGAAGAAATCGGTGAGATCGGAATTTCGACGACGCCCGAAGGATCCATTATTCCGCTGAAGGAAATCGCGACGATCAAGGACACCTATCTGGAGCCGTCGGATTACGCGAGGCTGAATTTGACGCAAAGCGTTTCGATTCAGGTCAAGAAGGCGTCGGACGCGAACACGATTCAGGTGTCGGAGGCCGTTCAGGCCGCGGTAAAGGCCTATGAGGCGGACAGCAAGGAGGACCTGAGGTTTACGATTATTTCGGACCATGCGAAATCCATCCGGAAGGCCATCAGCGACGTCATTGAAGCCCTGCAAATCGGCGTCGTCCTGACGACGTTTGTGATTTATCTCTTTCTCCGCCGGGCGATTCTCGCGTTTCTGATATTTATTTCGATCCCGATGTCCCTCTTGGTGACGTTTATCTGCATGGGGATGATGAAGATCAGTCTGAACGTGATGACGCTGACGGGGATGGCGATGGCGGTCGGGATGGTGGTGGACGATTCCATCGTGGTGCTGGAGAACATTTTCAAGCAGAAGGAAGAGGGCAAGCCGTCGGATGAGGCGATTGTCGACGGGGCCGAGGAGATGTGGCTTGCGATTTTGGCGTCCACGATCACGACGGTCGCGGTGTTTCTCCCGATCATGTTTATCGATAAGGGGATTCAGCTGATCTATCAGGGGCTGGCGTTTACGGTGACGGTGGCGCTTCTGGCGTCTCTGGTGGTGGCGGTTTCCATCGTTCCGATGCTTTGCAAGAAACTGAATGTGTTCAAAGCTCCGGTTAAGGCTTCGCATGCGGGCGGGGGGCAGGAGAAGAAGAAAGCGAAGGTCTATCTGCTGTACCGGAATTTTTTGCAGGAGACGTTTAAGGCCAAGTACGCGGTTCTTCTGGGGGTTTTCATGCTGTTTGCTCTTTCCGCCAAAGGCATTTCTCAGATGGACATCGATCTTCCGAGCACGCTGGAGGAAAACGAATTCGGGGTTGTGATCTTTCCGATTGCCGGCGCGGATTTGGAGGCGAATGACCGCGTGGCGAAGAAAATCGAGGAAATTTTGAGCGCCTACCCCGAAATCGAAACGCTCTCGACCGTGGTGAGAAAAGACGATTTACGCCTGATGGTGAAGCTCGTCCCGAGGAAAAAACGGGCGCACTCCAAGGCCGAAATCATGGACGCGGTCCGCGAAAAAGGGCAGGAGGCGGTCAAGGAAATTCACGAAGATTATTCGCTGATCGTCGACGAGGGGGTTTCCTCCGATGAGGCCCGGAAATTCATCATCAATATTTTCGGGCATGAGAACGACAAGCTGGAAGAATTGGCTCATGAACTGTCGCAGCGGGTGGGAAAGGTGGAGGGGGTCAGCAATATCGTGATGACGGATCTGAGAAAGCGGCCCGAGTATGATCTGGTGGTGGACCGCGGCCGCGCGGCTTATTACGGCCTGACCGTCAAGGATGTCGCGGATTCCATCCACGCGCAGGTCCGGGGAATGCGCCCCACCAAATACCATGAGGCCAAAGGTGGGCAGGAGATCGAAACGATCACCCGCCTTCAGGGGATTTACCGGCAGAAAATCGAAGACCTTTCAAGGCTGTACGTGATGGCGCCGCAGACGCGGGAGCAGATCATGATTGAGCAAATCGCGAATTTTTATCCTTCGTTCGGGCCGAACACGATCGACCGCATGCAGAAATACCGCTATGTGTTCG
>JAKQXH010000081.1 GCA_029561555.1 Candidatus Omnitrophota bacterium
AATGAAAAGCAGCGAAATGAGCCCCTGGTATTTCACCAAAAACCCCATGCTCCTCGAAAGGGTTTTTTGAATTTCCAGTTTCCGTTTTTCAATCGACGGATAGGTTCCTTTTTCGAGGATTTCCATAAAAAAGGACCGGTAGCTTTTGTAAAAACTCGTTTCGATCTCAAGCAGGAAAAAAGACAGCGAAGGGATAATCGTCAGATAAGCGAAAAACACCGCGCTCTCATACGCCGGATAAGTCCTCAAAAGGCGGCTCACTTCGACGGCATTCGGTGAAAACCAAAATACGATTTTGTCGATCCAAATGGCCAGATTGTACACCACGCCGATCAAAACCAGCGTCCAATTCTTGCACAAGAAGCGCAGAAAACCCCAGTCAAATTTCCGGTCCGAAGGAAACTCGATAAAAACCCTTGCGGACAATAAAATCATAATCAGAAGGTGCCCGATCAGATAGCCGAAGAAATAACCGATCAATCCCATCCGGGTTCCGAGTCCCCAAGCGCCGGCGACAGTCACGGCGCTTCCGAGGGTGTAAATGAAAACGATTGCTTTGTAATCGTAAAGCGCCGAAAGGAGGGTCATGACCAGCCAAATCATGCTGACCGTGAGATAAATCAGAAACACCGATAATCTCAACGGCAGAGCTTCGTCCCCCAAAAAGACGTAAAATCCCCCGGCAAGGCTCTGCACGGCGAGCAAAACAATCGCGGAGGAATTAAACGCGGGGACCAGGGCTTCTTTTTCCTTTAAATAGAGTTTGTCGGCCAGGTAACGCGTCAGGACCAGCTGGACCAGGCCCGCCCCGATCAGGGAAAAAGCATAGACGTAAATGATAGACGTCCGGAAATAAATCAGCTCAAACGTATCGATATTCTCCGGCACAAAAAGGCTGAGGCAAAACAGGGTGATGATGCTGAGCACCCAAGGCCCGGCCGAAATCAGCACGGAATACAAATGGGCCTTCACCGAATCAAAATACGTGTCGCCCGATAATATTTTCTGCAGATTAAACCCTATCCCCGCCATCCCGCATCCCCTTCGCCGGACCCCGCGGAGACCGTTCCGTCTTCCCGCGCCTTCGCCCCGGCAGAAACTTCCTCGATATGCCGGTTGTAAAGCATCTGATAGTCCGCAATCATATCGTCGATTTGATAAAATTTTTCGATCCGCTTCCGCCCCGCTTCGGCCATTTTCCGCCTCAACCCCGGATTCTTCAGGATCTCGATGATGGCCTTTGCCGTCGCATCGGGATCGCAGATCGGCGTCACATATCCGGCGGCCCCCAGCTCGCAATCCTCGGATGTCCGGCCGCGGAGAAGTTCCGGGCAAGCGCCGACATCCGTCGTCACGCAGGGAATTCCGCATGCCAGAGCCTCAAGAATGACAATCGGCTGGGCCTCACTGACGCTGGTCAATACCACAACGTCCAGTTTCGGGTAAAAATCGGCCATTTTGACCTTGCCGGTAAACCGGATCACGTCCCGCAGTCCTTCCATTTCCACAAGGAAAAGGCAGTCCCGGTAATATGTTTCATCCTCGTCCGTCGGCCCGATAATGTAAATGTCCACATTTTCAAGTTCGTCGCAGATCTTGCGGCAGGCCTTGATGAAGGTTTTGACGTCCTTGATCGGGACCACCCGCCCCACAAAACCGATGCCGAACCGGGACCTCCCGGAGTCCTTTTTTAAACGACTCATGAACGAAAAATCAATCCCGTTCGGGATAATTCCGATTTTCCTCGGATCCGCTCCTTCCTCAATCTGAACCCTCCGGTTGCCCTCGTACAATGTGATGATTTCGTCCGCCGATTCGTACGTCAGGCGGCTCAGGAACGAAAAGAGGGCGATCCACCATTCCCGGAAGAAATCCGCCCGTTCCGTCACTTTCATTTCGTAGGCCGTTTTGGAATAAATCCAATCCGCCTTTGAAATCTCGATTTTCCGCTCGCGGGTATAGATCCCGTGCTCCGTTAAAAGCAGCGGGCGGCCCGTTTTGAGCTTGGCAAGCGAGCCCAATGCCCCCGCGTATCCCGTCGAAATCGAATGATAAATTCTTGCCGGGGGCAGCTCCACCCGGAGGAGAGAAAAAAACGGGAGAAACAGGAATCGCCAGGTCCAAAAGTAATCCACAAACGACACCTGCTCGTTTTCCGACTCGTAAAGTTTCCGGACCAATTCCCATCCTTCCCGGGAATACGCCAGATCGTGCAGACTGATCGTCCGTTCATCCTTGCCCCCCAAAATACGCACCGCTTCGCCGAAAAGTTCCGTTCTGCCCCTTTTGACCTGCATCAGAAACTCAAGCAGCCGATCCACGTCCCCCGGCTTTTTTCGACGGGTCTTTTCCCTGGCTAACTGATAGTCGAAAAGATACAGTTCGCGGAAATCGAGGACATTGTCGGGGATTTCATAATGAAGTTTCCGTGTCGCCAGGCGGTGAGGGCCCAGATACACGATGGAAAACGTGATGTCATCAAGCCTCCGGATGAGTTCGTAAACCCACGTCGAAACGCCTCCCGCCACGTAGGGATACGTCCCCTCCAGCAACAGGCACACATCATTCATGCCGCACCGCCTCCTGTCCTCTCATCCCGGCAAATCCGAATTTTCGGCAAAGGCCGGTTCCGTCCAAAACGAAATCACTTCGTTCATTTTGCTTCTGACTTTTTTATCGCGTTCGCGCAGAAAACTCCCGAATAAAACTTCCTCGGCCGGTTTCCGTTCGTCCAAGGGCAAGTTTTTGAGAAAATCCAGAATCGCGATTTTGGCTTCCGCCGTCCCCGATTCAAAAACGGAATCCAGAAATCGCGGGCTGAGCTCCGAAAAACTCCGGATCGCGATCGAGGGAAGCATCCGCGCCAAGACGTCCTTTTCTTCCCTGCCGGAAACCCCTTGATTGACCATTTTCAGAAAAAAATCCCTGTGCCCCGCCGCCGATTGTTTCAAAAAGGTCTCGAGATGCTTTACGCGAAGGAATTTTTCGCCTCCCGCTTCGCTCCGGGCTTCCAGGATCGCGTAAATCAGCGTTTTTGCCGTCCGGACAAAATGCTCCCCGCTCATGCGGACGTTTTTAAAAAAAACTTCCGCGATCGCAGACAGGGTTTCGTCGCCGGCGGCTTCGGGAATGATGTCTCCCAAAAGCTCGGGCGAGTGCTTGAAAATTTCCCGCAGTCCTTTCAGGGCGGCCAACCGGATCGAAAAATCACTTTCCCGCCCCGCCATCTCAAGCAGACGGGCCGTTTTTCCGTCCTTCGCAATACGGCTGAAACAACGGACGGCCAAATATCTCACGTGCCGGGATCCGGCTTTCATCAATCTTTCGACGGTTTTTTCGACGGGTCTCGGCAGAGGCTGCCGCGCCGGAAGCCGAAGGATCGTTGCGAGCAGCGCCTGAATGATCGCGGTAAACGGTTCGCCCCCCGTTTCCGAGAGAATCCCTTCAACCGCAAGCCAATGCCGTTCTTTCAGTCCCGGCGCCAGGGTGTTCACGGCCGCATAGGAAAATTCATTCCGTCCGAGAATCAACTTGCACAAAAAAGGGACGGCGCGCGCGTCCGCCGACCCGGCAAGGTTCTCAAGCGCGATCAGACGCAGGCAGTTTTTCGATCCCCTCAGGTATCGCTTCGTCAGTATCTCGAAAATTTTCCCCGCCGCCCCGTAAGAGGCCAGCAGGCGGAGCCGGAGACCGGCGGCCGCGAGGCTTTCCCCTTTTTCGTTTCGCATCAGCCATTTCAGAATCCGTCCGGATTTTATCCTCCGGATCGTGGACTGGGCCATCATCCTGATTTTCGGAGACGGATCCGAAAAAGCCTTCCGGAAGACCGCCCTGAAAAGCGGTTCCGTGAGAATGCCCCGGACGGAGGATAAAATCATGATAACGGTTTTTTCGTCTTTTTCCTCCTCCAGACCCTTCGTGATATAGGTTTCCCAATATCGCGTCTTTTGCCGTAAAGCCGCCTGATAAGCGATCTGCCGAATGCGCAGATAAGGCGACGCGAGATAACGCTTCAGATAGCGGGTGTGAAGCGCCAAGGCAAACCAGCTCAAAGATGCCAGCGCTTCTTCCTGAATGTCCCGGTCGTCCCGGTTGGCCCATTGCTCAAGATGCGTAAACGCCCGGGGGTCCCGGATCCGGCCGAGGGCTTTCAAAATCATGATTTGGGTTTCTTTGTCTTTTTCCTTCTCCAGAAGTTCCAGGAGAGGAACCACCGTCCGGGACTGGCGGAGCTTTCCGAGATAACCGACCGCGAACCGGACTTCTTTTTCCCACGGGAGGTCCAGCATTTTCAGCAGGAGATCCGCGCGCGGGTCGAGGCTGATTTCGGAAAGCCGGGAACAGACCTGCTCACGGATCCATTCATTGCCTTCGGCAAGAAGCGCGTACAGTTTTTCGAATCCCGCCGGCCGCTCGACGGAGACCAGATATTTGACCAGCCAGTGAAAGCTCCAGTTATCACCCCGTTCTTTTAGCCGCTCATAAATAAAGAGAATATCTTCGTCCGAAAAATAAAGGCAAAGCGACTGGAACGCCTCTTGATAAACCGCTTCTTCCCGATTAAAAAGACGGGCGATCAGTTCCGCGATCTGATTTTCTTTGAGGGAACGCTCCTCCAACCTTCCTTCCTCCTTGTCTGCTAAAAATTTTTAAAGCGATTACGAAAAAGTCAACGGGCCGCCGCCCAAAAACTGAAGGCCGTTTCCTGTCCGCTGAATCCCGGGGCCTTTGCCCGCTTCAAGAACTCTTCGAGTTCGCGGTAAAGTTTCAAACTGAAATAGACCTCGCCCTTTAAGGAAATCAGCTCCTGGTCCTGCGGCCACAAGGGAATAAAACGGTCGATGATCTTCTTGGCTCGGTCGTACTGTTCCAGGCGGGTCAGGGAACGCACGTAATCGGCGACGACCCGGGGCTGTTGAGTATCCAGATCGAGAGATTTCTCATAAGCGTCTAAACCAAGCGTGAGATAATATTTCGCCAGGGTCTCGTCCACGAGCCCCGTTTCCGCGTACATCCGGTATAAATCCCCCAATTCGGCGTAAGCGGCGGCGCCCCCTTCCTGTCCCGCGTGTTCCAACGCCTGGCGGATCTTTTCATTCACCCGATGCTCCACCTGAAGAAGAGCGCCGGCAGCGACGAGCCGCACGTCCGGGGACGGGTCCTGGGTCGCCTGGCGGAGCAATTCCACGCTCTCTCTGGAAGTCCTCTGCGACAACTTTTTGATGGCCTTTTGTTTCATCCGGACGTCGCTCCCGATCAAAATGTCCGCCAAAGGCTCGAATCCGATTTCTCCGCGGATCCGGCGCAGGGCGTTCATCATCTCCGTGATATTTTCGCCGTCCCGTTCGTTCCGGAAAAGATAGGCCTCGTATTGTTCGTACAATCCCTCCTGACCGGAGCCGACCCTCCAAAGCCATCCCCAAAAAATCAAAGCGAGCAGACTCCCCGCCACGGGAAAAAAAGCCGCGATCAAACCGCCGAAAATCAGCGCGGGTTGCCAGGTATCTCTTTTGGGGATCCCCGTCCCCCGCGCCCAGATCCCGAATCCGATCATCGTCAGCCCCGCCAGATGAATCCCGGCGGCCAACGGAAGGAGGCGGCCTTGGAACCAAAACGGCCCGGCCGTCAGCGTCACGGCGAGTCCCGAGAGGATCCAAAACAACCATCCCGCTTTAAACATTTTTCCCCGCATGTTTTTTCTCCGACCGTTTCCTCTCAACTGGAGGCCCGGTGATTTTCCGCCAATGTCTTCAACCCGCAGCGGGTCAGCGCAGGATTCAAAAGATCCCGGTAATCCGCCATTCTGAAATCGATTTCTTCGGCCGCGACAACAAAATCCGGACGCGGGCCGTCCGAACGGGCGCCTCGCGTCGCCTCCTCGAACTCATTCAGAAGCCGCTTCAGCTTTTCCTCAAGGGCCTCTCTGGATTTCATGGGGCAGACCGCGGAAAAAGTCCCGTCGTACCGGTAACGGAAAATCATATCCGTATCGTCCAGGTCCCGCTTCAGCAAAGAAATAATCGTCCGGCTTAAAATTCTTTGCACCGGTTCTTCAAAGATTCCGTAGTGATTGATTTTCCCCATCAGGACCGACAGCGGCAGGCGGTATTTCACCGCGCGCAGGAATTCGAGGCGGAGGACCCGTTCAAAATGCTGGAAGTGATAGATCTGATAATCCTCGTCAAAAATCTGTTTTCTCTGCGCGTCCCGGTAAAAACGGACGTTCTGCAGGGCTTTCCCCGTCCAATCCACGACCAGTTCGATCAACTGGAGATTGGCCTTGTGGAAATTGAGAAAATCCATCTTCTCGACATTCACCACCCCCGCCACCGCGCCTTCGGACGAATAAACGGGGATCATGGCCAGCACCCGGTTGTATTCTTCGATATAGCGGTCGGAGTCCGGAATGTTCAGGATGTCCTTTACGGCCAGGCTTCTCTTTTCCCGAAGGACAAGCGCCATCATGCTTTTCTCCCTGGAAATCTTCCCCTCGACGACCTGCTCGGCGGTTTTCCCCACCGCCGATTTCAGAACCCAGTACTCCCCCTCCAGAAAATAAAGCGACGCGCCCTGCACGTGAAGATGCGCGTTCAGCATCTCCAGGCATCCCCGGCAGATTTCCTCCGGGCTCAAAGCCTCGAACTTCCGCGCCGTCTCGTAAAGCGTTTTGACCGTCGCCGTCTGCCCGACGATTCTCGTCTCCAGCACTTCTTTTACTTTTTCCGACATCTCCAACTGCTTTTTCATTCCGTCAAACAATTTACTTTTTTCTTTGAGGGCCTTTCGCATGTCTTCTTCGGCATTCAGATATTTTTGCCGGAGCTCTCCCAGAAAAACCCCGGCGAAAAAAAAGGCCGCCGGCAGGACCAACCCCTGGACTTCGAGGATTTTTTCAAATTCCGTTTTGGTCGGGATCCCGCGAAACAGGACCAGCAGAATCTGGACGGAAGCCAAAAATCCCGCGGTAAGTCCCGGCACAAACCCGTACCGGCTTGCCGCAAACAGAACCACCAGCCAATAAGGATGGAGCGGAGCCCTCAAAAATCCCGGGTCGTCCCGGAAGAAAAGAAAGTTAATGCAATCCAGGACCAGAAAAGAAATGAAGATTTCGGAAAAAACCGCGCCGGCCTTCCGTTTTCCTTCCGGAAGTTCCGCCCGAGAAGCCTTCCCCTGATCCTGAGAAAAAAGTTTCTTTAAAATCGCCATAAGCCGCCTCCCCGAATCGTCATCGCGCCGGGACCCCGTCCGTCCCTCCGGCAATCACACGGATTTTTTCAAGCCATTTTTCCATACAAGCGTATTTCAGAAGGAAATAAAATTTCTTCTTCCGGAGAATTCTCCACTCCTCGTCCTCCGGCTGCTCGGGTCCGATCAGGAGAATTTTCATCCTTTTGCTCTTCAGGCCTTCCAGCCGTTCGACCAGCGAAAGCAAATCTCCGCAATCCGCTTCCCCGGGCCGGAGCGGAAGGAAAATACTGCAAATCAAAAGATCCGCGGGAGATTTTTTAAGAAACGCCTCCGCTTCCGTCATGCTGCGGACATGAGCCGCCTCATAACCGTGCCACTTCAGATAGGTGATAACGGCATCCGAAACGTTTGGATCGTCATCGCATAAAAGAATCGTAATCATTAATTTTCCCCGAAGCCCGTTAAAAATAAACGTTTACGGAACCGCTGAACACCTGCGTATTCCCCCTGCCGGCCGTTCCGCTGTCCCCGTAATCATATTCGTAAACGCAGGAGAGTTTTGCCCGGTCGCTCAGCCAAAAATCCCCCCGGAACGTCCAGATCACAAAATCGACATGTCGTTTCCGGTCCGATCCGCGGGTGACGCTCCCGTTCACGTCGACATACGGACCGATTCGCTGCTCCAGATAAAGCCCTCCGTAATGCGCCTGCTCTTTCGGAAGATATCCGATCTCCTGTTCGGCTTCCGGAAACGCCCGGTTCCAGACGCCGCACTTGTAATGATAATTGATCGAAAGGTAGGGGTTCCGCCACACGATCAGTTCGGTAAAGAAATCGTTGATCACCTTATACCCCAGATAACTCGTATGCGTCATATCGTTCCGGGACGCGTCCATCCGGTACCATTCCACCGCAATATCGTGCCCGCCTTTCAGGCGGTTCCAAAAAGTCAGGTTATTGTTCGCGTGAAGCCGGTCGATCCGTCCCCGTTTTTCAAGGGCCTCCACGGGATCATATGAAAGGACATTCCATTCATATCCAACCCGTGATTCAAACGGGCCTTTCTTGAATTCCCCGATAAAATCCAATTCGTTCACGTCCCGGTTATCATAGTAAGTCGATTCCCACCGGGTCAGAAACGAAATGTCCCGCGTGTAGTAGAATTGCGCCTCCAGCGAATGTCCGACCATCCTCCGATGCGTTCCCTCCGGGAGGACCCTGGCTTTCTTGAAAAAGAAATCTTCCGCGAGCCCCACCCCCATCCTGAGCCAGGGGGCGGCCCAGAAACTTCCCTTCTGCCGCAGGTGGTAATTCCGCTCCGTCGCGGGACGGTGAAAATATTCAAACGAAGTGCCGAATTGCGAAGCCCCCATCTCAAGATCGGAAAGATAATTCGACAGCAATCCCTTCTGCTTCCGGTTTTCGCGCAGAAGCTCCCGGTAAAGCGCGAAGGCCTCCGGCCATCTCCTGAGCGCGGAGAGAACGCCGACGTAAGATTCGCGGTACCGCCGGTTGTCCGGGGCGATTTTGAGAAGCGTCTCGTAAGTCTCGCCCGCCTCGCGCCATTTTTCCTGTTGCCCCAGCAGATCCCCCTTCAGCTCCAGCACGGTCTGGGTCCGCCCCGCTTTCTCTTCCAGCGTTTCGATCAGGGGTTTCGCTTTTCCCGTCTTTCCTTCCCCCAGATAAAAAGCCGCCGCGGTGCCGAGCACCTGAAGATTCCCCGGTTGTTTTTCCAGAATTCTTTCCATGCTGTTCAAGGCCTTTTCCCGCTCCCCCAATTTCCAGAGAATTTCGGCTTCCTCCGTTTCCCGGGCGGACCATTCGTCGGCCTGCCCTTCGAATAAACTCGAGAGAGAATCCTGATCTTCGCCCGCAAAAAGCGGCGGGACAGGAGTCATCCCCCCCAAAATTAAAATCAGAAACGCGCTTATCCAAAAAAATCTTTTTCTCACAAAAACCCTCTAGCGTTTTACCCTCAAAAGTTCCAGGGCCCGTCGGTACTCTTTTTCGCTTCCCTTCGAGTCCCCCAAAGCGGCCATCACGTCCCCGAGAACGTGATGAGAGTGATACGTCCCTCCCGTTTTCTCATGATATTGCTCCAGATAACTCCTCGCTTCGGAAAAGTCCCCTTCGCCGAAATAAATTTCCGCGATCAATTCCATTAACTTGTATTTCGAGGGGTTCCGTTCATACAAAGCCCGGAGCAATCGGATCGCGTCTTCTTTCTTCCCGGAACGCACATAAAGATCCGAAAGCAATTTGAAAAATTCCTCTTCGTTCGGGAAGCGCTTCGAATAAATCTCCAGCACCCGGAGGAGTTCGGCCCCGCGCTTGTAGAAAAAGAGCCGGTCGACGACCTGGGCGGCGTAAGCGCGGTTTTGAGGATATTCATCGGCGACTTGCCGGTAAATCGCGAGCGCTTCGTCCGTTTTCCCCTCATATTCGCGGATCTCGGCAAGCCTCAATTGAATTTTGGCGTCCCGCGGAGAATGCTCCAGCCATTCACGGCAGATCAACGCGGCTTTTTCCGGGAGTTTTTTCAAAAGGCAGAGGCGGACCAGCTCTTCGTAAAGCCTTGGGTTAAAAGCCGCATGCCCTTTCTCGAATTCATAAAGGTTCAGCAGTCCGTCCGAATCCCTCGAATAAAAGTAATGGGAAATCAATTTCTCCCGGACCGTTTCCAAGCGCGGGTCCAGACGGATCATTTTAAGCCAGTAGCCGCTCGCTTTTTCAAACTGCATCTTTGACTCATAAAAATCGGCTTGGATTTCATTAAACCATAATTGATCCCCGTAACTTTTTTCCAGCATCCGTGCCGCCCGCTCAAATAAAACGTCCTGCTCGTCGTACATCAAAGCTTTCAAATAACGCTGCGTATTTCTGACGTCACCGGGATCCCGGTGAAATTGTTTTTCAAGATAGAACCTCGCCTGATCGAAATCCCGGGCTTTTGACAATAACAATCCGAGCTGCCTTTGAGTCGGAAAAAGATAAACGCTGAAAATTCCGACCCCCAAAAAGAAAAGAAGTGATTTCCAGAACGCGATGCCCATTTCTTATCCTATCGGATCCCCTTCCGCCGCCGAAATTCTCCGTCAGGACCGAACCAGCCGGATCCGACATTCCCCTTTGACCGGAATCCGGATCTCAAGTTCCCCCTGATCATTCGCCTGAATTATTTTCCGGAATGTTTTCGTTCTGCTTCCGTTTTCCCTCTCCGCCCGGACTTCATATGACGCCCGCTCCCCCAAGTTGCAAACCCGGTAGCACCCTTCTTCGAACCCTCTCGCCCGGAAAGAAATTTGCTTTCCGGAAACCTTCCACTCTGAAATTAACGTCGAGGCATCTTTCAAGTACGGAACCGAAGGGGGCGCGGAGCCGAGATAAAGAATCGCGGTCCCGGAATCTCCCAGATGCACGTACAAAAAGTCCTCCCACCGTTTAAATCCGATAATCCCCGACGATCGCTCAAAATCGGGAAATCGTTTTTCCCCGTCAAAGCGTACCGTGCTGCACGTTCCGTAATCGCGGAACTCCCAGCTTCCGTCTTTCCGCGTATCGATATTCCCCCGGTAAAAATCTTCCAGTACCGTCAGATACTCCGAAGTGAAAACGGGGATCACATCCTGCGTCAAGGCGTAATCGTACACGCGAATCAGGGCCCTCAGTCCCCCTTTCCGTTCTCCGCTGAAAAAGTGATAGTAAGCGTTCATGGGCGTCACGCGCCTCGGTCCCGAACAAACCACGGTCGGTTTTTCCGTCTCGCGGAAGGTTTCGATCACCTGCGAAAAACGGTCATAGGGGGGTTTCCACCCTTGGGTATAGATATTTTCATTCGCGTTACTCGTGAAAAACTGCCGGCGTTTTTGATCATACCGGGCCAAAGACGCCACGCCCGTGTACGAAGGAATCGATCGATCGAAACGGGTATCTCCCCCGTTGATATTTTTAAGTCCCAACCGGTTTACGGCATCGATCGCTTCGGCCGGAGGGCGGCAATTCCCGGTCCACTGATTGACTTTGACTTTTTTCCCGCCGGTCAGCAAAGCGCGATTGATGTAATCGGCGGCGCCCTCAATCTCCTGATACAGGTAGCTCTCCCAGTCAACCGTCACATAAGCCCCTTTGTCGTAAGCGGATTCGGATGCGATATCCGCCTCTTCTTCAAGCGGGATCGAATATCCCGGAATGACGAGCGCCGTAATTTTTTTATTCCAGTCCAGGGGATGACTGAATCCGTGCACTCCCGCTTCAACGTTCTCCAGCGCCAATATCTTCCGCGCGAGTTCCACAAGCTTCTCGGACCCGAGATAAAAGGGATCGATCCCGGCCGTAATGAAAGAAACCGTGATGGGAAGATCGTAAACCTTGAGAATTTCATCGTAGATGACTTCTCCCGAAAACCTTCGGGGTTCCGCTTCCGAAATATTCCTCACCCCGTCTCCGTCGATATGAGAGTAGAAAATCCTTCTCCCGAAAAGCGTCGTGGTGTCATAGCGGGGACAGCCCTTCAACCCAAATGCCTCTTCAAAAAACCGGAAAGGATCGATTCTCCATTGCAAGCGGTCATTCACCTGATCCAAAGCAATCTCATACCCTCCCAAAACCACGCCTCCCCGCGCGGTCACAACCACCGCATGACTTTCGCTATCGGACAAATCGTTGCGTTTCAATTTGAGATAAGTTCGATTCCCGGGGTTCAACGAAAGGACCTGTTCGTAAAACTCCGTCTCATTTTCCAACGGACGCTCGAATTCAACCATCGAAGAATCCTTTTCGACGATTTCGATCGACAACGGATTGTCGCTCCAGTTGCCCCGGTACTCAAGGTCGAGAGCATGGAATACTTCGTTGATCGTTTCCAGCGAAACGTCCTTCTGCGTTTCACTGTCTTTGAAAGCGCCGAAATTCCTTAAAATCACATATCGCCTCCCTTGCTGAATTTGTTCCGCCGCCCAATGACAATAAGCTTCCGCGTGAGGCATCTTTTCATCGTCAAACCAGGTCAAAACACCGCGAACCCCTTCCAATGCGTCCGGAGCCGGGACCCCTTTCGCGATATCATAGTACTTCACTTCAAGGCCTAAATAATTCAGGACCATTGCCCCCGCCCGGAAAACAAAATTGTAGTCCTCCCTTCCGTTAAACGGTTCCGTGGAATCGAAAAGCGCCAAGATAATCCTTTTTTGATGCCCGGATTCGACATCGGCCCGGCCGGTCACCGGAACGCTCTGAAAAACAAAAAAAGCAACCGTCAAGCCAAGCCACGCATTCGGCAAACCCCGTCTTAAAAACGTTTTTTTGCGCCGCGGGCAAGTTAAGTACGGAAGGTCCCCGTTTGGATTAGTCGGTTTTCTCATTTATCCCTGCCAATATATCTTTGAGAGATTTTTTTCCGCAATATAAGGCTTGAACCCGAGCGTCCGGGCCTCACGGATGCATTCCCGGACAGTCTCCCGATCTCCTTCCGCCGCGTAATCGATATTGAAAACGGGAAGTTTTCGCTCCGCTTGAATCCGCCTCAAAATCCGCACTTTGTACCGGCGATCCTCTTCGGGGACCTCTTTGTATCCGCCCTTTTCGAAATCCGGCATCCGGTAAATATCCTCCGCCAGCATTCCGTTCAGAAAAGGCGCGATTTCCTCCAAAACGGAAAACCCGTTATTGCTGATCAAAAGCAGTCCCGGATATTTCCGCCGGATCTGCCGCACCAGATCCGTCACGGCACCCCTTGCGCCTTTAAATTTTTCGGGAGAAGTCTCTTCCAGATAATCCGCCGTATCCAAAGTGTCGAGCATTACCCCGTCAAACCCCTGCGCGATGATACGGGGAATCACCTCGTCCAGAATAAGCGCCTGCCAGGCGGGATCCCGGACGTCCACCCGGAACCCTTCTTTCCAGTCCGGATTCTCGGCAAGGAGCCAGGGGGCGTTTTTTATCTTTTCCCAGTAAAACCGATAGGCTTCCGCTTCCCCGACGCTGACATAACCGATCAGCAGGATTTTTTTTCGCAAGACTTCCAGCGAAGGATGCGCGTCCGCGTCCAAAACGGCCATGTCAAATTTCAGAATTTCATCGGTCCGGGTTGTGTCGCGCGACGGATCGTAATCGAGCAGGATGAACCACTTTTGGACCCGGGAAAGCTTGGACCGGAGAGAAGATGACCGGTTGCAGGAGAAAGCGCTCATGCAAAGCATGAGTAGAAAAAGCCAAATTTTCCGCGTGATAATTTTATTTTTCAAGAAGAGTTTTGACGGTTTGTAGCAATTCCCGGGGATCAAAAGGTTTTGTCAGGTACTCGTCGGCCCCCGCCTCCATCCCCCAAAACCGGTCCCCTTCGGTTCCTTTCCCGGTCAAAAGGATAATGGGAATTCGCTGAAAATCGGGGTTTTCCTTCAGTTTTTGACAGACTTGAAACCCGTTGGGCGACGGCA
>JAKQXH010000104.1 GCA_029561555.1 Candidatus Omnitrophota bacterium
GAAGCGAGGTTGAATCGGATAAAAATCTCGGGGATATCGGCAAACACCCTTTTCTCGAATCCGTCGGGATTTAGAATCGTCAGATGATTCAGGCTGAAAACACCTTTCCCGAGATCCACCGTCACGCCCCGGATATTGGTATCGAAACCGGTCAGCGCCGTGATAAAGGTTTCAAAAAAAACTTTCGAAATCCATCCGCGGGCGGCATAAAGACAGATCAGGCAGGCAAGAAAAACCGCAAAAAAAGGAAGAAGAAACTTTTTCATAAAATCAGAATAACACAAATCGGAGCGGCTTGCCGGAACAAAAAAGAAAAGGAGTGGTTTTGCGGAAAATTACGCGCGGATTGCCACCAAACGGGCGGCAAGAAATTCATCGTACAACTTCTTAATCACATCGCTGATGGCAAAACTCCAATGGCTGCCTTCCCCCGAAACCATCTGGTCAAAGCCCAATTCCCGGATACGGGTTCGGAACTCCTCTTCGGTCTCATCGGAAGTCGGGAGAATATGCAATGCCATCACTTGAACGGCCGCTACCGCTTCGGATTCTTTTTCATCCCTCGGCCCGGGCGAAGAAAGCTGGATCAGCCCCGGAATTTCCGGCAAAGCCCCGAAAGAGCGCAGCGCTTCCGGCAACAGAACACGGGCAACGCCTTTCTCGAAATCCGCGGGAGTGATCGGTCTCACCTTGTTGCTGTAAAGCCCCTGCAATTTGCCCTGATTCAAATCGGAAAGCTTCGCCCAGGTTTCCTGATCATTCTTGGCTTCGATGAATTCCACTCGCTTCAAAATCGCCTGAGGGATACCGAGTTCCTGAGCGGCTCTTTCGACCCCTTTTCCGATCACAACCGCGCCGGCGGAAGGATTGGCCAACAAAGTCTGCCAGACCGCAATGAGCTGAGCATCAACCGCCTTTTGAGTCATGTCTTCCAGCATCGGGACCAGAAGCAACCGGGCCGCGGGTCTCGCCTCGGCAATGCTTTCAACAATCTGCCTTGACCGTCCGGCCGGGAAATTCTCCGCTCGGGCCGCCTGACTTCTCGCCAAAGCACGGTCGATCGCATCCGCAACCGGCACCCCCTGTCCTAATTCTTCCGAAAAACACTGGACGGAATAAGCCGTCTGCAACCTCTGAATCCCCGCCAATACTTCGGCGGGCAAAGCGCCCGAAGGAATAACGTTATCGAAAACCAACGAATTCCGCAAAGTTTCTTCCAAACTCATTTCCGCGGAAACGGCACCCTGAGCCTCCCTCTCTCCCACGGAAGCTTCCGGAACAATGACCCCCGCATTGGAAGGCAACGCGGGAATTTCATCGTGAAAATCGTGCGCGGGAATTGCCGGAACCGCGGTCGAAGCGGAAACGACCTCAATGTTCCCGTTAATTTTCCCGTCGCTCGTCAAAGTCACTCCGCGAACCGCCACCGTCGCCACACCGGGCATTGAAACCCGCATTTCACGGGCCGTAACATCCCCGGTGTGGGCATCATAGCGAAGATCCCTTACGGAATCGATGCGCGCGGTTTTGAGATTTTCGTTCAGGCCGCCGACTAACCGGGCCTCGTTGAATGTCCCGGTCGCCTGAACTTCGGCCTGCGCCGTTATCACAGCCGCCCCCGAAACCGCCTCGGCCCAGGTCTTAACCCATTCCCCGACCGGCCCCAGGAAATACGCCCGCTCAACCGCGTGTGCCGCAATCTGCAGGGCAAAACTTCCCGCAAAAACACTCCCGACCGCCGTATCGCTTTCCAGCATGACTTTCAGATACGTCTCGGCGCCCTGTTTGACGTCGATCCGGGGGATCACCACGACATAAGACAGATTGTCTTTCCTCAAAAGGCGGGTCACCCCGTCCGTATGAAATCCCCCGGTAATCAAAACCGTCCGGTCGGTCTGGGCTTCTTTCATCCGGTTCAGTACATTCCCGATAAAATGCGAGTCGCGTTCGATCACGATCCGGTAGAAATATTCGACTTCATCCATCAGTTTGTCCAGCCGGGTCACGTCGCCCTTGTAATCGGAAGGCTTTACTCCGTAACGGTCCGCCAGATAGTCGAGACGCTTTTGAATAATCGAAGGTTTGATCTTGTCGTATCGTTTCATCACGAAAGCCAGTTTCTCGCGATTCATCTCGAGCCGGAAATACTGCTTGAGAAGCTCCGCGGCTTTCAGGAGATCGATCAAGAACCGTTCTTCCTTCGATTGAAAGAGTTTCTTCTGCAAAAGCCGCTCAAGGCGGCTCACTTCATTGAAAAGCCCCTGATGTTCGACTTCGTCCTGAAGGACCAGAAATTCGGCGAATTTCCTCAAGGCAGGGTACGCGAGAAGATCCACTCCGCATTTCCCGGCAAGTGCCGTAATCCTTTTGAAGTATATCCTGGGTTTCATTCCCTTCTTGGCGAGTTCCAATTTGCTGACCAGATCCTTTTGCTCGTCCGTCAGCTCATTCGCCAGAAACGCTTCTTTGAGCGCCGCAGCTTCAAGCTGAACCGCTTTGTCGTTAATCCCCTTCTCGAGATCTCGCAGACGGACAATGCGCACCAGATTGGGAAAGCGGTTTAATTCCGTCAGATCCCGGAGAGACGCCAGCTTGTTCTTCTCCGCTAATTCATTCAGGTACAGCACGTAATCCAGAAGCTCGATCTTCTCCTGAGCGTATTCTTCCATCTTCCGGGTCAGATCCAGCAAATCTTCGTTCAGAAGCTTGATCCTCAAATCTTTCGCGACCAGCCCCATCTCGTTGAAATATTCATCCAACTCCTTCTGATGGGAATAAACCGAGCGGAATGTTTTCAGGTTTTCGATATAAAGCGTGGCGTCTTCCACCCCGTAAAGTTCCACGGGATTCTCCGATTCGACGGCAAATGCTTCCGCGCCCGACAACCGCCCCTGACGCATCAGGAAATCGGCAAGTTTCAGGTTCGCTTCCTTCAAGTAGGAGACGGCAAAAATCGAAGGGTCCAGTTTGGATGCGGCCCCTTCAAGCTGAATCAGCTTCAGATAATAATTGCGGCGAAGGTGGTCCAAAATCTGTTTGATATTCTTTTGAGCTTCGTAATTGGCGTGAGCGTCCTGAATGTGCACGATCAAAGGCGAAGACGGCGCGCCCTGAAAAACTTCTTCGATCTTTCCGTATGTCTCGGGGATGGCGATATCGTAAGGATTGACCGTTGAAATTTCTTTAGCGGTTTCGACGGGAAGTCCTCCCGCGCCCGTTTCCGTTACTCCGATCGGCTGCTCTTCTTTTTTGAGCGTTTCCGAAACTTGAGCGGCTTGCTGGGAAAATGCCGCCGTTTCAAACATAAAAACCGAAACGGTAAGGAAAACAAGTAGTTTGAATGAAGTTTTTCGCCTCACGTCTATACGGCTCCTCTGCTCATTTCGTATTAAAAGTATAGCCCACGAATTGGGACTTTGCAAATCTTCTTAACGAGTCTTTAATAATAAAATCAATTTCAAAAAGACTTTCAAAAATAAAAAACTTATAACTCATTTAAATTAGATCGGTTACGGCAGAAATCGATCCCGTCAGACTGATTCTAAACTTTTGTCATATATGCAAACTTTATTTTTCCCGGTATGCTTTGCGTGATAAAGCGCTTTGTCGGCAGCTCTCAGTATGGCGCGACTGTTAAAAAGCTGATCTTCCCTTGCCGCGGCAACGCCAATACTGATCGTAAATCTTGTCATTTGATTAACGTAGTTAAACTCTTTCGCTTCCACGCTCTTTCTGATTTTCTCGGCAATCTGAACGGCCGCTTCTTTGGCGGTATGATTCAAGATAACGCAGAATTCCTCTCCCCCGTACCGGGCGGCAATATCTTCACGGCGCGTGCATTCTTTAAGGCAGAAACTAACCGTCCTCAACACATCGTCTCCGAATTGATGGCCGAAGGTATCGTTGATTTTTTTGAAATTGTCGACGTCCATCATCAAAACGGATATTTCCTGAACCGGGTCCGTTTTCCTCTCTCTCCGGATGGACGCCATCAACTCCAGTTCGGAATTGATCCGGGTTTCGAGAAAACGCCGGTTGAATAATCCCGTCAGAGGATCCGTCACGACTTCCCCTTTCAATCTCACGTTCTCGATCAACGTCCGGAAATAGCGGTAAAACGCCGTGGCCAGGAACGAAAGCCATCCGGCCGCAAGCGGAGTAAAATAATTGCCGATCCGGTTTTCCATGAACAAAAGGAAGCCGATCCCCAAAACACCGGCGGTAACCCCTCCCAGCAAAAGCAATCCCCGGAATACTCCGCAGCGAAGCCCGGCAAAGCAGGCCAATGACACGAACAGCGCCAAAATCAAAGCCGTTACCGTCTGGGGGATTTCCGCGAGATAATCGCCGGTCAGCAAATTCACCAACACATTCGCGTTAATCACAAGCCCGGACATGACTCCCAGCGGCGTATTGTAATCGTCATGAATGGCTTTCGAGGTCGTCCCCATCAGCACGATCTTCCCTTTGACCTTTTCGCCGAATTCCCCCGCCAGCACCTCGGAAACGGGAATGGAATTTACGTTATCGAGGGTGAACCGGTAATTGATTTTTAAGACGGCGTTTTTCCCGCTCACCGGGAAGAAAAACTTCCTCCCGCCTGCCGGATCCCCTCCTTTCAAGGAAGCCTGCCCGTTTTCCATCCCCAGATTAGCCAGATTGAACCCGATCCGCTCCTTGGCGATCATTAATTCCCAGGGCCAGCCTCCGATCTTTCCTTCCGGGTCATAGAACAGCAGCTGGTTTCTTCTGACGCAAAAATCCTTATCGAGCAGTTTATTGACAATCCCGACCCCTTTCGCCGCCTTCCGGAATTCTTCCAAAGGGAGGACGCAATTCCCCTTGTTATCCACGAAACTTGCCAGGATCACTCTCCCGGAATCCTCCATGGCCTGCGCAAGGAGAAAATCCCCGACCGGTTCCGCCCGCCCCGAAAACACAAAATCAAGCCCGATCAGGCGCGGGTTTGCCTGAGTCAATCCGCTGATCAGCGCCGCATAGGTCTGCCGCTTAAAGGGCCATTTCTCGCCGATCTTCTGCAAAGACGCATCGTCCACAATCACCAGGCAGATTTCGTTCAAGATCGGGTTGTGATATCCGAACAAAAAATGCCTCGCGCGGAAAAAAAGATCCTGAAACTGATATTCGGGAATTTCAAGCAGGCGGAAAGGCGCGATCACCAAAAGGTAAAAAAACGCCACAAGAAACCCGGCGGCAGTGATTCGCGCGAAAAAATTAATTTTTTCGTGTTTCATGGGAAAACGGTCCGGCTATATCGCATTTTGAAATCAATTGAATGGGAGGGGCTTTTCTCACCCCTCTTCCCTCCAAACATCAACGGAATCCCGAAGCGGGGAACAATCCGGCTTCCCGCAAAGTGCCGCAACGGTCAAGTTGCAGCCCCGTTATCTTTAATCGCTCAGATAAATCGGGTTTGAAAGAATCCATAGTTTTTTCTTTCGATAGACTTCGACCCGATAGACTCCGGCCGCCGGGATTTCCAGTTCTGTATATCGGCCGGTTTCTCTCGAAAGCAAGCGTCCGTTCCGAAGAATCCGGATCTCACCCGGCTCCGGAGAATCCACTTTCAATACCGTCCCTTTTTCATAAATGCCGTGAGAGCCCATAAAAATCCTCTCCTGCGGGGTCTCCGCGGCAAATGAGAAATTCCTTACGGAAGGAGCCGAAGCCCCGATCGTCACGTAAGCACGGCCTTCTTTCAATGCCTCGATAATCGCCGGCTTTGAAAGTTCCCGCGCCCAAACATGCGTTTGAACGGCCGAAAAAACCGGGGCGTACCCATCCACCGGCTTCCCGAAAAGTCTCCATTTCTGGTGCGCATCCGCCGATCCGATCCCGACCATCGTTCTGGTCTCAAGAAGCGTGTCCCACCTTCGCAGCAAATCATCCGGTTTTTCCCCGATCGAATCAAAAAAGGCGCGGGGAGACAGGAAAAGCAGCTTCATCGTTAAGGTCATTTTCCAGGGACGGCAGTAATCATCCGCCAAAGTGTAAATTTCCATACCGGTCAAAGGGGCCAAAGACCAATCCGTCCATGACTTTCCGGGAAGTTCCCCGTGCGCGACGAAACTCACGCCGCCGGCCCGCTCAATCCGGTCCAAAATCCCGGAAAGATCATCCCGGGGATCCGCTTCTTCTTCGATGCCGAGCGCCAGAAGATGCCCGTCCGGAGTCGTCAGTTCGGTCCCGATCAAAATCAGGACGGCGCCGTAAAAACCTTCCATTTTTTCCTTCAGCCCCCGGAGCGTATTGTGATCCGCTACGACGACAAAATCCGTATGCGTTTTCACCGCGGCGCGGGCAATCTCGTCAAAACGGCCTTTCGAAGTCAGAGAATAGCGGGAATGGACGTGCATCACGCCTTGATAATCGCGGTAGGGGATCCCCTCCGGCGCGGCCCCCGAGACCGGCTTCGGTTCCCCGAAATCAAAAGTTTCAATCGTGGCGCATCCGGAAAGGAAGACCGCGGACAACACGAAAAACCAGGCAAGCGGCCGGGACGCAAAAAAAAGAAATTTCCCGGAAATAAAGCCGGTAAGGAAGCGAGCCGGGAGTTTCTTTTTTCTCGTTTTTCTCCGGCTGTCGAATGCGGGCAGGAACGGCATGCTTCGGATCCCCCGGGCTTTTCAGGAGGATTTTATTTGTTTCAAAGCGACCGGATAGGAAATCACCAGATCATCATTCAGCAAGACTTCGACAAGATACTTTCCCGGAGCCGGGAAAACAATCCCGTCGAACCGGTTGATGGTTGTGTGATAATGATGAAGTTCTTTCAGTTCAAAAGTCGTCTCACCGCTCACGAGAAGCGATTCGCCGGTTTCCTCGCGAATAACCCGGATCTTTTCCTTAAAGGCCCCCGCCCCTTTGCACCACCGGTTCGCGACATAGAATCTCGAATGTTTCAACGGAAAGCTGGCGCCTCCGATCGTTTCAAAAAGGCCCAGAAACATAAATTTCCCGTTGTCTTCCCTCCGGACATCGTCACAGAGAATCGAAAATTGCATCGTCGGATTGATATTCAAAGCAGGCTCCTCGGTCCGGAATTCCCCGGCTGAGACATCTCAGGTTGCGCTCTCCGGTTTGGGCGGGATTTCGTCCGCGCGCGGATATTCCCAGGCAAATTCCGGTTCCATCACGGGCAGATAATCTTTCGGGAGAGGAAACGGAAATGTCAATACCTCATAAACGCCGGCTAATGTTCTTTTGCCGGTATAATAAAATCCCTTCCCCAATCCCACCACCCAAGGCGGATAAAATTGTCCGGCATCCGGCTGGCGAAGATTATGCGCCATTTCCATCCCGCCCAAAAGCAGATTGGCCCCGCCCCGCTCAAGCTTTCTCAGGCGGGTCCCCTGAGGATCAAAAGGGTCTTCCGCGTAAAGCGTGACAATCGGAATTAAAAGGACAATCAGAATCCAACAGGCGAGTTTTCTCATTGCGAAGACTCCCGAGCAGGCGCTTCTTCCTCTGTTTTCCCCCATTTGATCACCCGGCCGTTCTGGAACCATACGAGATAGTATTCCGTCTTTTTCCCGTTCTGAGGACTGCTTGCAAGGTACTTCCATATGTTTTGGGGACCGGCGGTTTGAACCCCCAAAGGATTTCCCCATTGAGCCAAAACATCTTCTTCGCTCATTCCGCTGAGGAAAGGGGATTTTTCCGAAAACCGGTAAGTCTTGAAATAAAAACCGCATCCGCTTCCCGAGAAAGAAAAAATCAGCATAACGGCCAATAGAAAACCGAACGCTTCAAATTCTTTCTTCACCGGAAAGCGGATGCTTTTTTCAAAAACCGTTTTCTTTCAAAAATTCTCAGCGAGCCGACCCTTGAGGCGTAATCTTCGGGCCCGGAGTCTGCCACACATACTCAGGCTCAATCACGGGCTTATAATCGGCCGGAATCGGTATGGGGAACGTAATGACTTCGTACGCACCCACAATAATGCGAAGCGCCGTCATCCCGATTCCTTTCGCCATCCCGCCGGTCCATCCGACCAACACGCCCTGCTCTTCCGTCATGTTCTGGACATTGATCGGAACTTCCAGTGGAGAGGTAAGGATATTGGCCAATCCGCGCAAAAATTTATCTCCGACCTGATATTCTTTCTGAGTTTTTTCCACCGTAACAGTCGAAACGGACGAATAACTCGTAACCTGTTTTGTGCTCGCCGGAGGCGTGCTCGGAGCCTGCACAACCGTCGGAGCGGGAGCCGGCGCAGGCGGAGGAGTCGGCCCCACATCCGCAAACGCTTGTGTCATCGTGAAAGCAACTGCCGTCATAACCACAACTACCAATACCCATTTCTTCATTGCATCCCTCCTCTTTTTATCAGGAAAAATCTGTTTTAATTGCTTGCCGGACAAACAACAAGAATTGCTAAGGCATCACTTTATCGCATTCGGATGTTCTTAGCAATACCTCTTCGCATTTTTCAGTCAAATGAGACGAAATATTATTGCATCGAAGCAAGGCCCCAAGCAAGATAAATTCTCGTCAATGAAGCTCTATTAAAACGGCCTCCGGGCGGCAGAAAAGACGGAAAAATAATATCCGCCCCACTCCGATTCCGTGCGTGGTGTAGGTAATGATTTTTCGAAAGCGGGCCAATCCGGCCGCATATTTTCGCCCCAGTTTGCAATGCGTCCCGACCGGCGGCATCCCAATCAGCGGAAGACAAATCTGTCCCCCGTGCGTGTGCCCCGCCAGGGCCAAATCAACCGGAGATTCGCCGATTTCGGCAACGGCATCGATCGAATGCGTTAAGAGGATTTTCACCCCGTCGGCTCCGACTCCCCGAAAAGCCTTCGGAATATCGGCCCGGCTTGTGACCAAATCCTGAACGCCGATAATGCGGAACAAATCCCGGCCATTCGGGACCGTTGTGTTTTCGTTGTCCAGGACCCGGCAACCGGCCGCGGCCAAAGATTTTTTCAACAGGCCGTAATTATTCTGCTTCCGCGGATATTTCGTCCGATCGAAATTGAATACGATCGCTTCCCATAAATCGTAATGATAATAATCGTGATTTCCGAACACCGCAAACATTCCCAAACGCGCCTGAATGCCCGAGAGCAGGCGAACACACGGTTCGATGCCTTCATCCGTTTCGATCAGATCTCCGGTAATGAAAACAAAATCCGGATTCAGCGGGATAAGCTTTTTAAAGAATTTCTCGACCGAACGGACAAAAAAGGGGAAATGCATGTCCGATAATTGAAGGATAGTCACCGGAGTCGAAAGCCCCGTGGACAGCCGGATTTTGATACGCCTCAGGCGATACCATCGCGGTTCGACCCCAACCCCCCATAGGATAATAAAGCCCGCCAGTAAAATCAGAAACACCGTTAAATGCATCCGATCCGCTCCTTTTGCTCGAGATTTTCCAAAAAACCTGATTTTATATTATCGACGCCTCCGGGAAATTTTGCAATCGAAAGCCTAAAACGGCCGCCCTTCCGGTTACGCAAAAATGCGCATACTTGACAAAACTCTTACATCTTTGATAGTCTCTCCTCCAAACAGAGAAGAGGCATTCATGGACGCACCGGAGAAAAAAAAGAAAGTAGCCGGTTTGCTCACGGCTTTCACTCCCGAAATTCTCAAAAGCGAATACTTTACCCGTATCATGGCCGGAATCATCAGCGCCCTCCGCCACACGGATTATGATCTGAAATTAATCATGGTCAAAGACGAGGAATATGCCGATCCGAGCCGGAAAATCCTCGCCGAACACAATCTGGACGGCCTCCTGCTGTTGACATGGAGAATTCATCCCCGTTACATCGATGAAGCCATGGAAATATCTTCCCTTCCCGTCGTCATCATCAACGATTTCACTCCGGGCATCAAGGCCAATATCGTCTACTGCAACAACAAAGTCGGGGTTCAGCTCGCTTTCAATCATCTTTTAAGCCGGGGATACAAGAAAATCGGGATGCTTCAGGGGCCCGACGAGGCGTCTCTCGATGCGCGGGAGCGGTATCAGATTTACAAAACGCTCTTGAAAGAGCAGGGGCTTGTTTACGATCCGGTGCATTACCGGAAATGCGATTATTTCTTCGAAGAAGACGGTTATTTGAAGATGATGGACATGATTCACAACGCGAAATCTCTCCCCCGCGCCATCCTTTGCTTCAATGATGAAATCGCGACCGGGGCGATCAAGGCGCTGAAAGAATCCTGGGTCAAATGTCCGGAGCAGGTCGCGATCATCGGCTATGACGGGATCGAAAAAGGAAGATATCTTGAACCCGCGCTGACAACCATCCGGCAGCCCCTGGAGCAGATGGGACGGGAAATGGTCAACATCATGATCGGTCTCGTCGAAGGGAAACTCGAAGCCCCGGTACAGAAGGAATTCGTGCCGGAATTGATCGTTCGGCAATCCACCTAAGGTAATCCCACGTCGCCCCCTAGGTCGGGGGCTCCTGGGATAAATTCGCATGGCGAACTTGACGCTCCTTTCAGTCGCGTAAGTTCGATGCTCATTTATCGTTCGGCAATCCACCTGAGGTAATCCCACGTCGGCTGCTAGGCCGCAATTTGCTGGAGTAAATTCGGCCGGAGAACTTGACGTCCCAGAGAGTCGCGCAGAGCCAAGCAATCAAGCTTGGCTCAAAGTGTCGCAACTAAGAAGTTGCGGTTCCGGAGCCGGAAGTCTTCTTCTAGTACTAGCGCCAATGAGTACAAACAGGGTGCCGCTAAATAACCATGCATAAGTCTTTGTTTGTTTGAAGCGGACATTTTTAAGTTCGGCAAATCTGGCTGGAGCGAGCTCTCGTAACCGTTTGGAGCTTGGTCCGGGGCGAAGGCCCGGTCCAAACGGTGAGAGTGCAGGCGGTCGGACGCCGCTGGAGCGGACGACCCGCCGATCGCGGAAGTAGATTTGCCGAACCTCACGTCTAAAACCTCAAAAACTCCTAACCGCTTACTTAGCGCCCATAATGAAAGCAGGGGCGCGTCGGAACTTGACGTCAGTCGGAATCTGCATTCCTCCTTCCGTAAGTTCAATGCTTATTTAGGGTAATCCCACGTCGCCCCCTAGGTCGGGGGCTCCTGGGATAAATTCGCATGGCGAACTTGACGCTCCTTTCAGTCGCGTAAGTTCGATGCTCATTTAGGGTAACTCCACGCAAATTGCTAGGCCGCAATTTGCTGGAGTAAATTCGGCCGGAGAACTTGACGTCAGTCGGAATCTACATTCCTCCTTCCGTAAGTTCTGGCCTCATTTACGGCTAGAAATAATTTTTCGGGCCCGAAAGATCCTCTGAATCACGGTTGCGTGCGTCCCGATTGCCAGCAACAGCAACGTCCAATAGAAAAGGTCCTGCCCGAAAATCTTTTGAGGGATCACCTGCGACAGCAAAAGACCGGCCAGAAAGATCACGCTACGTTCTCCGCGTTCCAAAAAATCCGGCCATTCGGTATTGGAGACCGGGGATTCCATTGCGGCCCTCGCTTTCGCATAGCTGGTCAATAATGCCCCGGCCAACAGAACAAAAGTCGGGAACCAGTACCCCGTCACATAAGCAACCGAAAGGAGCACAAGCGCCTCAAAGTAACGGTCGCACATGGCATCCAGATAAGATCCGAACCGGGTCGCCTGATTCCCGAGCCGCGCCATAACGCCGTCAAAAACATCAAATAACCCGGTCAGCAGGATCAGAAGGAAAAAAACGAGGAAATTTTTCGTCAAAATCAGGAAAAGGCAGGCAAACGCTCCGGCCCCGAGCCCCAACAGCGTTATATGATTGGGCCGGAGCCCCGCATCAACCGCTTTTTTCGCGGCTTGCCCCAATAAACGGTCGAAGAAAGATTTGTACCCGGAACCGATCATAGTCTAATCAGGATGAGCTCTTTTGTTGAACAGGAAAAACTCCCTGAAGGCTCACATTAAATCCGTAACGGCTTTTTCAAGCCTTCTGCGGCCCTGCGCTCCCATCATTTGCCGGACCACTTTCCCCTCGCGGCTGATCAGAAAAGTCACCGGCACCCCCGGGATCCCCCCGAACTCGTTCGCGACGGATTCGTTTCCGATCAAAACGGGATAAGGGATCTTCTTCCTTTGGACATAAGCCGCAACCCCCGCAGGATTCCCCTCATCGAGAGAAATCCCGACCACTTCGACTCCCCGGCTGCGATAATCCTGATACAAAGAACTTAAGCTCCCGACCTCGCCGCCGCACATCGGGCACCAGGTCGTCCAAAAATTAAGAACCACCAACTTCCCCCGCATACCCGACAGGAAATCATTCAGGCCGACTGATGTCCCGTCAAGCCGCAATAAACTAACCGGAGCTTCATCGGTCGATGCAATTCCCCCTCCCGGGGCTATTAAAATCCCTAAGATTAAAATCCAGTACACCCATCTGGCTCTCATGTCCCGTCTGTCTCCCCTCTTATTTTTTTGCCTGAGAATCCGCGCCTTGCACCTTAAAATAATCCCAAAAGGAGGCCGGTTGCTTCGCTTTTTCCTGCTCCGCTTCGTCACTGACGAAAATTGTTTTTATTCCCCGGCCAACCCGGCTGAAATCCTTCCCGACTCCCCGAACCGTCGAGCCGCAACCGTAAAGCGAAATCAGGATAAAAAAAAGAATCGTTCTCACCCCGAATCTCCCCCAAAAATCGGCCGCCTTCATTTAAATCCCCTTCAGGGTCAAGCGAACCAGCTCTTCGACGGAAAGCTTCTTTCCCTGAGCTGATGAAAGGACTTTTTTGATCGCATCCTGAGCCTGCGGTTTTTTATAGCCCAGCGAAAGCAGAACCAGAATGGTATCTTCGACCAAAGCCTCATCCGGCGTCCCTCCCCCCGGCATTTTGGGGGCCGCAGATTTGGTATCCACCAGAATCTTTTCCCGCAGTTCAATCACGATCCGTTCCGCGGTTTTTCTTCCGATTCCGTGAATGCCCGTCAAAGTCGCCAAATCTTCATGGGCGATCGCCCGCTTCAAATCCTCCAAGGCAAGACCCGACAGCATGGTCAGGGCAAGTTTTGGCCCGATCCCGGAGACTCCGATCAGGAGGCGAAAAAGGTTCTTCTCCTCGAGGGTCAAAAAACCGAAAATCTGGTGGGCGTCTTCGCGAATAGACACCTGTGTTTGAAGCAGCAGTTTGTCTCCCTTTTCGGGCAGACGGCTGTAAGTCGAAAGCGGGATAAAGACCTCATATCCCACACCCCCGACATCCAGAGTAATCTGGGTAGGAGACTTTTCAGCGAGAATTCCCTGTAGATAGTTGAACATATTTCGACGAATGACAGTGACAAATGGCGACCGCCAGGGCATCCGCGGCATCGGCCGGAGGATTCTCCCGGAGTTTCAAAAGATGTCGCACCATATATTGAATCTGAATTTTACTGGCCCGCCCGTTTCCGCAAACCGCGCTTTTAACCTGAGTCGGCGAATATTCGGAAACCCGCACATCAAATTCCGTCGCGGCCAGAATCGCAACCGCCCGGGCTTCACCGATCCGGACGGCCGCTTTGAAATCCTGGCCGTAGAAAACGTCCTCAAGCGCCATAACGTCCGGCTTGTATATCTTGAAAACCTCGGTCAGGCTATCGTGAATTTTTCTCAGCCGTTTCGAAAGCTCCTGGTAATCCTTCTTGGATTTACCCTGCAGCCACAGGACTTCATAATGCACAGGGTTGCAGGCCCCCTTTTCGAAGTCCAAAATCCCGACTCCGGTCCTCCAGGTCCCCGGATCAACGCCGAGAACGCGCATCCGTCAGCCCTCTTCCATCTCTTCGAGGATCTTTTCTTTTTCCTTCTTGAGCGCTTCCAGCTTTTTCACGCCTTCTTTGACCTTTTTGACCTTCCCGGCAATCTCTTCGACAACCGCCCGGGGCTCGAACGAAACGTCTTCCGGGGGGATAAAACTCCTGTCCTGAATCGCAAGAATGAGATCCTCTATTTCATCGGCTCTTTTCTGCAAAATTTCAGTGATCGGTCCCTTTTTCCCCTCATCGGTAAGGGTTTCGATCATTTCCTGCAGTTCAGCCTGCCACCTTCTGATTTTTGCAATAATAACTTGTTTATCCATTTTTACACCTCACTTGCTTGTGCTTTCATCACATAACATGACGTATATTATTATAGTATTTCGGACGGATAGAATCCACTTCTCGCGGTAGCGGCAGAAAGCGATCCCTTGCATAAGGCGGGGTTAAGCTAACTTCAATCAGAAAAACAAGTTAGGATATTTCATTCATGACGTCTTCCGGAATGTCCGCGTTATTATAGACACTCTGAACGTCATCATGATCTTCCAGGGCTTCGATCAGACCCAGCAGCTGTTTGGCATTCTCGGAATCGACTTTGACAAGATTTTTGGGCAGCATTGTAATTTCAGCGGATTCACAGGCAATATTCTTGTCCGCCAAGGCCTTCTTAACGTTCTCAAAATCCTGAGGGACGCAAGTCACTTCAAATAAATCGCCGTCCGCCGTCAGATCTTCGGCGCCCGCTGAAAGCACGATTTCCATGAGCTGATCTTCGGAAATCTTGCTTTTATTCACGACAATCAGACCTTTTTTCTCGAAAATCCACGCCACGGACCCGGCCCCGGCCATATTCCCGCCCCGTTTGTCAAAAATGCTCCGGATTTCGGATGCGGCCCGGTTTTTATTGTCGGTCAGGACCTGGACATACACGGCAACCCCTGCCGGCCCGTATCCTTCGTAATTCACTTCTTCATAAGAAACCCCCGGCAGTTCGCCCGTGCCTTTTTTGATCGCTCGCGTGATATTATCCTGCGGCATATTGTTGTCTTTGGCAGTCTGAATGGCCACCCGGAGGCGGGGATTGGACTCAGGACTCCCTCCGCCGCTCTTTGCCGCTACCGTCAGTTCGCGGATGATTTTCGTGAATATTTTCCCGCGCTTGGCGTCGGCCGCGGCCTTTTTATGCTTAATCGTAGCCCACTTCGAATGTCCCGACATGATACCCTCCGTATGAGTTCATTTACCCAAACCGTCACGGCGGCCCCGGCAAATTCACTGCCGGAAAGGCCGGACCCTATCAGGTTGCTTTCAAAACCGCTTCCGTCACCTCGACGACTTCCCGCATTTCCTTCACATCATGAACGCGGATAATCTTTGCCCCGTTGAAGACGCTCAATGCCACGGCCGCCGCCGTCCCGAAAACACGTTCTTTCGGCGAAGTTTTCGTGATTTCCCCGATAAACGATTTCCGGGAGACCCCGATCACGATGGGAAGTTCAAATTCAAGAAATTCCTCGAGCCAGCGGATGAGACTGAGATTCTGTGATTTCGTTTTCGCGAAACCGATTCCCGGATCCACCGCCATCCGGTCATAGGATATTCCAGCGTCAATTGCAGTGTCAATACTTTCCTTGAGTTCGCGCTTGATTTCGAAGATTAAATCCCCGTACTGAGTCTTTTCCTGCATCGTGAGCGAGTCTCCCCGCCGGTGCATCAAAATAATCCCCGCCTGATGGCAGGCAATCACGGCAGGCATCGCCGGGTCCGCCCTCAATCCGCTCACATCATTGATCATGCAGGCCCCGTTTCTCAGCATCTCATCGGCAACCCGGCTCTTGGTCGTATCGATCGAAACCGGAAGATCGGTCACCTCGCGAACCGCTTTCAGAACGGGGAGGAGCCTTCGCAATTCTTCTTCCCAGGAGACCGCTGCCGCCCCCAGACGCGACGATTCCGCGCCGAGATCGAGGATATCCGCGCCGTCCCGCTCAAATTGAATCGCGCGCGCCTGCGCCCGGTGGGGATCAAGATACTCGCCTCCGTCCGAAAAAGAATCCGGCGTCACGTTAATGACCCCCATCACCAACGCTTTTTCGGAAAGATTCCAGACCCTGTCCTTCGCCGAAAACATCATGTCTTTTCGATCGCTCATTTTTCTCATCTTAGGCACCGGTCCTATCGCGTTTCAACGAATAAAAAGCCGGATAATCGGATTTCAAGCGCGAGAACCCGAAAAAATTCAAAGCCCGGGTTCGCCCGGAAGGCCGTCCGAAATACAGCTTCCTTTTGACGGGGGTAGATCGGAAGGCGGCGGAATCACCTCGGCTGCGGGCGGTTTCTTCAATTCGGGAAGACCGATAATCCTTCGCGCCTCGTCGCCGTCCAGGACTTCCCGCTCCAGAAGTTTTTCGGAAAGTTTCCGGAGATTCTCCTTGTTTTCACGGATCAGTTTCTGCGCCCGTTCATAGCAGAAATCCACGATTTTCCTGACTTCTTCATCGATTAAAATTGCGGTTTGCTCCGAATAATCTTTTTCCCGAAGAAGGTCCCGCCCCAGAAAGACCTCCCGGTCCTTCTTCCCGAAAGTCAAATGCCCCAGTTTCTTGCTCATGCCGAGTTCACACACCATCCATTGCGCCGTCTGAGTGGCTTTCTCAAGGTCGTCCTGGGCGCCGGAAGTGATTTCCTGGAAGAAAATCTCCTCGGCAACGCGTCCGCCCAAAAGAACCGTGACCCGGTCCAAAAGCTGCTGTTCGGTCAGAAGATTCCGGTCTTCCGTCGGGGCCTGAAGCGTATAGCCCAACGCCCCGTAGCCGCGCGGAATGATGGAAATCTTCTGAACGGGGTCCGCTTCGGGAATCAAAAGCCCCAAAAGCGCGTGCCCGGATTCATGCACCGCGACGATTTCTTTCTCCCGTTTTGAAATCACGCGGCTTTTCCGTTCGGGGCCCGCCATCACCCGCTCGATCGATGACTCTAGCTCGCTCTGCCCGACCGCCGTTTTATCGTGTCGCGCCGCCAAAAGAGCGGCTTCATTGACCAGGTTCGCAAGGTCCGCTCCGGAAAACCCCGGCGTCTGACGGGCGAGCCTCCCCAAATCAACTTCCGAAGCCATCTTGATATTCCGGGTGTGAACTTTGAGAATCGCCTCTCTCCCCACGATATCGGGACGGGCCACCACAATCGTGCGGTCGAATCTTCCCGGCCTCAGCAACGCCGGATCCAAAACATCCGGACGGTTCGTCGCTCCGATTAAGATCACCCCTTCCTGGGTATCAAACCCGTCCATCTCCACCAGAAGCGCGTTCAGAGTCTGCTCCCGTTCGTCATGCCCTCCGCCGATTCCCGCGAACCGCTGGCGGCCCACCGCATCAATTTCATCGATAAAAATAATGGCTCCGCGACCGCTCTGCTTCGCGGCACGTTTCCCCTGTTCGAAAAGATCCCGAACGCGGGAAGCCCCGACCCCGACGAACATTTCCACAAAATCCGACCCGCTGATCGAGAAAAACGGCACGTTCGCTTCCCCCGCAACCGCCTTGGCAAGAAGCGTTTTTCCGGTCCCCGGAGGCCCCATCAAAAGCACCCCTTTGGGGATGCGTCCGCCCAGTTTCTGAAATTTCTGCGGATCTTTCAAAAATTCGATGATTTCCTGAAGCTCTTCTTCCGCCTCTTCCACTCCCGCAACGTCTTTAAACGTTACCCGCTGTTTGTCGGTCCCGAGCTGTTTCGCCCGCGATTTGCCGAAAGAAAGGATCTTCCCGCCTCCGTGCTGAACCCCCCGGTAGACAAAAAACCAGAAGAACCCGATCAGAAAAACAACCGGCAGGAGAGAATAAATCAGGTTTCTCCAAAACACCTGGGGCGGGTTCACGGAAAAATTCTGAACGTTTTTCCGAAGAAGCGGAACGAGTTCCGGATCATTGTCCGGAATATTGACCTGGAAATAAGCCCCGTCCCGGAATTTCCCCCGGACAATTGTTTCCACCAGCTCGCAGGAAACGATTTGGCCGGTATCGGGGTTGCTGAGCAGCAGATTGTAGAAGTCCGAATAGCTCAGCCGCTTGAGCTCGATCCCCGGGAAAACGACAAACTGGAGGATAATGAAAGAAATAAGGGTAATCAGGGCAAAAACAATAATACGGGTCTGCTCCTGAGGCCCCTTCCCTTTGGGCCCTCCGTTTTTTGACGGTCCCATAAATTCAAACGGTGTCTTTCCTTTTTTGTTCGAAGGCCCCTTTAATTTCTCCAAAATGTTCTCCTCTTTTCACGCAAAAGCACAAGAACGGTACAACATCACCCCGGAAATGTCAATTGAATCTCCGCCGGCCCGGGCCGGCCTCTCCGTGAGGCCGAAACCCGCTCCAAACCGCCCTTCCCCGTTAAAAAAGCCTCCCGAGAAACAAGCCGTCGGATCAGGCGATATTGCTTATCTTCAGAAAGCGCCGGGTCTTGTGAGACACCTTGAACCGTTCGGATATTTCCACGCCGTAAACCCAGAAAATCTCGTTTCCGCTGAGAAACAACGGCATCACATTCTTATCGTAACTGGCCACCTTTCTCGAGATCAGAAACTCTTTCAGTTTCTTGGGAAACGGCATGCCCAAGGGCTGAAACATATCGCCTTCCCGCCGGTTCCGGATGACAATCGGAAAGGAGATTTTATCCAGATCGAAAATCCCGCAGGTTTTATCCTGGCGGTCTTCCTTGTAGATCCGCTGCTCAAACGCCTCGGCCGCGAATTCAAGCCCTTTTTCCTTGATCCGGATCTTGCCCCCCAAAGGCAATTCATAGCGGTACTGCTCGGTCTTGTCCGCAACCGGTTTCTTGAGAATGATCTCCTTCCGCTCGAAGGAAACCGAGGTTTCCGACGGAATATGAATCTCGAATTTTTCCGCGTTCCGCTCAAGCGCTTTACGGATCTCGTCCCAGTGGAAGTAAGTCAATTCGCTGTCCGGATCCAATTCCCGTATCGCCTTCTGCAGAATCCGGAACCGCAAAGCCTCCGGCTCAAGCAGAAATTTCTTCTTCTTGAGCGTAATCAGAGAGCCCTTCCGCTTTCTCACGATCTTCGGATAATGTTTCAGCGCAAGCTCTTCGATAAACGCGAGATCCAGCGCGACGGTGTCCGCAAGATGCGCCAATGCCGTTTTGATGCGGGGATTATAGTGGCGCTCAAGATAGGGAATAAGCTGATGGCGAATCCGGTTCCGGACAAAATGAGTATGCGTATTGCTCCCGTCGACGCAATAAGTCAGCTTGCGGTCGCGGACATAATCCTGAAGCATTTCCTTGCCGAATTCGATCAGGGGCCTGATCAAAGTCAGATTCTGCCATTCCGAAACCGGCTTCATGCCTCCGATCCCGCGAAGGCCGGTCCCCCGGATCAGCCGAAACAGAACCGTCTCCGCCTGATCGTCCCGGTGATGCCCCAACGCAACTTTCGAGATCCCCAAACGGGCGCCTTCTTCCTTGAAAAACTGAAGGCGGCATTCCCGCCCCGCCTCTTCCAGCGACATCCGGTGGTCCTTCGAAAACTTTTCGACATCGATTTTTTTGATGCTGATCGGCATCTTGAGCTCCCGGGCAAACCGCTCGGCAAACATCTGATCCCGGTCGGACGCCTCGCCCCTCAGCGAATGGTTCACGTGAACCAGATGAATGTTCAGTTTCCAGTCCGCGCGAATTCTGTAAAAAAGATCAAACAGGCTTACGGAATCCGGTCCGCCGGAAAGCGCAACCATAACGGATTCCCCTTTCCGGATCATGTCATAGCGGCGAATCGTCTTGAGAAAAATATCCACAACCTTGTCTTCTTTTCTTTCCATCGCAATCATTCTTGGTCTCCCCTGAGTGTCTCATGAAAAATCGAAGGAGGGAACATCCTCTCCTTCTCGCGAATTAACCCCGCGTGGCCGGGGCATGATTCCCGCCAACGCGGTTTAAAAAATGGTAGCGGCGGAGGGAATTGCACCCCCGACACAGGGCTTATGAGTCCCTTGCTCTACTAACTGAGCTACGCCGCCATGTTTGTCACTAAAAGAGGAGAGCCCGGATGGAAAAAAAAGAACGTTCGGAAGGAATTGCGTTTGAAACCCCGGTCGGAAATTTCGGATATCTTTTGTTTCCCTGTCTGCATGCGATTCCCGCCTGAAAAGCGAAAATGCATTCTCCCGACGACAGAAACGGCGCCGGATCGAGCCGTTTTTCTTCCGGCGGATTCCGGGGCCGTTTCCTGTTTCGGTTCATCTTGCGCATTTTTTGAAAGCGCAAAAACGATGGTAGCGGGGGCAGGATTTGAACCTGCGACCTTTGGGTTATGAGCCCAACGAGCTACCAGGCTGCTCCACCCCGCGTTGTATCGCAAAATTTCTTTCAAACAGCTTTTGAGATTATAGAGAAGTCCGGTGTAAAGTGTCAAGCGGCCTCTTGGCTCGGAACCCGCGGAAAACGTCCGCGGACGGCTGATTCCCTTCATGAAAATCTTTTTCACCGTTACCGCAAAGCGCATGCACTCACATCCCCGGCTCAACGCCAGGCCCGCCGGAAATTCACGTCGGAAGAACCGTTTTTTCGTTTCCGAGACTCTGAAGTTCTTCTTTTTTCTTTTCCGCGGGCACGATTTTATAGACAACTTCCCCGGGGCGAACCCGCCCCAAATTTTCGCGAGCGACTTTTTCCAGATATTCCGAATCGCTCTCCAAAAGCCGTTCTTCCTCGACCAACTGTTTCAAAGTGCTCCTCAAACGTCCGATTTCTTCCTTAAGCTCGGTCTCTTTCCTCTTGAGCTCCTGATACTTTGAAAAACTGGGCAAATAGACCAGGGCAAAGGCCGACACCATCACGAAAAGCAGGAAAAGAACCTTCATTTTCCTCGCAAACATCAGATCGTCCCCTCCCGGTCCCTGAGCATTTTTATGCTTTTCTTGAACGTTCGACCAAACGGCCGCCGTACACGGCTCTTTTCCCCAGCTGTTCCTCGATCCTCAGCAATTGGTTGTACTTCACCACGCGATCCGTCCGGCATAAAGAACCGGTCTTGATCTGCCCCGCATTCAAGGCGACGGCAAGATCCGCAATCGTGCAATCTTCCGTCTCACCCGAACGATGGCTGATGACCGCGTTGTAACCATTTGCCTGCGCGAGCTTTACCGTCTCAATCGTCTCGGTCAAAGTGCCGATCTGATTGAGTTTGACTAAAATAGCGTTCCCGATTTGCGCGTCAATCCCGCGCTTCAGGCGCTTGGTGTTCGTCACAAACAGGTCGTCTCCGACCAACTGAACCTTCTTTCCGAGTTTCTTCGTCAGCGTCGACCACCCGTCCCAATCATCTTCGGACAGGCCGTCTTCGATCGAAAAAATCGGATATTTCCCCGAAAGTTTTTCGTACCAATCCGCCATTTCCCCGCTTGTCTTTTGAGCGCCGTCCACCTCATACTTCCCGCTCTTCCGGTCGTACATTTCGCTGGACGCCGCATCCAGGGCGATTTTAATCCGATCCGGCCCGTAACCCGCCTTCTCAATCGCCTGCAATAAAAACTCGATGGCTTCCTCGTTGGAAGTCAAATTAGGCGCAAAACCGCCCTCGTCGCCGACGGCGGTATTGAGACCTTTTGATTTGAGAAGCGTCTTCAGATTATGAAACACCTCCGCTCCCATTCTCAACGCCTCATGAAAATTCGGCGCACCGACCGGCATAATCATAAACTCCTGAACGTCAAGATTGTTGTCGGCGTGAACGCCCCCGTTCAGAACATTCATCATCGGAACGGGCAACGTAACCGCTTTGGAACCTCCCAAATAACGATACAACGGCAGGCCTTCCGAAAGACTCGCCGCATGGGCGACCGCCAGGGAAACACCGAGCATCGCGTTGGCCCCGAGTTTCGATTTGTTTTCCGTCCCGTCCATTTCGATCATCAGGCGGTCGATTTTCTTCTGCTCCGCGGCGTCAAAACCCTCCACCGCTTTCGCGATAATCTTGTTGGCATTTTCAACCGCCTTCAAAACGCCTTTCCC
Organism: Candidatus Omnitrophota bacterium; assembly: GCA_029561555.1. GTDB lineage: Bacteria > Omnitrophota > Omnitrophia > Omnitrophales > Omnitrophaceae > JAKQXH01. The sequence continues at coordinate 21,761 of JAKQXH010000104.1, forward strand.
CAAATAACGCGCTTTGTCCCCGTCGCGCAATTCGAGAGCTTCATGCTCTCCGGTGGAGGCCCCGCTGGGAACCGCCGCCCGTCCCATCGTACCGTCTTTCAAATAAACCTCGACTTCGACCGTCGGATTCCCGCGGGAATCCAGAATTTCTCTTGCATGGACCTTGGTGATCTTCGTTTTCATACTTTTCTCCGTCTCACGATTGACTGCAAAGCATTTTTCCGTCTTACTTAATCGGTAACAATGTAGATGTGTATTATATATGAGCGGGGGAAAATATGCCAGGCGGGAGTTTTTCGAAAAAGCAGAACGGAAAGGCTTCCCGTCAAACTAACCGGAGAACCAATTCCTGAAAAGGCTTTTCCATCCGGTCTTCTTTTGATTCAACAAAACGGCCCAAAATCCTTGCTGCCGATATTCGGGCTTATCCTGAATCCTCTCCACGGCAACTCTAAACCCGTCAAAGTAGTTCCGGACCGAATCGCGGTTCCATAAATCATAATGGGCCGTCCCCAAAATCTGGTCGAAATTGACTTCAAAGTACAAGCGCTTTCCCGGTTTTAGCACGCGGCGGATTTCCGCGATCATTTTAGCCGGATTCGGCGTATGATCGATCACGTTGCGGCACAAAACCCAGTCGAAATAACCGTCGCGAAACGGCAGGCCTTCCCCGTCGCTTTTAAAATAGCGGATTTCGGGGCCCTCTTGGATCCGGCGATTTTCCGACGGCAGGATTTTCCGGTATTCGTCCAGCAAGGCATCCGCGGCATAAACCACGCCCCGGATCCGGGAGCACTCAAGAATGCTGAGCGGACCGCACCCTAAATCCAATCCCCGGCCGCGGGCGGCATTGATCTCGGGGAGATAACGGAGGGTCACTTCCCAATCCTCCCTCCTGACGTTCAAAAATCCTTCGGACCCCATCGACCGGAAGAAATTCCGCCACCAATTAACTTCCTCAACCTGTTTCGGATTTAACGGCATGATTTTGACTCAAAATTTTTAAAAATCGGGGAGCGCCCGCATCATGAACGGATCAGAACTTTTCTGCCTTTGATCTTCAATTTCCCGGAAACCAAAAGCTCGATCGCGCGCGGATAAAGCCGGTACTCCGCCGCATGAATTTTCTTCTCAACGGCCGGCAAGCGGTCCCGCAATCCGATCGTCACGGCCTCCTGCAGAATAATCGGGCCGTGATCCACCTGCTCATCGACGAAATGAACCGTTACCCCCGTCACGCGCGAGCCGTAATCAAATGCGTCCCGGATGGCATGAGCCCCCTTGAAGGACGGAAGCAGGGCGGGATGAATGTTTAAAATTTTCCCGGGATAAGCCCGGATCAAAACCGGCCCCACGATTTTCATGTATCCCGCCAGGACGATGAAATCGATTCGCCGGGATTTGAGTATTTCCAATATCGCTTTCTCAAAAAGCTCTTTCGATTCAAAAGCCGAGCGCTCAAGGCCGGCCGTCTCCACTCCAAACGCTTTCGCCTTTTTAAGACCGGGAGCCCCGGGCTTATCGCTGAAGACCAGCCCCGCTTCCGCCCGGATTTTTCCCCGCTTGACCTGACGCACAATATTCTCCATATTGCTTCCCCGGCCCGAGATAAATATCGCCATCCGCTTCATGTCAATCCGCCTCCGCTTTTTCGATCCCGTCCGCGCCTTCGACGATCAAAACGATTTCCCCCAGTTTCTTCCTGGACAAGGTTTCCCGCAAAATTTCAGGCAAAGTCCCCCGGATCTGCTCCTCAAACTGTTTGGTCATTTCCCGGGAGAGACATCCCCGCCGGGCCCCGAAGATTTCCGTCATCGCCCGGAGTGTTTTCTCGATCCGGTGCGGGGACTCGTAAAAAACCATCGTCCGCTCCTCCTCCCGCAACTTTTCCAACGCCCTCCGCATGGCGCCTTCCTTGTAAGGGAGAAACCCTTCGAACACAAATTTCTCGCAAGGCACCCCGCTGACGACCAGCCCCGCGACCAGCGCCGCGGGACCCGGAATCCCTTCGACCGCGATCCCCTTTTCAAGCGCGGAACGGACCAACGCGTACCCCGGATCGCTGATCAGCGGTGTTCCTCCGTCCGTAACGTACGCGACCGATTTGCCCGACTCAAGCTCCCGGAGAATAAAGTCCAGCTTCCCGGACGACGTATGATCGTGAAAACTCGTGACCGGCACGTGAATATCGTAATGCGACAACAACTTGCGGGTCTGACGGGTATCCTCGCAGGCAATCCATTGCGCCGCTCGGAGCGCTTCCAGCGCCCGCAACGTGATATCCTTCAGATTCCCGATAGGCGTGCTGACCAAAAACAGTTTTCCCGCTTCCGTCATCATCGGCTTTTACGATTCATTCCGCTTTCAGGCCCGTCGATATTTTCACTTCCGAAATATTTTCCGGAGGACAAACAATCCGGAGCTCAAATACACCAGAAAAAAACCGAGAAGAAATCCTCCGAAATGAATCCCCGGGATCCGAAACGCCAAAAAGAAAAGAAGTCCGAGGAAGAGATATCGCAGAAAAAAACGCGCCACGTGATCCGCCGGACGCAGGGTTCGCTCCCGCAGAACGGCCAGGTGCCGGAAGAGAAAATAATAATTGAACGCTCCCGCCAGCGTTCCGCCCGCGACGCCGAAGGCCCAGTCGTTTTTTTTCAGAAAAAAAGCGGCCAGCGCGCAGGCCAATCCGAATAAAACGGTCAGAGCCAGGATCTTCCTTCTCTCTTCGAACGCGTCGGTCATCACTTTACCCTTTCGGTCGCGAAATCGGAAAGCGCTTCCAGGCTATGGCGGACGGGGACATCCTTCAGAAAAGCAAGGTGCGAAACCGCCCGTTTTGAGAAATCCCTCGCGCGATCCATCGCGTATTCGATTGCCCCGGACCCCGAAATCAGTTTCTTGAGATAATCGAACTTATCTTTCCCTCCCGATTGAAAGGTCCTCCGGATTTCCTCTTGTTCGTTCGAAGACGCCAGCGACAATGCCCGGATCAAGGGAAGCGTGAGGACCTCGGCGTCGCAATCCGATCCCGGATTTTTTCCGAATGCGTCCCGCTCCCCCATAAAATCAAGGCAATCGTCGACGATCTGAAACGCCGTCCCGAAATCCGTGCCGTACTGCCGCAACGCAAAGCGGTCATCCGACCCGAGCCCCGCCACCAGCGCGCCCGCTTCAACGCAGGCCGAAAAGAGGGCCGCGGTCTTTTTTCGGATAATCCTGAAATACTGGGCCTCGGTCAAGGAGAGGTTTTCTTTTTCGCTGAATTCAAGGATTTCCCCGTCGCAGACATCGCAAGCCGTCTTCAGTAAAAGAGAAAACAGGTTTTCGTTTTTCGTCTCAAAGACGGCCGTCATGGCCCGGTCATGCAGATAATCCCCCATGAGAACGGCCGCCTGCGCGCCCCATTTGGCGTTCACCGTCAGCCGGTTCCTCCGGAGGCGGGATCCGTCCACGATGTCATCGTGAATCAGCGTCGCCGAATGAAAAATTTCGAGAGCCGCCGCCACGGGAAGGGCATTCCCCGTGACCTCGGGATCCTCGGCAAACCCCGCGCCGAAAAGGCACAAAGCCGGCCTCAGCGTTTTCCCCTTGACGCCGAAAAAATACTCGATCACCTGTTTCGAAAGCGGATTATCCGTGGCAAGAATGCCGAGTATCGCATCGTCAATCTGCCCGAGCTCCCTTTGAATCGGCGTGTAAATCTCTTCCAGAGTTTGTTTGACTCGCATATCTTTTACTCAGAGGGTCGCATTTTAACCGAAATCCCCGTTGACTTCAAACCGTATGTCCCCGGAAAAAAGGCGGGAGCGAACCGCCCCCGCCTTCAAATCCGAAGAGTGTTTTCCGTTCAGCCTTGTTTTTCCCGCTTGAGCGGCTTGAAACACATAAACCAATCCAGGCAGGTATAATTTTCCTTCGCGGCGTTTTCGACCCGTTCCTTCGCCGTTCCGCAACTGCCGGGAGGCGGGACAATGACGTCTTCCCCGGGCTGCCAATTGGCCGGCGTTGCCACTTTATCCGCGTCCGAAGTCTGCATGGCGATCAAAAGCCTCTTGATCTCGTCCATATTCCGGCCGTTGGACAGAGGATAATAAATCATCGCCCGGATTTTGGATTCCGGATCGATCAGAAACACCGCCCTCACCGCTTTGGTGTCGGCCGCGTTGGGATGCACCATTCCGTATTTCTTCGCCACATCCATCTTCAAATCGGCGATCACGGGAAATTTCACTTCAACGCCCGACATCCCTTTGTACTTGATTTTCTCCTTGATGGTCCTCAGCCAGGCGATATGGCTGTAGGTGCTGTCAATGGAAAGTCCGATCAGCTTACAGTTTAAATCGTTAAACTCCTTTTCCATCGACGCGAAGGTCATAAACTCCGTGGTGCAGACAGGCGTGAAATCCGCGGGATGGCTAAACAGGATTACCCAGCTTCCCTTATACTGTTCGGGAAAGTTAACGGTCCCCTGTGTCGTCTCCGCCACAAAAGAAGGCGCCGTTTCTCCGATTAAGGGAATCCGGCCCGTTGCCGGCGCTTCTTCCGCAAAACCAAGCGGTTGAAAAGCCATCACGGCCGTCACGGCCAAAACTCCCGCCAATTTAAAAACCCCTTTCATAAAATCATCCTCCTTTTGTTTTTCGGTTTTTGTTTCCGGGTTTCATTTAAAAACAAATTCCAAAGATTTCCGGACCGCGTCCAGTGTTATCGACAGGTCCTGCGAACTATGACCGCGAGAAATAAAACAGCTTTCGAATTGGGAAGGGGGGAAGAAAACCCCCTGTTTCAAAAGGCCGTGAAAAAACGCCGCGTATTTTTCCGTGTCGGATTTTTGCGCGTCCGAAAAGTTCCTGATTTCATCCGGCGCGAAAAAAACCGTAAAAAGAGACGCGCAGGCCCGGATCCGGACCGGATAGGATTTCTTCGTGACGTAATCCGACAAAGGTCCGAGCAGCGATTCGCTTTTCCGGGCCAGTTCCCGGTAAACTTCTCCGGATCTCAAAATATTTAAAACCGCGATCCCGCACGCAACCGCAAGCGGATTCCCGGAAAGCGTTCCGGCCTGATACACGGGCCCTTCCGGAGCCAGATGGCACATGATTTCGTCCCGACCGCCGAAAGCCGCCAGCGGGAGGCCTCCGCCCAGTATCTTTCCGAGACAGGTCAGATCCGCTTCAATCCCGAACAATTCCTGCGCCCCTCCGTAGGCGATCCGAAACCCGGTGATCACCTCGTCAAAAACAAGCAACGCGCCGTAATGGTTGCACAAATCCCGGAGTTTCTGCAGAAAAGATTCTTCCGGAACCACGACTCCCATGTTCGCCGCCACCGGTTCGGCCAGGACGCAGGCAATTTCATCTCCGTGAGCCTTGAAAATTTTCTCCGCCTCTTCTTCGTGATTATACGGAATCGCCAGAGTCAGCCGAGCGACTTCTTCCGGAACCCCCTTCGAATCGGGAATCCCGAACGTCGCCCCTCCCGAGCCCGCTTTCACCAGGAAACCGTCGGCATGCCCGTGATATCCGCCGATGAACTTGACGATTTTCTTCCGGCCCGTCGCTCCGCGGGCCAACCGGACGGCACTCATCACCGCCTCCGTCCCGGAAGAAACCAGCCGGACTTTCTCCATCGAAGGGAAGGCTTCCCGGATCATCCTGGCCAGTTCCGCTTCGGACCAGGTCGGCGCGCCGAAACTGATTCCCTGACCCGCAGCCCGGTTGATGGCGGAAACGATTTCCGGCGCGGCATGCCCCAGGATATTCGCCCCCCAGGACATGACGTAATCGAGATAGGCATTCCCGTCTCCGTCATAAAGACGGGACCCCTTCCCCGAAGCGACCAAAAAGGGTTCCCCGCCGACCGCCTTGAAAGCGCGAACCGGCGAATTGACCCCGCCGACCAGATACCGTTTCGCCTCGCTAAACGAGTTTTTCTTCAAAAAATCCCTCCTACTTCTTTTCAACCCCTTCGGGCTTTTTCAGAAACGGCGACAGAAGGTCGATCGGAATCGGGAAAATAGTGGTGGAATTGTTTTCCGACGCAATTTCGCTCAACGTCTGAAGATACCTCATCTGAAGGGCCGTCGGATGCTTTTCGATCATCTGCGCGGCCTGGACCAATTTTTCGGCGGCCTGGAATTCCCCTTCGGAATTGATGATTTTTGCGCGGCGTTCCCGTTCCGCTTCGGCCTGCCTCGCCATCGCTCTCTGCATCTCCTGGGGAAGATCCACATGCTTGATTTCGACATTCGAAACCTTGACGCCCCAGGAATCGGTCTGTTTGTCGAGCTGTTCCTGAAGCTGCCGGTTGATCTTGTCCCGTTCGGCAAGAAGGTCGTCCAGTTCCGCCTGTCCGAGCACGCTTCTCAGATGCGTCTGCGCGAGCTGAGTCGTCGCAAAAAGATAATCCTCCACTTCCGTCACCGCGAGATTGGGAGCAAAGACGCGGAAATAAACGACGGCGTTCACCTTGACCGACACATTGTCCCGCGTGATGATGTCCTGAGTGGGGACATCCAGCGTCACGGTTCGGAGACTGACCCGGACCATGCGGTCAATCGGCGCGAAAATAAAAATCAGGCCCGGCCCTTTCGGCTTCGACAAAAGCCTGCCCAGCCGGAACACAACCGCCCGTTCGTACTCGTTGAGAATTTTAACGCAACTCAAGAAATAAAAAGCGATAAAAGCCAGAAACATCACCACCGGTGAAATCATAAACCCCTCCTTTTTCTGTCATGATCGACCGTTACGAATCCAAAATGACTTAGAACTTCTGACAAGCCGTTCCCCGTGCGCATATTCGGCAGGCCTTACCCGATTCTCCGGACCAATAACACAAGTCCCCGGATCCCGATCACTTCCACGGTCTCTCCCCGCCGCAGGCATTCCGGACACGCCGCCCGCCAAATCTCCCCGCGGACAAAAACCTGCGCATGATAAGGATGCCCTTCGATTTCCCGGCTCGTCTCCTTCTCCGTTTCCACAATGCCTCTCCGGCCGATTAACGCTTCCGGTCCCGTTCCCACTTGTTTGCGATGACTTCTGACGACGGCCTGCGTTAAAAAGAAGGAAACGGCTGCCGTCCCGAAAACAAACGGGACCGCAATTTTAAGCGACAAACGGAGAAACGCATCGCGGGTTTCAAACAGCATGACCGACCCGAGGAAAAGACAGACCACCCCGCCCAGCGCAAACAACCCGAACCCGGGCATCTTCACTTCGCCCACAATCAGAAGAATTCCCAGCATCATCAGCGCAAACCCCGCGTAATTAACGGGCAGGGCCTGAAAAGCATAGAACGCGAGCACCAGAGAAATGAAACCCGCGATCCCCGGGAACCCGAATCCCGGATGCGTGACCTCAAAGAGAAGCCCGTAAAACCCGAGAAGCATTAAAATGTAAGCGATGTTCGGATGAATCAGAACGCTCAGGAATTTTTGCCGGGCGCTCAAGGGGACCGTTTCGATTTCAGCCCCCCGGGTCCGGAGCGTTTTCAGCCTCCCGTCCGCCAGTTTGATTTCCCTCCCGTCTAAAAACGTCAGCAGTTCCGTTTCATCCGCGGCAATCAGCTCGATAATTTTCAATTCCAGCGCTTCCGGGTCCGTCTGCGAAACGCTTTCCCGAACCGCCCGCTCCGCCCATTCCGTGTTTCTCCCCCTCGCCTCCGCGATCGTCCTCGCCCAGGCCACCGAATCTTCGACGATTTTCCCTTCCGGAACGCTTTTTTGTTTTTCGTCTTCCCCGGTTTTCTCCCCCGCCGGTGTCCGCCCCGGTTTTTCCCTGAAAGCGCGGACCCATTCATAAAGGACGTCGTAGACGGAACGCCTCTCCCCTCCAAGGTTCACCGGATGCGCGGCCCCGATATTCGTGGACGGCGCCATCGCGGCGACTTGAGAGGCGAGCGTAATGAAAACACCGGCGGAACCCGCACGCGCGCCCCGGGGCGCGATATAAACCACAACCGGAATTTTCGCGTTCACGATATCTCTGACGATATGACGGGTAGACGACAAAAGCCCGCCCGGAGTGTCCAGCTCGATAATCAGGCATTCAAACGGTCCCGTCTCCGCTTTCCGGATCGCCTGATGCACGTATTCGGCGATAACCGGATTGATGACTTCGTCACTGATTTGTATCCTCAGAACTTTATTCGGGGCCGGGCCGGCAAAAACCAGGGGCAATAGAAAAAAAAAGGAAAACAGAAAACAGGGGATGAGTTTCTTAAGCCCACTCGGAATCATCGTACTGCCAGGTCGGATAGAGATAGCAATTCGTCACTTGTTCCTTGTGCCCGGGGAGCACGATCTTAAAAGACGAAATCCCCCCCTGCGCGAGCCGCGCAGGCTCGGGATCGGTCAGGGCATTCAGGATCGGCATTTCCCGGTCGTCAAAAACCACCAAATTCACTTTCAATCCTTTGATCGGCTGTCCGAGATTATTGAGGACGATCCCCGAAAGCTCGGCATCGCCGTTCGCATTCACCCGCGAAACCCCTCCCTTGACGATCACGCGGCGCGGGAGTCTGTGAAAATCTTCTATCTCGGGAAATTCCTCAATGCTCATACCGGATGACGGTTTTTATTCCGCCTCATCCTCGATCTTTTCGCCCGAAGTTTTGGCCAACTCCGCCGGAGTGGGCTCGTCCGCTTCCTGAAATACGCCCATTTTCCGATACTTGTCGTAGCGCATTTCAAGAAGTTCTTTCTTCGAAAGATCCGAGAGTTCCTTTAGATTCTTCAAAATAACGGCTTTTACATTTTCCACCGTCTTATGGAAATCGCGGTGGCCTCCCCCTAAAGGTTCTTTGATGATCTCATCCACAATCCCGAGTTCCTTCAGGTCGTAAGAGGTTAATTTTAAAGCATTTGCGGCATCCGGAGCCCGGGCCGGGTCTTTCCACAAAATAGCCGCGCATCCCTCGGGTGAAATGACGGAGTAATAAGCGTTTTCAAGAATCAAAACACGGTCTCCGATTCCGATGCCGAGAGCGCCCCCGCTCCCGCCTTCTCCGATCACAATCGCGATAACCGGAACGTTGAGCCCGTACATTTCGCGCAGGTTATAGGCAATCGCTCCCGCCTGTCCTCTCTCCTCGGCGCCGATCCCGGGATAAGCCCCCGGAGTATCGATAAAACAAACGATCGGAACGTCAAATTTGCTGGCCAGTTTCATAATCCGGATGGCCTTACGGTACCCCTCGGGATGCGCGCTGCCGAAACACCGCATCAGATTTTCTTTCGTGTCCCGTCCCTTTTGATGTCCGATCAAACAGACCGGCTTTCCCTCCAGCTTTCCGAAACCCGTGATAATCGCCTTATCGTCGCCGAAAACCCTGTCGCCGTGCATCTCGATGAAATCTTCCGCGAGCGCGCGGATATAATCCAAAGTGTACGGCCGGAGCGGATGGCGGGCCACCTGAACCCGCTGCCACGGAGTCAGATTCTCGAAGGTTTCCCTCAACGCTTTTTCCAGCTTCTTTTCCGCGCTTTTGATTTCACCGGAAAGGTCAATCCCGTTTTTGGTGTGCTCTTTCAGCTGTTCGATCGTCTTTTCAAGCTCGACGATCGGACGCTCAAAGGCAAGACAGCTGATTGACATCTCGTTTAAAACTCGGCTTTTATGTTTTCTGTTAGGCATGATCGGTCCTCTTTATTTTAGATTTCGTTGCGGTTCGAATCCTTCACTCCGCCACCGTGACTTTGGTTTTAACGGGAACAATCGAAAAAAGTTCCTCAACGTCCTCATTCCGCATCCGGATGCAACCCGACGTGCTGTGCGTCCCGATCGATTCCGGGAGCGTGGTCCCGTGGATCCCGAAACTCGGCAGCGAAAACCCCATCCAGCGGGTCCCCAGAATATTGTCCGGGCTTTCGGGCGGAACCGCCGCCCCCCCGTCGGGATACCAGGTCGGATCGATCAGCTTGGTCTCGATCGTAAAAGTCCCAAGCGGAGTTTTGAGATCTTTCCCCGTCGCAACCCGGTAAGTCTTAAAAATCTCCCCTCCCAGAATCAGGTATAACCGGTTCGCGGAACGATCCACCGTAATCGAAAAAGGCTCCTTGATGACTTTCAGTTTCTGCCCGGGACGAATGATATCCGTTTCCAGGCCGTTGCTTTTCTTGAGCAGTTCGATTGTGGTATTGTTCTCCCGCGCGATCTTATAAAGACTGTCGCCCGCTTTCACTTCATACACCGTGCTTTCGGGCATGGGGACATCCGAAAAAAGAATGCGCAGATTGAGAGCTTCCGCTTCCCGGCCGGCTGTTTTTTTCAGAACGGAGGGAAGTTTTTTGGAAAGCAGTTTCCGGTACTTCTCCCGCGCCTGAATCAAATCTCCTTTTTCCGTAAGCTCCTGAGCGTCCTTATGCAATCGCTCCAGACCGCTCATGGACGCTTGGGGCGCCGCGGAACAAAACGAAGGCAGAGACAATAAAAAAGCGCTGATCACCGTCAGCCCCAAATGACGTTTCAATCGTTCTCCGACCGATTTCCCTGACCGCATAACCGATTCCTCCTTAAAGCCAGCCTCCAGCGATTCAATCAATCCGAAAGACAAATGAGAAGCGCGACGGTAATCCCCAGCGCGGCGCCCGCAAAAACTTCAATCGGCGTATGCCCCAAAAGCTCCTTGAGCCGCTCTTCCTGGACTTTCCCTTTCTGGATTTCATCCACGATTTCATTAAGAATTCCGGCCTGACGCCCGACCGCCCGCCGGACCCCTGCCGCGTCAAACATAATAATCACGCTGAAAACCAGGGAAATCCAGAAAGGCATCGTCCCGAATCCGTAATAAAGTCCGACCACCGTCGAAAGACTCGCAACCGCCGCTGAATGCGAACTGGGCATGCCTCCCGATTGAAGCAGCCAGCGGAAATTGATTTTCTTCTCCCGGAACACCCCTCCCACGACTTTTAGCGTCTGCGCCAGTATCCACGCCGTAAGAATTGCCGCAATGCCTTGCCCTTCATGAAAAGGGGGATTCGGAACGGGATTCATTAAAATATTTCCCTGAAAAAACCCCTGCGAGAGCGGAAAAATCCTGCTTTAGGCAGGCTAGTCAATAAAATCGATCCTTCTGATTTTATATTCATGCGTCGGGAAAGCGATTTGATGAAAGTTATGTTAGCTTGACAATGAGTTCAATGAATGCTATTTTAGCATAAAAAATATGATTTAAAACAAATCCATGTTTCAACAACTCGTCTCTTGCGGAAAGAATTATATTACACCCATAATTCATTGACAAGCTGATAATCCGGACGTGACATGGCAGCCATAGTTTCCAGCGCATCACTGTGGGGCATTGAATCCGCCCCGGTACAAATCGAAGTCGACGCTTCGCACGGATTGCCCCAAATGACTCTCGTAGGGCTCCCGGACCAGGCAGTTAAAGAATCTAAGGAAAGGGTCCGGACCGCGATTAAAAACAGCGGATTTCAGATCCCTTCCAAAAAAATCATCATCAATCTTGCGCCGGCGGACATTAAGAAAGAAGGCCCTTCGTTTGATCTTCCCATCGCGATCGGCATATTGGCCAGTCTCGGGCATATTGTCCCGGAAAGCTTAAAATCCTACGTCCTGCTCGGCGAACTGGCCCTGGACGGATCGCTCCGGAAAACCAAAGGCGTTCTTCCGGCCATTCTGATGCTGAAAAAGGAAAAAGAGAAATCTCTGATCGCCCCTTCCGCCAATCTTTTCGAATCCGGTCTCGTCCCGGAAATCCCGGTCTATACGGCATCCCATTTGACCGAAGTCATCGCCTTCCTAAATCAAAAAGCGGATCTTCCGCAAACCGGGAACGCCTGGGAAGGATGCTGTGAGGACCTGAAATCTTCAGAAGCGTTCGACTTTTACGAGGTCAGGGGCCAATCCCAGGCAAAAAGAGCGATTGAAGTCGCGGTCGCCGGAGCGCACAATCTCCTGTTGGTCGGTCCTCCGGGATCGGGGAAAAGCATGCTGGCCCGGCGTATTCCGGGTATTCTTCCTCCTCTCGAAAGAGAAGAAGCCTTGGACATTCTGAGAGTTCAGAGCGCCGCAGGTCTGCACGTCACCGGAAACCCGCGGGCCATTCACCGGCCCTTCCGGTCTCCGCATCATACGATTTCGGCGGCCGGACTCGTCGGCGGAGGGGCGTTCCCAAAACCCGGCGAAATCAGCCTGGCCCATCACGGCGTTCTCTTTCTGGATGAATTGCCGGAATTCCGAAAAGATGTTCTGGAAACCCTGCGCGCCCCCCTGGAAGACGGAAGGCTTACCATCGCCAGGGCAAAATCCTCCCTCTCGTTCCCGGCGCATTTCATGTTGGTCGGAGCCATGAATCCTTGCCGGTGCGGCTTTCTGGGAGACCCCAAGAAATCCTGTCATTGTTCGCTCAGCCAAATTATGGCGTACCGCTCCAAGATCTCAGGCCCCCTGCTCGACCGTTTCGATCTGCACATTGAAGTCCCGCCCGTTCCCTACCGCGAACTCACGGCGCCCCGCCCTTCGGAATCCTCCGAACTCATCGGAAAGCGCGTCGGAAAAGCGCGTAAAATCCAATACGAAAGATTCAGAAAAGAAGCCCTCCGTACCAACTCACAAATGCGGGAGGGGGAAATCAGGAAATACTGCGAACTGTCCTCCGAAGGAAAGAGACTTCTGGAAACAGCCATGGAAGAGCTCGCCTTCTCCGCGCGGGCTTATTCAAGAATCCTGAAAGTCGCTCGAACCATCAGCGACTTGGCAGAATGTGAGAATATCCGGGCGGAACATATTGCGGAAGCAATTCAATACCGGAGTTTGGATAGGCAGTGGTAGTCATAAAAAGGAGAAACACAAAATGGCAACAAAGCTCATTCCTCAAGAACCGATTCAAAATAAAATATTCCTCGTCCGAGGTCTGAAGGTCATGTTTGATAAAGATCTTGCTGCCCTGTATGGAGTAGACACCGGCCAGTTAAATCGGCAGGTCCGAAGAAACATCGATAGGTTCCCTCCGGACTTTCTCTTAACCCTTACCAAACAAGAGCTTACAATCTTGAAATGCCAATTTGGCATATCAAGTTGGGGTGGCTATCGTAAACCCCCGTTCGCTTTTACAGGGCATGGCATTCTTATGCTCTCAAGTGTTCTGAACAGCAGACGGGCAATTCAAGTCAATATTCAGATTATGCGGACATTTACGAAACTACGGGAAATGCTGGCGAGCCATAAAGAATTGCGGGAAAAGATTGAGGCGATGGAGAAAAAGTATGACCGACAATTTTAAATCGTATTCCAGGCGATTAAAGAACTTCTCGAACCCCCGATGCCCAAACCTAAGGGCCCGATCGGGTTTCACGCATAGGGACAACCGGGATCGGCTTTTATATTATTAAAAATTTCTTCCCGCCCGCTTACAGCTTAACCCCAACCGCGATGGTGTCAAACGCAACCGTTTGAGGCCAGCCGAAAAATCTTCTGAGGCGATCCCTGAAATTAATTTTCGGCGATTCTTCCCGAACGGCCCCGATCCCGGGCCAAACCTCCTTGGCTTGCACCCGTTCCAGGGATTCAAGCCTGCAAATTTCAAGCGTCAGGCCGGCTTCTTCGTACAACGATTTCATGCCTTCGGGATAAATTCTCCAGCAATCCACCGGCGCCTCATGATACGGCCAGCTGACGGGGCACAGAGTGATCACCCGCCCGTTCTTTTTGCAGACCCGCGCGTTTTCTTTGATCCAAAGCCACGGTTTCCGCACATGCTCGATCACCTGGTTTGAGAAGACAACGTCAAAAGTCCCGTCCGGGACCGGAAAGGCATGTTCGTCCGCCGCAACGTAAGTCACCCGCCCGTCATTAAAAATATCCAGCGTTTCCCACCGGACCCGGTCAAGGTCCAGCATCTGCCGGAAAGTCGACGGGTGTCCGTCGGGACCGATTTCAAGAATTCTCATGTTAGACTTGAAAAACGGCTTGGCGTATTTCTCGAAAACCAACCGGCAATTGATATGCATTGCGCCCCGCCTTCCGGACCCTCAAACCTTCCGCATGATCAGGGCGTGATATATTCTTTCAGCCACTGAATATCTTTTGCCCGGGAAAGTTTGGTCAGTGATTTTGATTCAATCTGCCTTATCCTTTCCCTCGTCAGGCGGAATTCCCGGCCGATCTCTTCAAGCGTCCGGGGAACGCCGTCTTTCAAGCCGTATCGCAAGGCGATAATCTGGCGTTCTTTCTCGTTCAGGACATTCAAGGCCTTGTGAATGTCCTTCTTGAGGATTGCCGACTCCGCGCTTTGTTCCGGGGGAGGGAGGGTCTCGTCCTTGATGAACATGCCGAACTCGCCGTCATCTCCCACCGGGGCGTGAATGCTCAGAGGGTCCGAATCCGCCGAAACAAACTTCTCGATTTCCGCGACCGGGACCCGGAGTTTTCTCGCGATCGAAGACATCGGCGGCCTTCCGCCGGTCGCTTGATGCTCCGCGTGATAAATCTTCTTGAACCGGCTCAACTGATCTTCCACATGAACCGGCAGGCGGATCAGGCGCGACTGCGTCAACCGGGCCCGGGTAATCGACTGTTTCACCCACCAAGTCGCGTAAGTCGAAAACTTGTATCCGCGCCGCCAGTCAAACCGTTCCACCGCCTTGATCAACCCGAGATTCCCCTCCTGAATCAGATCTAGGAGCGTCATCCCCGAGGCGTAATAATTCTTGGCGATGCTCACCACCAGTTTGAGATTCGACCAAACCAGGCGGTTCACGAAGCCGAAAAGCTCGTCC
>JAKQXH010000001.1 GCA_029561555.1 Candidatus Omnitrophota bacterium
CGAATGTCGGTCACAAGTTCCCTGAACCGGAACGTATGCCGGCCCCAGATTCCCGTCACTTTGAGACCGCGTCTCCGGATCGCGTCAATGTGGGGCTTTCGCCCAAGCAAGGTCACATCATGCCGCCCGGAAAGAAATCCGCCGAACGCCGAACCAATCGCGCCCGCCCCAAAAACAAGTATCTTCATCTTCGCTCTCTTCTTCAGGATCCTTCGCGGATCTCGCCCAGCAGGGAGGCATTCTCTTTCCAGCCGGCAATGACCTTCACCCAGAGCTCGAGAAAAACTTTCCGCCCGATCAGGTTTTCTATTTCAAGACGCGCCGTACGGCCGATTTCCCTGATCTTCAGCCCGCCCTTTCCAATCACAATCGCCTTCTGCGACTCGCGGCTGACGATAATGGTCGCGCTGATCCGGGTTATTTTTTCCTCATCCTTGTAACTTTCGATCCGGACCGCGGCATCATAAGGGAGTTCATCTTCAAGCTCATGATAGAGTTTTTCGCGTATCAGTTCCCGGACATGGAATCTCTCGTTTTGGTCCGAAATCTGGTCTTCGGGATAGATAAAATCACCCTTCGGAAGACATTCGAGCGTTTTTTGCATCAGGACATCAATGTTTTCTCCGGTCACCGCGCTGATCGGAATGAAATCCTTGAAAGGGTACACCTTCTGGTAAGAATCAATCGCGGGAAGCACCTGAAGCCTCGGAAATTTATCAATCTGGTTGACGAGCAGAAAAACAGGCTTCCTGAAGTCCTTCAGCCAACCAAGCATCCGTTCTTCCGTGTCTCCGATCTCCCGCGGGTAAACCATCCAGAAAAGCACGTCCGCGTCATCGAGCGAATGACGCGCCCCATGAAGCATTTCTTTTCCCAGCTGATCGTGAGGCTCGTGGACGCTGGGCGTGTCAAGAAAGACGATCTGCCCGCGATAAGGGCTACCCACTTTTTTTCCGTTCGGAATCGTGACGATCCCTCGGACGACATCGCGCGTGGTCTGCGGTTTTGAAGAAACACCCGCGAGCTTCTCACCCACGAGAAAATTCAGGAGAGTGGATTTCCCGACATTCGGCCGCCCGATAATGGAGACATAGCCGGCCCTGGTTTCAGAATTATTTTTCATCTTTTTTCCTCTGGGTTTCCCCCAGAACCGCCAGCGGGTTCAGGTTACTAAAAGTGTTATTGAGAAGATTTCCAATTTGCCCCACACCATCCCTGACATGGGAAGGCGCTTCGGTCGCGACCATGGTGGTCCCCTTTTTAATTTCATTCAGGACCGCTTTGGCTTTTTGCGTCAGGGATTTCCGGAAGGCTCTGGTAAAAGCGCTGAAAAAACGGAATTTGGGATCTCCGATATAGCCGTTAACGTCGATTTCCAGTTCAATTTTTTTCTGGCTTTCGAGCGCCAGAAGCACCGTCCCGAAGGGATATTTCAAAATTTTCTGCCGCAAGGTGGGAGCGATAAATTTCATCTCCCGCAACGTCAAGACATGGGCGGACCTCAGGTTGCTCTCGTGACAAATTCCCCGGGACCGCAGATCAAACCTGCCCCCGGTCACCTCACCGGGAAGCCCGTCCAGCAAAAATTTATATTCGGCAATGGAACCTTCTTCGATCGAAAGCTCCAGGTCAAAATTGTTGCCGTCGGAAAACTGACATTTTCCTTTCCCCGCGAACCGGGCGGGAGGATTTTGTCCGAAAGTTCCTTCCAGTTCAATGTATTCCCGGAACTCGGGGCTTGTGTATCCCGGAATTAAATCAAAACCCTCCCAAAAACCTTTCAGGTTCTGAAAGATCCAGCGCCGCTCGTCTTTCGGCAGGCGCAGGTCATCGTAAACAAAGGTCCCGTCGTCGAGTTCAAGCCGGTCAATCATCACCCGCCATTTCCCCCGGGCCTCGGCCTCCGCCGCCGCCTGTTCCGGGGGAGGCGAATCTTGTTTCGGAAAATTCATCGAGGGATCGTCGTCTTCGTCAAGTCCCATATGGTGATACCAGATAAACGTGTTACTGCGCGATTCCTTGCCGTTCATGTGTGTCTCGACCGCGAAAAGAAATTTTTTGAAATGCGCTTTTTTAATCCGGATACATTTCCGTTTCAGCGCGGGAAGATCAATGAAAAACG